>NZ_JABWDV010000405.1 GCF_013362995.1 Streptomyces sp. TRM64462 | reverse complement strand
GAGTCGGGACTGCCCATTGAGCCGGTGTACGGGCCGGATGCCCTGGCTGGGTGGGACCCGGCGGTGAAGCTGGGCGAGCCGGGTGGGTATCCGTTCACGCGGGGTGTGTATCGGTCGATGTACACGGGGCGTCCGTGGACGATGCGGCAGTATGCGGGGTTCGGGACGGCGGTGGAGTCGAATGCCCGTTACAAGCAGTTGATCGCGAACGGGACGATGGGGTTGTCGGTGGCGTTCGATCTGCCGACGCAGATGGGGCATGACTCGGACGCGCCGATTGCTCATGGTGAGGTGGGCAAGGTGGGGGTGGCGATCGACTCGGTCGATGACATGCGGGTGCTGTTCGACGGGATTCCGCTGGACCGGGTGTCGACGTCGATGACGATCAACGCTCCCGCGGCGTTGCTGCTGCTGTTGTATCAGCTGGTGGCGGAGGAGCAGGGGGTCAGCGCGGAGAAGCTGACGGGGACGATCCAGAACGATGTGCTGAAGGAGTACATCGCGCGGGGTACGTATATTTTTCCGCCGAAGCCGTCGCTGCGTCTGATCGCGGACATCTTCCAGTACTGCCGGGCGGAGATCCCGAAGTGGAACACGATCTCGATCTCGGGCTATCACATGGCGGAGGCGGGTGCGTCGCCGGCGCAGGAGATCGCGTTCACGCTCGCGGACGGGATCGAGTACGTGCGCACGGCGGTCGCGGCGGGGATGGACGTGGACGACTTCGCTCCGCGGTTGTCGTTCTTCTTCGTGGCGCGCACGACGTTCCTGGAGGAGGTGGCGAAGTTCCGGGCTGCGCGCCGGATCTGGGCGCGGGTGATGCGGGAGGAGTTCGGGGCGAAGAACCCGAAGTCGTGGATGCTGCGTTTCCATACGCAGACGGCCGGGGTGCAGCTGACGGCGCAGCAGCCGGAGGTGAATCTGGTGCGGGTGGCGGTGCAGGGGCTGGGCGCGGTGCTGGGCGGGACGCAGTCGCTGCACACGAACTCGTTCGACGAGGCGATCGCGCTGCCGACGGACAAGTCGGCGCGTCTGGCGTTGCGGACGCAGCAGGTGCTGGCGTATGAGACGGATGTGACGGCGACGGTCGATCCGTTCGCCGGCAGCTATGTGATCGAGAAGATGACCGATGACGTGGAGGCGGCGGCTCTGGAGCTGATGGGGAAGGTCGAGGACCTGGGCGGCGCGGTCAGCGCGATCGAGCACGGTTTCCAGAAGAACGAGATCGAGCGTTCCGCCTACCGCATCGCCCAGGAGACCGACTCCGGCGAACGTGTCGTGGTCGGTGTGAACCGTTTCCAGCTCGATGAGGAAGAGCCCTACGAGCCCCTGCGCGTCGACCCGGCCATCGAGGCCCAGCAGGCCGCCCGCCTGGCCAGGCTCCGCGCCGAACGCGACCAGCAGGCGGTCGACGCCGCCCTGGCCGAGCTGAAGAAGGCCGCCGAAGGCACCGACAACGTCCTCTACCCCATGAAAGACGCCCTCAAAGCCCGCGCCACCGTCGGCGAAGTCTGCAACGCCCTCCGCGACGTCTGGGGCACCTACGTCCCCACCGACGCCTTCTGACGGGATGGTCCGGGTGCCGCGCCGGACGCGTGCCGGCCGTCGTCTCGTCCTGTGAAATCCCGAAGGTGAGTGTCGTACCCCCGTGCGACACTCACCTTCATGTTCGGCGTCATCGACCTGCCCACCTACCTCGCGGGCCTCGTCCTGATCATCCTGCTGCCCGGTCCCAACTCCCTGTACGTCCTCTCCGCCGCCGCCCGCCGCGGCGTGCGCGCCGGGTACACCGCGGCGGCCGGGGTCTGGTGCGGGGACACGGTGCTGATGACGCTGTCTGCGGCCGGTGTCGCCTCCCTGCTGCAGACGAACGCCCTGCTGTTCGGGATCGTGAAATACGCGGGCGCCGGATATCTGACGTGGCTGGCCATCGGCATGCTGCGCGCCGCCTGGGCGATGTGGCGCACGCGCCGGGAGCAGGCGGTGGGCGACGCCGCGGCCACGGTCACGGCCACCGACGAACGGCCCTTCCGCCGTGCTCTGGTCATCAGCCTGATCAACCCCAAGGCGATCCTGTTCTTCATCGCCTTCTTCGTGCAGTTCGTCGACCCGGCGTACGCCTACCCCGCCCTGTCCTTCGTCGTCCTCGGCACCCTCGCCCAGCTCGCCAGCTTCCTCTACCTCAGCGCGCTGATATTCGGCGGCACGCGGCTGGCCGCCGCCTTCCGCCGCCGCAAGCGGCTCTCCGCGGGGGCGACATCGGCCGCCGGTGCGCTGTTCCTCGGCTTCGCGGTGAAGCTGTCGCTGGCAAGCGCGTAGCTTGACCCTCACACCGTGTGAGGCCGTGTCGTAGGAGTCGTCATGTTCACCATCGGAGACTTCGCCCGACACGGCCGTGTGTCCGTCCGCATGCTGCGGCACTACGACGCCATCGGCCTGCTGCGGCCCGCGCACGTCGACCCGTACAGCGGCTACCGGTTCTATGAGGCCGGGCAACTGGCGCGGCTCAACCGCGTCATCGCCCTCAAGGACCTCGGGTTCACACTCGACCAGGTGCGGTCGATCGTGGACGACGAGGTGGGCGCCGACGAGCTGCGCGGCATGCTGCGGCTGCGGCAGGCCGAGCTGGAGGCGGCGATGGCCGAGGCGGCGGCACGGCTGGGCCAGGTCGCGGCGAGGCTCCGGGCCATCGAGAGCGAGGGACACATGTCCACGCAGGACGTCGTCGTCAAGAGCATCCCCGCCGTACGGGTCGCCGAGCTCAGCGGCATCGCCGCGAGCTACGCGCCCGCCGACATCGGCCCCGTCATCACGCCCCTCTACGACGAGCTGTGCGCCCGTCTCACCGCCGCCGGGCTCACCGGCTTCGGGCCGGGCATCGCGTACTACGAGGACGCCCCGGCGGGCGACGGCACGATCGTCGTCCACGCCGGCATGGCCGTACCGCCGGGCGTCACGGCCGTACCGGACGTCGACCTCGTCGACCTGCCCCCGGTCGAGCGGGCGGCGACCGCCATCCACCGGGGGCCCATGAGCGAGGTGCTGCCCACCGCCCAGGGCCTCGCCGCGTGGATCGACGCCAACGGCCACCGCTCCGCCGGCTACGCCCGCGAGCTGTACCTGGAGTGCCCGGACGACCGGGCGGAGTGGGTGACCGAACTCCAGGAGCCGGTCACCGGCGCCGCCTAGCCGGCGGGTTCAGGGCCCTGCGCTTCAGGCGGCGGGCCTCCCGCACCACGCGCCGCACCGCGCGGTTGCGGGGGAGCGGGAGGCCTCCCGGGAGACCCAGGACCGTCAGGCGGCGGCGCTTGAAGTAGCGGGCGAGGAAGGCGGGCGGGCAGCTCTTCAGATACCGCTCGGCCGCCTCCCGCAGGTCCGGGCGGAGCTGCGGCTGCATCGCGAAGCCGACCGCCGCCACCAGGTCCGTGACGTCACCGACCGGCTCCGGCTCGTACGACGTCGACTCCAGGTCCGGGAGCAGCGCGTCCGCCAGGGTCACCGGCACGCGGTTGCTGTTCTGGTACGGCGCGAGGCGCTCCAGCAGCAGGCCGGTGCCGACCCGGGCCACGGGGATGCCGTAGAAGCGGCTCGCCGTGAACAGCGCCGTCGAGAAGCAGCCCACCACCAGCTCGGGCCGCATCCGCCGGTACACGACCTCCGCCGGCAGCGGCTCCTCCAGCACGGTCAGCTCGGCGCCCAGCCCCTGCGCCGCCCGCTCCAGCGTCCGCGACCACGACGCCGGGGCGACCGGGTGCGGCTTGAACACCAGGCGCCGGTGGCCGCGCGCGACCGCGCCCCGCACCATCCGCAGGTGCAGGGCCTCCTCCTCGTCGGCGGTGAGGATGTCCAGGGCCGACAGATACTGGCCCAGCAGCAGCGCGCCGCCCTCGCGCAGCGCGCCGCCCTCGCGTACGCAGCGCAGTGGGCCCGCCGCCTCCGCTTCCGCCTCCGCCAGCTCGTCCACCACCTTCGTGAACGCCCCCGCCGGCACCGCCTCCGCCACCGCCCCGAACTCGCCGAGCAGCAGCGGCCGCAGCCCCGGCACCAGGTCCAGGTGCAGGACGCGGCGCACCCGCTCGCCCACCAGCGCGTCCAGCCGGTTCCGCGTCGGGCCGTACGTCATCAGCCCGTCCGCGTACACCGTCAGCGGCGCGTCCTGGAACAGTTGCGCCAGCGCCAGGGCCGGGGCCACCTGGAGCGACTCCACGACCAGCTCGACCCGCTCGCCCGGCCCGATGCCCCACAGCAGCCGCAGGTACCGCTCCCACAGCGGTACGTCGTCGGGGCGCGGCGACCAGCCGCCCGGGTGGAGCGGCGCGATCGCCTCGTTCCACGACAGCACCGCGTCGAACCGGCGCCCCGCGCGCAGCCGCTCGAAGCCGGGCATCCGGTCGAGCGACGGCGTCGTCTCCGGCACCGCCGCGTTGTTCGACACCAGCAGCACGCGCCGCTCGGCGGGCGGTAGGCACCCGCTGTCCAGCGCGGCGGCGAGCGTGACCGCCCCGTACAGACTGGAGGCGTACAGCACCTGCACGGTCACGCCCCCACCCCCGCGGAACCGGATCCCACGGAACCGCCCCCCGCCGCGGCCGGACGCCGGCGCAGCCTGCGCAGCACCGCCGAGCGGTCCGCGTCCATCGCGTCCAGAGCCTCCCGGAGCACGTCCTGCGGCATCCGTCGCAGCGCCGCCGCGCTCATCGCCCGGAGTTTCCGCGCGACCGGCGGTTCGAAACGCTCGATCGACCCCATGTGGTGGGCGATGATCGCGCAATACGTCCGTACCGCTTTCGGCAGAAACCGGTCCGCGTCATCCCCGTCGGATGCCGTTTCTTCGATCACCTGGTCGAAAGCCCGGATGAAATCGAGCTGACGCATGTCGCCGATCTGTGTGAGAGAGGTGGAAATTCCGCGCCGGTAGAAGATTCCGAGCGTGCTCACCGCCGCGAAGGAATCCGCCTCACGGTGCAGCCGCCAGATCCACGGACGATCCTCGGCCGTCCGCAGCCCGTCCGTGAAGTGCAGCAGTCCGCGCTCCACGAGCCGCCGGTGGTACATCCCCGCCCAGGCGTACGGATAGTCGACCGACGTCGTCCGGTGCGCCGGCAGGATCGCGTCCCGAGGCCGCAGCACCTCACCGCGCCGCCCCACCGGGACCCGCCGCACACTCCGCTCGCGGCCCGTGCACCGCACATGGTCCGTACGGACGAAGTCGCACCCCAACTCCTCTATCGCATCGAGTAGTTGAGGCAGATGCCCGGGTGCCAGCCAGTCGTCCCCGTCCAGGAACGCCAGGTACTCGCCGCGCGCCGCGTCGATCCCGGTGTTGCGGGCGGTCGCGAGCCCGCCGTTGCGTTCGTGCCGGAGCAGCACGGCGCCGGGGACCTCCCGTACGGCCCGTTCCAGGATCTCCGGCGTACCGTCCGTCGAACAGTCGTCGACGAGCAGGAACTCGAAATCGTCGCGGGCGTTGGCGCGCAGGCTTCTGAGGGTGTCGGGCGCGTATCTCTGCACATTGAAGAACGGCACGACGACGGAGAGCTTGACCACGTACGGGACGCTAGGCCGCGCGGCGCGCATTCGCCCTGTCCGGGGGTGGGATGCCCGATGAACAATGAGCGGCGCGCTCCTTAACCGGACGGCGTCCAGGCGCTGTTCATCTTTTGTTGCGGTCGAGTTGGGCCATGAAGCGGAATGCCTTCCTAACGTCCTCGCCGTGCCCTCGCTCACGTATCGGATCGCGGTTGTCGCGGACTCCGACACCCGATGGAAATGGGGCGCGCTGACGGCGCGCCGCATCGCCCGGCCCGACGCCCGCACCGACGATCCGCGCCCCGGCTCCCGCACCGGCTCCCGCGCCGGCACCCCCGATGCGGCCTCCGATGCGGCCCCCGACATCACCGGCTTCGCCCTGCGCGGCCGCGCGACCCCGACAGCCCGCCAGCTCGCCGAGACCGGCACCGGCCTCGGGACCCCGCGCGAGGTCACGGGCGCCGAATTCCTGCGCGCCGTACGGGACGAGGGGTACGACGTCGTCGTCCTCGCCCTCGTCGGCGGCACGGTGCAGGCGGTGCTGCACGGGCTGGCCGGCATGGCGCTGCGGCGCCGCCCGGTGACCGTCACCGGCTACGTCGGCGTCGTGTACGAGAAGCTCGCGGACGGGCTGCTGCTGCGGCACGGCGCGGACGTCGTCCTCGCCAACTCGCCGTACGACGCGCGGCGGTTCCGCGCCGTGTACGAGGGCGTGGGCGCCGACCCGTCGGCCGTCGTCGAGGCGGCGCTGCCGTTCCTCGGCGGGGCGCCCTACCGGCCCGCACCGGGGCGGGACACCGTCGTGTTCGCCGCGCAGCCCTCCGTACCGGCGTCGCGGGCCGACCGCCTGTACCTGCTGCGGCGGCTGGCCGGGCACGCCCGGCTGCACCCGGAGCGGGACGTCGTGCTGAAGCTGCGCTCCAAGCCGGGCGAGCACACCACGCACATCGAGGAACTCCCGTACCAGAAGCTCGCCCGCGGCATGCCGCTCCCGCCCAACCTGCGCCTCGCGTACGGGCACATGGGCGCCGTCCTGGACCGTACGGACCTGCTCGTCACCGTCTCGTCGACGGCCGCCCTGGAGTCCCTGCACCGCGGCGTGCCGACGGCGGTCCTCACCGACCTGGGCGTCCGCGAGGCGCTCGGCAACCACCACTTCATCGGCTCGGGCCTGCTCACCTCCTGGGACCGGCTCGACACCGGCCACCGCCCCGAGCCCGACCCGGACTGGCTGGCCGACCAGGGCGTCGGCGACGCGCCGTCGTTCGAGGCGGCGCGGGCGCGGGTCGAGGAACTCCTGAAGCAGGACGAGCTGCCGCCCGTCGCCCCGTACTACACGCCGTCCACGGCCCCCGGCTACCTGCCGGGCGTCCTGGCCCGCCACCGCCTGGACGCGCCGCCCGGGACGGAACCACGAGGCGTACGAGGCGCGCTGCGCACCGCCGTACGGGAGACGGCACGCGGCGCGTACCGCCACGGCGTCCAGCGCATGGCGCCGCTGATCCGACGGCTGGGGGACCTGTGACCGCGACACACGGGCGGCGAACCGTCCTGGCGGTGATCCCCGCGAGGGGCGGCTCCAAGGGCGTCCCCGGCAAGAACCTGGCCCCGGTGGGCGGCGTCCCGCTGGTCGCCCGCGCGGTCCGCGCCTGCCGCGCCGCCCGCCACGTCACGCACGTCGCCGTGTCGACGGACGACCCGGCCGTCGCGGCCGTGGCCCGTGCGGCGGGCGCGGAGGTCGTGGACCGCCCCGCGTCCCTGTCGGGCGACACGGCCACGAGCGAGGCGGCCGTCCTGCACGCCCTGGACACCCACGAGTCCCGCCACGGCCAGGCCCCGGACGTGGTCCTCCTGGTCCAGTGCACGAGCCCGTTCCTCACGGCGGACGACGTGGACGCGGTGGCGTCGGAGATCCTCACCGGCACAGCCGACACATCCCTGACAGCAGCCCCGTTCCACGGCTTCATCTGGCGCCCGAACCACTGTTCCGCTGTGGAGCCTGCCGCCGCTTCCGTGGGTGCGGGTGCGGCCACGCCGCCGGTCGACCGCCGTTTCGCTGTGGGCATGCGTTCCGCCAAGGGCGATGGGGGTCCCCCCTGCTCGAGCGAAGCCGAGAGCTTGGGGGAGGGTGGGCACAGCGGAACGGCCCCCGCCGAAGGGACCCCCGCCCCCACCACGGACCCGCACCCGCCCACCCCGCCCCAGGCCCCGCCCCCAGCGGCCCCGCCCCACGGCGCCGCGCCCGCCGCGCCCGACGCACAAGGCGTCAACCACGACAAGACCCGCCGCCCCCGCCGCCAGGACCGCCCAGCGGAACTCCTGGAGACGGGCGCCGCCTACGCCATGGACGTCGCGGGCTTCCGCCACCACCGGCACCGCTTCTTCGGCGTCACCACCCTCGTCCCCACGGACCCCGCCCGCGTCCTGGAGATCGACGACCCGCACGACCTCGCCCGCGCCCGGGCCCTGGCCCCCCTCCTCGACCCCACCGACACCCCCACCCGCCGCGACGTCGACGCCGTGGTCCTCGACTTCGACGGCACCCAGACCGACGACCGCGTCCTCATCGACGCCGACGGCCGCGAAATGGTCGCCGTCCACCGCGGCGACGGCCTCGGCGTCGCCGCGCTCCGCCGCGCCGGCCTCCACCTGCTGATCCTCTCCACCGAGCGCAACGCCGTCGTCGCCGCCCGCGCCCGCAAGCTCCACGTCCCCGTGCTGCACGGCATCGACCGCAAGGACGCCGCGCTCAAGCACTGGTGCGAGGAGTACGGCATCGACCTCCAGCGCGTGCTCTACGCCGGCAACGACGTCAACGACCTGCCCTGCCTCGCCCTCGTCGGCTGGCCCGTCGCCGTGGCGGACGCCCAGGACGCCGTACGCGCAGCCGCCCGCGCCGTCACCACCGCGCGGGGCGGCGCGGGCGCCATCCGCGAGATCGCCGGCTGGCTCCTGGGCCCCACCCTCACCACCCCGCCCCGCTCCCCGCAAGGAAAGTGACCATGAACAACCTGCTGAACACAAGCACCACGAGCACCAGCCCCACCATCAGCCCCACCACCCGCACCCTCGGCCACGGCACCGTCGGCGCGGACCAGCCGGTCTACGTCACCGGCGAGATCGGCATCAACCACAACGGCGACCTCGACATCGCCGTCGCCCTCATCGACGCCGCCGCCGACGCGGGCTGCGACGCCGTGAAGTTCCAGAAGCGCACTCCCGAGATCTGCACCCCGCGCGACCAGTGGGACGTCGAGCGCGACACCCCCTGGGGCCGTATGGCGTACATCGACTACCGCCACCGCGTGGAGTTCGGCGAGACCGAGTACCGCGCCATCGACGAGCACTGCCGCGCCCGCGGCATCGACTGGTTCGCGTCCCCGTGGGACACCGAGGCCGTGGCCTTCCTGGAGAAGTTCGACGTACCGGCCCACAAGATCGCCTCGGCGTCGCTCACGGACGACGAACTGCTCCGCACGGTCCGCGCCACCGGCCGCACCGTGATCCTGTCCACCGGCATGTCCACGCCGCAGCAGATCCGGCACGCCGTCGAGGTACTCGGCTCCGAGAACATCCTGCTCTGCCACGCCACCTCCACGTACCCCGCCCGCGCCGAGGAGCTGAACCTCCGCGTGATCGAGTCCCTGCGCCGCGACTACCCGAACGTCCCGATCGGCTACAGCGGCCACGAGACCGGCCTCCAGACCACCCTCGCCGCCGTGGCGCTCGGCGCGGTCTTCGTCGAGCGGCACATCACGCTGGACCGCGCCATGTGGGGCTCCGACCAGGCCGCGTCCGTCGAGCCGCAGGGCCTCACCCGCCTCGTACGGGACATCCGCACCATCGAGACGGCGCTCGGCGACGGCGTGAAGAAGGTCTACGACTCCGAACTGGCCCCCATGAAGAAGCTCCGCAGGGTCCTGGCGCCGGCATGACCCACACCCTCCACCTGGCCTTCGTCGAGAGTCCCGTCCAGGTCCTGAACGTCCTGGAGTGGGTGCACGCACGGAGCCACGCGCCGACGGACCTCACCCTCGTGGTCCTCCCGCCCACGGACCCCATGTCGCGCGGCCAGCTCCGGCGCATGGCGGGCCTGGCGCGGGACGAGGGCGTCACCGTCCGGTGGCACGAGGCGCGCGGCCGGGAGGGCTCCCCGGTGCGGACGCTCCGCGATCTGGCGCCGCTGCTGCGCGCCGCGGAGCACGTCCTGGTGGGCGACCCGTTCTCGCGCTACGTGCAGCTCCTGCTGGGCCTCTTCGGACCGCCCAGCCTCACGGTCGTCGACGACGGCACCGCCACCATGGAGTTCGCCGCGCAGCTGGCCCGCGGCGAGCGCCTGGTGCGCTGGCACCGGCGCGGCAGCCGCAGCCCCCGCGAACTGGCCCTCGCCCCGGTCACCACCCTGGCCCGCCGCCGCCTCACCCCCGGCCGCCGCCGCACGGTCGAGATCTTCACCGCCCTCCCGGTGGAGCCGCCCCCGGGCACCGAGGTCACCCGCAACGCCTTCGACTGGACCCGCGCCCGGTTCGGCCCGCCCCGCCTCACGCGCGGCGCCGACCTGGTGGGCACGTCCCTGGTCGAGACGGGCGTGGTCGACCCGGACCGGTACGTGGCGGCGGTCGAGGCGCTGGCCGCGGCGCACGGCGTCACCCGCTACTTCGCGCACCGCCGCGAGAGCGCCCCCAAGCTGCACCGCATCGCCACGGAGACGGGCCTGGAGATCGTCCGCCCCGAGCTCCCGCTGGAGCTGATCGCCCGGCGCGGCCCGACCGGCCGTACGGTGCTGAGCTTCCCGTCCACGGTCGTGCACACCCTTCCGGCGGCCCTGGCGGGCACCGGCGTCACGATCACCGTCTGCGACATCGCGCCGGAGTGGCTCCGCTCGGGCGCGCCGCCCCGGGCACGCGGTTTCCTCGCGGCGGTCGCGGAGACGGCACGCTCGGCCCACGGCCTGTCACTGACAGCAGCGTAAACGACTGTTAACCCACGCGCACCGGGAGCTCACCGAAGATCAAAACAAGTGCCAAATCGCGTGAGCTTACCCACTCCGGACCCGCCTCAAGCCCGCTCAGCCTGGTTTCTTTCCCCTATCGGGCTGAAGTTTTGTAGATCACACGTCAGTTGAGGGGTAAAGACGCCTACCCTTTGATGGGTGAACAAGCTGATGTCCCGCGAGCCCGAAGCCGACGTTCCCGGCGAAACGCCCCTCCTCGGTACGCTGCCGGAGTCACTCCGTACCGAGCTGATCGCCTTCCGCCGGGATTTGCACATGCACCCCGAGCTCGGCAACCAGGAGTTTCGCACCACCGCCGCGCTCAAGGCCCGGCTGGAGGCCGGCGGCCTCCGTCCCCGGGTCCTCCCCGGCGGCACCGGGCTCACCTGCGACATCGGTACGTGGGACGGTCACCGCCCCATGCTCGCGATCCGCGCCGACATCGACGCCCTGCCGATCCCGGACACCAAGGTGGACTGCGCGTACCGCTCCACCGTCCCGGACCGCGCCCACGCCTGCGGCCACGACGTCCACACGACCACGGTCCTGGGCACGGGCCTGGTCCTGGCGGACCTCCACCGCCAGGGACTGCTCCCGCGCCCCGTCCGCCTGATCTTCCAGCCGGCGGAGGAGGTCCTGCCCGGCGGCGCGGTCGACGCGGTCGACGCGGGCGTCCTGGACGGCGTGGGCAAGATCATCGCCGTGCACTGCGACCCGCGCGTCGACGCCGGCAAGATCGGCCTCCGCGTGGGCCCCATCACCTCCGCGTGCGACCGCCTGGAGGTCACCCTCGACGGCCCCGGCGGCCACACGGCCCGCCCGCACCTGACGACGGACCTGGTGACCGCCGTGGCCCGCGTGGCGACGGACGTCCCGGCGCTCCTGGCCCGTCGCGTCGACGCCCGCAGCGGCCTGGTCCTGACCTGGGGCCGCATCGAAGCCGGCCACGCCCCGAACGTGATCCCCCAGCACGCCCAGCTCGGCGGCACGGTCCGCTGCCTCGACCTGGCCGCCTGGCGCGACGCGCCGGACCAGGTGTACGCGGCGATCGACGAGGTCGCGACCCTGTACGGCGCGAAGTCCCAGATCAACTACGTCCGCGGCGTACCGCCGGTCGTCAACGACCCGGTGGTGGCGGAGCTCCTCCGCGAGTCCATGGAACGCCGCTGCGGCCCGTACTCGGTGGAGGACACCGAGCAGTCGCTCGGCGGCGAGGACTTCTCCTGGTACCTGGAACACGTCCCCGGCGCCATGGCCCGCCTGGGCGTCCGCCGCCCCGGCGACCCCACCCAGCTGGACCTCCACCGAGGCAACTTCGACGTGGACGAGGCGGCGATCAAGGTGGGCGTGGAACTGTTCACCGCCGCGGCACTGATCGACGCGGGCCCCCCGGCGTAACCCGTACGCGGCACACGGCGCCCCCGGAGCCAACGCGAGGCCCCGCCCTCCACACGCGTGGACGGCGGGGCCTCGTCGTACCCGGCGAGCGAGCGGTCACCCGCCCACTCCCTCACTCTCACTCACCAGTGACTGATGCCCATGGTGTCGGCCGCGTCGTGGACGGCCTTGTAGTGCTCCTGCGACATGCGCGACTTCTTCTGCTTGTCCGGGAGTCCCGCGTCCATCTCCCGGAACTCGTCCCGCGCCTCGCGCAGCAGATCCTGCCCCTGTGCGACGGGCACGTCGGGCTTGTCGTGCACGGGGTGCGACTTCCTCGCGGACTGGCTACCGGCGTTCGCGAGGATGCTCCGTGCCTGGTTGTAGTCCCGGGCCCTGACGGTCCTCACGTTGAGCTGCGTCCCACTCATGTACGAGTCCTCCTCGAAGCTCGAAACGGGTGCTCGGGTACCGCGCCGCGCCGCGCTCAGGGGCGGAACTCGTCCACCCCGCATGCGATCACGTAGGCGCGCCGGTCCAGCGGATTGCCCGTGATCGTGGTGGGGGTCTGGAACTCGATGGTGAAGCCCTGGTTCTCCCCGTGTTCCTCGACCTTGGTGCACTTGTAGTCGTATCCGCCGCCGCCCAGCCGGATACCGAAGAGGGAGATCCCCACGCTGGCCTGGTGGCGCAGCTCCTCCGTTTTCTTGCTCATCGAGCCGCTCTCGTACTTGATCTTGATGCTCGGGAAGCGGCTGACCGCCAGGCACTGCAGGACGCCGAGGCCCGCGCTCGGGTAGGGGCTGAGCACCCAGCCGCTGTCCTGGGGGTTCTTCCCGTTCTTGAGAGCGTCGACGATGGGGGCACTCTCGTACCAGCCGGCCTGTGTGTCCTGACTGTACGGGGTCGGCTTCATATGGACGGCGGTCACGCCCTTGTACTCGACCTCGACGGTGCAGTCGACGCGTTGCGAGTTGAGCTCGTGGAGGGAGTAGTTGACGGAGCCCTCGGCCTCGATGCCGATCACCCCGAGCACCGAGACCGACCCGCCGGCCTGTCCCTCGATCTTCAAGTCGACTGTCGTTTCCTGGAAGTTGGAGAAGTCCATGCGGACGGTGAAGCCCTTGTCCGCCTGGAGGGCCTCATGGATGGCGGCCGGCTCGTCATTGACCGTGAAGCCGACGTGGTACGCCTGGTTCAGCTTGTCGTCCTCCGTGAGCACCCCGCCGTTGTCCTTGCTGGGATTCTTGGTGTTGTACCGCAGGTTGGAGAGCAGCGACTCCTTGGCGAACCCCGTGTTGATCAGCCCGGAGACCGGCAGGAGACCCGTGAGGTACCGGGCGATGATGGGGATGAGCGGCTTGGCCGACGCGGGGCAGTCGGGCAGGTGCCGTTCGAGATCTTGCAGGACCTTCCGGTCCAGCTGCAGCCCCTTCTGCCCCGCCCATTCATGGACCAGCTTGTAGGACGCGATGTAGTCGATCTTCGTGTCGACGTGGGCCGTTTCCATCTGCTGCTGTGTGATCTCGCGGTAGATGCCCTCGTAGGCCCTGACCAGTTCGGTCCCCGTCTCCTTCACCTGCTCCTGGGCTTCCCTCATCCTCCGCTTGTCCTCGTCGGACATCCGGTATCCGAGTGCGTCCAGATAGCCGACGTAGTCGTTGGCGAGCGGGTCGCCGAACTCCATGAACCCGTTGTCGTCTCCCTTGTCCGGCCCCTCCGTCACGTTCTGGTTGATGTACTCCCAGGTCCGGAGGTAGAGGTAGTTGTTCTCCGTGCGGTGCCAGTAGGGGAAGTAGCCGCTGCCGCCCACGTTGACGGGGAGCAGGTCCGGCTTGCCGAGCGTGCTCTTCGCGGCCTCCGCCGCCGCCTTGAGGTACGCGAGGGGGGCGGTGGAGGGGATCTTGACCTTCTTCATCTTTTCGTTCCTTTTTCGACCGGGAGTTCGATGAATTCCGGAATTCCGCCACGACCACGGGACGGTGGCTCCGGATGTCGGGAAGTAACCCGCACGACTCTCCACACGGATGTTCTGCCGGCGTACTGGGCGTGCGTCATGGGCCGTTTCGTGTCGGCCGCGTGTGATTCCATGGCTCTTTCATGCCTGTGGAATATTTCGCACGCATATCAAGGCACATTTGTTCAACGCCAGCAAACATGAACGGCCAATCGAGGGAACGGGGGTGTCGCGATCACCGAAGTGGAGGCCCACCCCATCCATTCGGCGGATATGCGCATTCCCGTACGTTTGTTCCACAAAGGAACAGCGACGCCCCCCGGGCCTCAGGCGAGCCCCGGGGGGTATCAGCGCGTGCGCACGGCTCAGTGGCAGGCGCAGGCGCAGAGGATCGAGAAGGCCGGCCGCTCGTCAGGACCGGGCTCGTCGGAGTCGTGCACCTCCATCGGGTGACAGAAGGAGTGCTCGCTCGTCTCGCACTCCAGCGTTCGCCCGGACTCTCTGGCAGCCGCGATGATCTGGTCTCCCGTCATCGCGCACCTCCAAAAAGATCAAGTACATCCGGCAGCGGCGGAAAGTGCGGCGCGCACTCGGGACAGGCGTAGACGTTGAAGCCGGGCCCGGAGTTCTGGTGGACCTCGGAGACGACCACGGGCGCGGCCGTGACCCGGTCACAGCGCACGCACATCCGGACCGGCTTCCGTGCCGGAATCGGCTCGCTCGCCAGACCGCCCCCGCCCCGTGCGGGACCCGGGTGTCCAGATCGGCGAGCCGCCGCCCCTGCTGCTGAGCCCGCCGCTCATGTTCCGCCAGGTACGGGCGGACGAGGACCGTGTCACGCCCGTCGAGCGGCCCGTACAG
>NZ_JABWDV010000404.1 GCF_013362995.1 Streptomyces sp. TRM64462 | reverse complement strand
GCTCAGCGGCCGTTGAAAGCATCCTTCAGCCGCGAGAACAGCCCCTGCTGCCCCGGCGCACTGTGCTCACCCGGGGGGCCGACCCCCGGACCCCCGGCCGACAGCCGGGGAGCCCGCGCGCCGCGCTCAGCGGCCGTTGAAAGCGTCCTTCAGGCGCGAGAACAGCCCCTGCTGCCCCGGGGCGAACTGGCCCATCGGGCGTTCCTCGCCGCGGAGCTTGGCCAGTTCGCGGATGAGGCGTTCCTGCTCCGGGTCCAGCTTCGACGGGGTCTGGACCTCGACATGGACGATCAGGTCGCCCCGTCCGCCGCCCCGCAGGTGCGTGACGCCACGGCCGTGCAGCGGGATCGACTGGCCGGACTGGGTGCCCGGGCGGATGTCGATCTCCTCCATGCCGTCGAGCGTCTCCAGCGGGCACTTGGTGCCGAGCGCGGCCGCCGTCATCGGAATGGTCACCGTGCAGTGCAGATCGTCGCCGCGCCGCTGGAACACGGCGTGCGGCAGCTCGTGGATCTCGACGTACAGGTCGCCGGCGGGGCCGCCGCCCGGGCCGACCTCGCCCTCGCCCGCGAGCTGGATGCGGGTGCCGTTGTCGACACCGGCCGGGATCTTGACCGTGAGCGTGCGGCGCGACCGTACGCGCCCGTCGCCCGCGCACTCGGGGCACGGGGTCGGCACGACCGTGCCGAAGCCCTGGCACTGGGGGCACGGCCTGGACGTCATGACCTGGCCCAGGAAGGACCGCGTGACCTGCGACACCTCACCGCGGCCGCGGCACATGTCGCACGTCTGCGCCGACGTGCCGGGCGCGGCGCCCTCGCCGGAGCAGGTGGTGCAGACGACGGCCGTGTCGACCTGGATCTCCTTGGTCGTGCCGAAGGCCGCCTCGTCGAGCTCGACCTCCAGCCGGATCATCGCGTCCTGGCCGCGCCGCGTCCTCGACCGGGGCCCGCGCTGGGTCGCCGTACCGAAGAACGCGTCCATGATGTCGGAGAAGTTCCCGAAGCCGCCCGCGCCGAAGCCGCCCGCGCCCGCGCCGGGGCCGCCGCCCGAGGAGGACAGCGGGTCACCGCCGAGGTCGTAGACCTGCTTCTTCTGCGGGTCCGACAGCACCTCGTACGCGGCGTTGATCTCCTTGAACCGCTCCTGCGTCTTCGGATCGGGGTTGACATCCGGGTGCAGCTCGCGGGCGAGCCGCCGGAATGCCTTCTTGATCTCGTCCTGGGACGCGTCGCGGCGCACGCCGAGTACGGCGTAGTAGTCCGTGGCCACTTACGACTCCGCCAGGATCTGTCCGACGTAACGTGCCACTGCGCGTACCGCTCCCATCGTTCCGGGGTAGTCCATGCGGGTCGGTCCGACCACGCCGAGTTTCGCGACCGCCTCGTCGCCCGAACCGTAGCCGACCGCGACGACGGACGTGGAGTTGAGCCCTTCGTGGGCGTTCTCGTGCCCGATGCGCACGGTCATCTTCGGGTCCGTCGCCTCGCCGAGCAGCTTGAGCAGCACCACCTGCTCCTCCAGCGCCTCCAGCACGGGGCGGATGGTGAGCGGGAAGTCGTGTCCGAAGCGGGTGAGATTGGCGGTGCCGCCGATCACCAGCCGCTCCTCGGTCTCCTCCACCAGCGTCTCCAGGAGGGTGGCGAGCACCATGCTGACCGTGGGCCGGTCCTCCTGCTCGAAGGACTCCGGCAGGTCCTGCACGAGCTGCGGCACGTCCGTGAAGCGCCGGCCGACGACCCGGCTGTTCAGCCGGGCACGCAGGTCGGCCACGGACGTCTCCCCGATCGGGGCGGGGCAGTCGACCATCCGCTGCTCCACCCGTCCGGTGTCCGTGATCAGGACGAGCATCAGCCGGGCAGGGGCCAGCGACAGCAGCTCCACATGGCGCACGGTCGAGCGCGTCAGCGACGGGTACTGCACGACCGCGACCTGGCGGGTCAGCTGGGCCAGCAGCCGGACCGTACGGCCCACGACGTCGTCCAGGTCGACCGCGCCCTCCAGGAAGTTCTGGATGGCCCGGCGCTCCGGCGACGACAGCGGCTTGACTCCGGCGAGCTTGTCGACGAAGAGGCGATAGCCCTTGTCCGTGGGGATGCGGCCGGCGCTGGTGTGGGGCTGGGCGATGAACCCTTCCTCCTCCAGCACCGCCATGTCGTTGCGGACCGTGGCCGGCGACACGCCGAGGTTGTGGCGCTCCGTGAGGGCCTTGGAGCCGACGGGCTCCTCCGTGCCGACGTAGTCCTGGACGATGGCGCGCAGCACCTCGAGTCTGCGTTCACTGAGCACGGCGCGCACCTCCAGCTGGCTTCGGTCTGCCGACGTCCCCTGACGTCGCTTGACGTGTGCTGGCACTCACCGTGTCCGAGTGCCAATCATCCCCGCGGCCAGTGTACGGCGCCGAGGTCGCCGCCTGGCAAGGGCGACGTCCCGTGGGCGACGCCAGCGACGTGGTGGGGCAGGCCGGCGGGCGGCCGTCCACCGTACCGCGCGCCGGTCACGGGCAATGCGGATAGCGTCGCGGTATGGACGTCGGTTGGGAAGAGTTCGGGTGGGAGCGGCTCGCGACGGGGGTGGGCAGGCGGCGGCTGCCGGGCTGGGACGCCACGGTCGGCCTCGTCGTCGGGGACACGGCGGCGCTGCTGTTCGACGCGGGATCCACGCTGCGCGAGGGCGCCGAGCTGCGCGGCCAGGCGCAGGCCCTGCTGGGCGGGCGGCGCGTGACACATATCGCACTGAGCCACCCGCACTTCGACCATGTGCTGGGCGCCGCCGCGTTCGCCGGGGCGCAGGTGTTCGGGGCGGTGGGCGTGGACGACGTCCTGGTCCGGGACCGGGACGTCCTGCGGGCGGACGCGGTACGGCACGGGGTGGCGGCGCCGGAGGCCGCCGAGGCCGTGGACGTGCTGGTGCGCCCGCACCACCTGGTGTGCGGCGAGTGGACGCTGGACCTGGGCGGGCGGCAGGTGCTGCTGGCGAACGTGGGCCCGGGGCACACGGCGCACGACCTCGCGCTGCTGGTGCCGGGGCCCGGGGGCGGCGGGCCCGAGGTGGTGTTCTGCGGCGACCTCGTGGAGGAGTCGGGCGACCCCCAGGCGGGCCCGGACGCCATCCCGTCCCGCTGGCCGGCGGCGCTGGACCGGCTCCTGGAGCTGGGCGGCGACGACGCGACGTACGTGCCGGGGCACGGCGCGGTGGTGGACGCGGCGTACGTCCGCGCCCAACGCGACGCGCTGGCGGGGCGGTTCGGGGTGGGGAGGGCGCGTGGCGTGTCGTAGCGTCTGACGAATGCGCAGCTACGACCCTGACGTGCCCCCGTCCTGACCCCGTCCTGACCCCGTCCTGACCCCGTCCTGACCCCGTCCTGACCCCGTCCTGACTGCGTCCTGACTGCGTTTTCCGGGGGACAACCCCCAGACCCCCGGCAGGAGCCCGTTCCCCCGCCCCGTAGAAGAGAGCCATGCGCCAGTACGACCCTGATCTCACCCCGTCGTGGAAGAAGCAGGCCCCTGTGCCGGAGGTGCCGGCCGAGCCGGATCTGGTGGTGGAGGAGGTGGCCACGGGCTTCTGCGGGGCGGTGATCCGGTGCGAGGCCGGGACAGTGACCCTGGAGGACCGGTTCGGCAAGCACCGGGTGTTCCCGCTGGCACCGCGGGGCTTCCTGCTGGACGGCCGTACGGTGACGCTGGTCCGGCCCGCGGCGGCCGCTCCGGTGCGGCCCTCCCGTACGGCTTCCGGCTCGATCGCCGTACCCGGCGCGCGGGCGCGCGTGGCGCGGGCAGGGCGCATCTATGTGGAGGGCCGCCACGACGCCGAGCTGGTGGAGCGGGTGTGGGGCGACGATCTGCGCGTCGAAGGCGTGGTCGTGGAGTACCTGGAGGGCGTGGACGACCTGCCGGCGATCGTCCGGGACTTCCGCCCCGGCCCGGACGCCCGCCTCGGGGTGCTGGTGGACCACCTGGTGCCGGGCTCGAAGGAGGCCCGCATCGCCGCGTCCGTCACGGACCCGCACGTGCTGGTGGTCGGGCACCCGTACGTGGACGTGTGGCAGGCCGTGAAGCCCTCCGCGCTCGGCATCCGGGCGTGGCCGTCCGTCCCGCACGGCCAGGACTGGAAGACGGGCGTGTGCCGCGCCCTGGACTGGCCCGACAACACGGGCGCGGCGTGGCGACAGATCCTCGGCCGCGTCCACTCGTACAAGGACCTGGAGCCGGCGCTGCTGGGCAGGGTCGAGGAACTGATCGACTGGGTGACCGGGGCCTAGGTGTGGGCACAGGTGTGGGCCTAGGTGTGGACCAGGCGTGGGCATACGTGCCGCTGGGGCGCGTCAGTCCACCAGGTCCCGCACCACCGCGTCCGCCAGCAGCCGCCCGCGCAGCGTCAGGACGGCGCGCCCCTCGCGGTAAGGGGCGGCGTCCAGGAGCCCGTCCCTTACCGCACGCTCCGCCGCGGCCAGCCCCGCCGGCTTCAGCAGCGCGAGCTCGCACCCCTCCCGCAGCCGCAGCTCCAGCAGCACCCGCTCCACCCGCCGGTCCTCCCCGGACAGCAGCTCACGCCCCGCCCCGGGCGACCGCCCGTCCGCGAGGGCGGCGGCGTACGCCCCCGGGTGCTTCACGTTCCACCACCGCACGCCCCCGACATGGCTGTGCGCCCCGGGCCCGGCGCCCCACCAGTCGGCGCCGCGCCAGTACAGCTCGTTGTGCAGGCAGCGCCCGGCTTCCGAGGTGGCCCAGTTGGACACCTCGTACCACTGGAAGCCCGCCTCCGCGAGGACGGAGTCCGCGATCAGGTACCGGTCGGCGTGTACGTCGTCGTCGGTCATCGGGACCTCGCCGCGCCGGATGCGCCGGGCGAGCTGGGTGCCCTCCTCGACGATCAGCGCGTACGCGGAGACGTGGTCGGGGCCCGCGCCGATCGCCGCGTCGAGGGAGGCCCGCCAGTCGTCGTCACTCTCACCGGGGGTGCCGTAGATCAGGTCGAGGTTGACGTGCTCGAACCCGGCGGCGCGTGCCTCGGCGACGCACGCCTCGGGGCGGCCGGGCGTGTGGGTGCGGTCGAGGACCTTCAGGACGTGCTGCCGGGCGCTCTGCATGCCGAAGGAGACACGGTTGAAGCCGCCCTCGCGCAGCGCGGCCAGGTAGGCCGGGTCGACGGACTCGGGGTTCGCCTCGGTGGTGATCTCGGCGTCGTCCGCGAGCCCGAACTCGTCGCGGATGGCGCCGAGCATCCGTACGAGGTCGGCGGCGGGCAGCAGCGTGGGCGTACCGCCGCCGACGAAGACCGTCCGTACGGGCCGTGGGTCGTCGCCCAGGACCTTGCGGGCGAGCCGCACCTCGTCGGTGAGGGTCGCCGCGTAGTTGTCGCGCGAGGCGAGGACGCCGCCGGAGCCGCGCAGCTCGGTGGCGGTGTACGTGTTGAAGTCGCAGTAGCCGCAGCGGGTCGCGCAGTAGGGCACGTGCAGGTAGAACCCGAGCGGGCGGGACTCGGCCCCGTGGAGGGCGGACGCGGGCAGGGCCCCGTCCTCGGGCACGGGTTCGCCGTCGGGCAGTACGGAAGGCATGAGGTCCATTGTCCGTCACGCGCGCGTAGGCCGTCCCGGTCCGGCCCCCGAACCCCCGCTCCTCAATCGCCGGAGGGGCTCACTTTTGAGCCCGTCCGGCGATTGAGGACGAGCTCCCCCGAGCTCTTCGAGC
>NZ_JABWDV010000037.1 GCF_013362995.1 Streptomyces sp. TRM64462 | reverse complement strand
CCGCCCTGGTGCTCGCCGTGGCGCTCGGCGGCTGCACCGGCGGCGTAGGAGGCACCCCCGGCGCCGCCGGGCTGCGCGACCCGTACTTCCCGAAGCTCGGCAACGGCGGCTACGACGTCCGCCACTACGCCCTCACCCTCACCTACGACCCGGAGACCCGGCACCTGGAGGGCACCGCCGAGATCACCGCCCGCGCCACCCAGGCCCTCAGCGCCTTCAACCTGGACCTCGCCGGGCTCACCGTCCACAGCGTCACCGTCGACGGCGACCCCGCCTCCGTCCGCCGCGCCGGCCACGAGCTGACCCTGCGCCCGCGCGACGACATCGGGGACGGCGCCACGTTCCGTACCGTCGTCCGCTACTCCGGCACACCCCGCACCGTCACCGACCCCGACGGCTCGCAGGAGGGCTGGCTGCCGACCGCCGACGGCGCCGTCGCACTCGGCCAGCCGACCGGCTCCATGGCCTGGTTCCCGGGCAACCACCACCCCTCCGACAAGGCCACGTACGACATCACCGTCACCGTCCCGAAGGGCGTCCAGGCCCTCTCCAACGGCCGGCGGACCGCCACCACCACCGACGAAGGCCGCACCACGGCCACCTGGCGCTCCACCGAGCCCATGGCGAGCTATCTGGCCACTCTCACCGTCGGCCGGTACGACATGACCACCACCCGGACCGCCTCCGGGCTGCCCGTCGTCTCCGCCACCGACCGCACCGTCACGCGCGACAGCGCCGACCTGCTGGCCAGGGTGCCGGAGCTGCTCACCTGGCTGATGGCCACCTTCGGCCCGTACCCCTTCTCCTCCGCCGGCGTTATCGTCGAGCGGGCGGGGGACGCCGGGTACGCCCTGGAGACCCAGACGCGGCCGGTCATCCCGCACGACCAGTTCACCGCCGAGATCCTCGTCCACGAGCTGGCCCACCAGTGGTACGGCAACTCCGTCTCGCCCGAGTCGTGGCGGGACATGTGGCTCAACGAGGGCTTCGCGCAGTACGCCGAGTGGCTGTACGCCGAGAAGTTCACCGGCGTCCCGGTGCCGACCAGCCATGCGGCGGCGTTCGCGGAGCCCTCCAACTGGGCGTTCCCGCCCGCTGATCCGCCGTCGGCCGCCGACATCTCCGAGCCGCCGGTCTACTACCGGGGCGCGATGGTGCTGCACAAGGTCCGCCAGGCGGTCGGCGACGAGGCGTTCTTCGCGCTCCTCAAGGGCTGGGCGGCGGAGCACCGGCACGGCAACGCGTCCACGGACGACTTCACGCGGTTCGTGGAGGAGGAGACCGGCGAGGACCTGACGGAGCTGTGGGACACCTGGCTGTACGGCGAGGAGAAGCCCGAGAAGCCCTGAGCGGCCGCAGCGGTGACAGCGGCGACGCCGACTACAGCGGCTTGCGCATCACGATGCTGTCCCGGCCCGCCCGGAGGTCCTTGCGGCGGTCGATCTCCTGGTAGCCGATGGCCCGCCAGAAGGCCAGTGCCTTGCGGTTGTTGTCCAGGACGGCGAGTTTGACGCCCGTACGGCCCAGGGCACGGAACCGCTTCTCGACGATCTCGGCCAGCTCCCGGCCGAAGCCCATGCGGTGGTCCCGGGCGTGGACCATCAACAGCCCGATCCACGGGTCCGGGTCGTCCGGGTCCGGGTGGTGGGCGAGCGTCACCGAGATGCCGATGACCCGTCCGCCCGAACGGGCGAGCAGCACCTCGGCGCCCGGCTGCGCCAGTTCCTCCGCGAGGGAGGCGGCGACCTGTTCGGGCCGGATGTCGTCGGGGTCCGGGAAGTCCCCGCTGAGCTGCTGGAACTCCTGGTTCGACGCGTACAACTCGGTGAGTTCGGTGAGAAGCGGCCCCGGCAGGGCGCCCTCCTCGCCGAGCTCCAGCGGTTCGACGATCATGCGGCCACAGTAGGCAACGACGGGCCCCGGCGGCGCAAGACGCCACCGGGGCCCGCGGTCCACACGCGCGTGGGTACCTCAGATGTTCACGCCGAAGTCGCGGGCGATGCCCTCCAGGCCGGAGGCGTAGCCCTGGCCGACCGCGCGGAACTTCCACTCCGCGCCGTTCCGGTACAGCTCGCCGAAGACCATGGCGGTCTCGGTGGCGGCGTCCTCGCTGAGGTCGTAGCGGGCGATCTCCGCACCGCCCGCCTGGTTGAGGATGCGGATGTAGGCGTTGCGGACCTGGCCGAAGTTCTGCGAGCGGGTCACCGCGTCGTAGATGGAGACCGGGAAGACGATCTTGTCGACGTTGGCCGGGAGGCCCGCCAGGTTGACGTTGATCTGCTCGTCGTCGCCCTCGCCCTCGCCGGTGCGGTTGTCGCCGGTGTGGACGATGGTCTGGTCGGGCGTCGACTTGTTGTTGAAGAAGACGAAGTGGGCGTCGGAGGCGACCTTGCCGGCGGCGTCGACACCGATGGCGGAGGCGTCGAGGTCGAAGTCGGTGCCCGTGGTGGTCCGGACGTCCCAGCCGAGGCCCACCGTGACGGCGGTCAGGCCCGGTGCCTCCTTGGTCAGCGAGACGTTGCCGCCCTTGGACAGGCTTACAGCCATGGGAAGTCCCTTTCCTCAGTCACTCACTCGGTGCGTCACAGCTCTTAACGCGGCGTACGCCGCGGTGGTTCCAGCGGCCGGGCCGCTGTGGAAAACAGGATGACGTGATCCCGCCACGAAGGGGAACATGGACACCATGTCCGGTCCCTATCTCATCAGAGGCTCGGTCGCCCTGCCGGAGTCCGAGCTGATGTGGCGTTTCTCGCGCTCGTCCGGGCCGGGCGGTCAGCACGTCAACACCAGCGACTCGCAGGTGGAGCTCCGCTTCGACCTGGCCCGTACGGAGGCGCTGCCCCCGGTGTGGAAGGAGCGCGCCCTGCGGCGGCTCGGCGGCCGGCTGGTCGGCGGGGTCGTGGTCGTACGGGCCTCGGAGCACCGCTCGCAGTGGCGCAACCGGGAGACGGCGGCGGTGCGGCTCGCCGCGCTGCTGGCGGAGGCCACGGCGCCGCCGCCGAAGCCGCGCCGGCCCACGAAGATGCCGCGCGGCATCAACGAGCGCAGGCTGCGCGAGAAGAAGCAGCGCGCCGAGACCAAGCGCGGACGCTCCGCACGCGACTGGGGCTGAGCCGCCCGCGCGCTCTCCCCCCGCCGGGGCATCACGCCAGATGGCGGTACCGGCTCCGGTAATACAGCAGCGGCGCGCCCTGTGGGCTCGGGAGGGCGACCGTCAGGACGCGGCCGATGACCAGCGTGTGGTCGCCCGCCTCCACCCGCCGTTCCGTCCGGCACTCCAGCGTCGTCAGCGCCCCGCCCACCAGCGGCGCGCCCGACACCTCGCCGCGCGTGTACGGGATGTCCGCGAACAGCAGCCGGTCGCTGACCCTCCCCTTCATCGCGAACCGCCCCGCGATGTGCCGCTGGCTCTCGGCCAGCACGGACACGCCCCACAGCGGCTGCTCGGCCAGCAGGTCGTCCATGCGGGAGCCGTTCCGCAGGCTCACCATCACCAGCGGCGGGTCCAGCGACACGGACATGAACGCGGTCGCCGTCATGCCGACGTCCTCGTCCATCGGCGGCTCGACCGCCGTCACCAGGACCACACCGGCGGCCAGCCGGGACATCGCCGCGCGGAACTCGTCGTTGCTCACCCCCTCAGGATCCCCCGCGGGCTGGGGATCCCTCGTACGGGCACGGTCCGGCGGAGGCTGGGTTGTTGGGAGCACACCAAGAACGCTAACCTCGCGCGCCACCCGGTCGCATCGGGCGCGGGAACCAGTCCGGGCCCCACCGCGGACCTAGGACCACCGATTTGCGGTCGGTAACCTCCGGGAGCTTCATTGGGCTGGACCTCACCTATTGTGACTTGAGTCACAGAGCGCAGTAATTGTTGACCCTGTGTACCGAGTGCACAGCTCGCTGTGATTCAGTGGCCGGTGACACCGCACAAGAACGCCGATGAGACGCCTGGAGTCAGTCGCTGTCGAGGTCTCGGGGAGAGCGAACGATGGAGACCGAGTCGGAGCCGTACGTCCGTCTTGCGACCCTGCGGCAGCTGCACCAGGTCGTCGCCAACCTCAACACGGCCCGCAGTCTGGCCGACACGCTGCAGACCGTCGCCGACGGCGTCATCACCGGGCTCGGCTACGAGCTGGCGTGCGTCAATCTCGTCCGCCCCGACGGTGACCTGGTCGTCGCCGCGTTCGCCGGCAACGCCGCGGCGGAAGCCCTGATCACGGGCCGGGTCGGCTCCCGCGTCTCCTGGGAGCGCCGCCTCCACATGGGCGAGTCCTGGGGCGACCTGCGGTTCATCCCGCACACCGAGGGCTGGGTGCTGATCGACGACGACGTGCCGCAGTGGCACACGGAGGGCCCCGAGCCGCGCTTCGAAGACGAGTGGCACCCCCGCGACCGGCTCTACGCGCCCATGTACACCTCCGGCGGCCAGTGCGAGCTCCTCGGTGTCATCTCCGTCGACCGGCCCCGCAACGGCCGCCGGCCCGGCGCGTGGGGGCGTGAGGCGCTCCAGATGTACGCGTCGCAGTCCGCCATTGCGATCAGCAACGCCCGTCTGCGAGCAAACATGCAGCGGGCGCTGGTCCGCCTGGAGCGGGAGCAGCAGGCGCTGCGCGCCAGCGAGGAGTCGTTCCGGCAGGCCTTCGAGTACGCGCCGTCCGGCATGGCGATCGCGGAGATGGGCGGCGACCAGCACGGGCGGCTGCTGCGGGCGAACGACGCGCTGTGCCGGCTGCTGGGCCGCCCGGCGGCGGTGATGCGCCGGTACTCGTTCGCGGACCTGGTCCACCCGGAGGACGTCGGCACGCTGCTGCGCACCTCCGCCGAGGGCGGCCGCGCCGAGCTGCGGCTGGCGCGGCGGGACGGCTCGTACGTCTGGGTCTCGCTGCGCAACTCGGTCGTGGCGGACACGGCGGACGGGCCGCGCTTCCTGCTCACCCACGTCGAGGACATCGAGGAGCGCAAGCGGCACGAGCTGCAGCTCGCGCACCGCGCCTCGCACGACGCGCTGACCGGCCTGCCGAACAGCGCCGAGCTGCGCGCCCGGCTCAGCTCACGGCTGTGCTCCCGGCCGGGCGGCGCGGTGCGGGCGACGGCGGCGGACGCCGCGGGGTACGAGACGTACGGCGCGGCGGCCGGGCAGCAGGGCGACGGGGAGTACGCGTACGAGTACGGCTACCGGGGCGACGGCTTCGACTTCGACCAGTCGGCGGGCGGGCCCGGCGGGGGCCCGTACGACCACCATGTGCACGCGGTCGCGCCGGACGGCGAGGTCGACGACGGGACGAAGGGGCTCGCGGTGCTCTTCTGCGACCTCGACGGCTTCAAGTCGATCAACGACAGGTTCGGGCACCACACGGGGGACGCGGTGCTGATCGAGGTCGCCCGGCGGCTCACGGCCGGGGTGCGGGACGGGGACACGGTGGCCCGGCTGGGCGGCGACGAGTTCGTGGTCCTGGCGGACGGGCTGGGCGCGGCGGACGCCGCCGACCTGGCCGTACGGCTCCGCAACGGCATCATCCCGCCGATCAGGGTCGACGGGCGGGCCGTCCGCGTCGGAGCGAGCTTCGGCATCGGGTGGGCGGAATGCGGAATGTCCGTAGAAGAGGTGCTGAACTCGGCGGACCAGCGGATGTACATGGAGAAGAGGTCCCGCGCCAAGATCCACCGTCGCGCGGGGTAAGCGCTTCCGGAACCGCTGGCGTACCTCGTTCGGGGTAGGCTCGCCCGGGTCGGAGACCGCTGGCGAGCACGGATGAGGAGTGACCAGGGATGGCGGCCGGTAATCACGGCAACGGCGCGGGCACGCCCGAGGACGACGACCCGTTCGGCTATCTGTACGCGGACGGTCAGGCGTCGGGCGGCCAGGGGCAGCGCCAGGGTGGCGGCTACGGCTACCCCGGCCCCGCCGCGCAGCCGGGGCGGCCGCGTACGTCGTACAACCAGGTGCGCGCGGTCGGCGAGCGCCAGTACGGCCAGGTCCCGCAGCAGCAGCACCAGCACCAGCCGCCGCACGCTCCGCACCAGCAGCCGCCGCACCCGCAGTACGCCGCGCAGCCGCACCCGCAGTACGCGGCGCCCGAGACGTACCCCGGCGGCGCCCCCACCCGTCCCACGCCCCCCGTCCCCGCCCGGGGCGGCCGGGGCGGCGGTCCGAACACCAAGGGCCTCCTGATCGGCGCGGTCGCGGTGGTCCTGGTGGTGGTGGCCGGCATCACGACGGCCCTCCTCACGAAGGGCTCCGACGACGACAAGAACGCGACCCCGTCCCCGTCGGCCCCGGCCGCGACCCAGGTCCAGGAGTCCCCGTCCACGGACCCGTCCCCGTCCGCGTCGGCCCCCGCCGAGCTGCCGAAGCGCGACGCGGGCACCCTCCAGCTCACCCCGCCGGCCGTGCTCGGCACGGACGTGAAGGGCGCCCAGGGCGCGGGCGGCGCGTACGTGATGTTCAACGGCGTGGGCGGCGCGGCCAGCTGGAAGGTGGACGTGCCGGAGGCCGGGAAGTACACGCTGTTCCTCACGTACAGCGTGCCCGGCAAGGACGCGGAGACGTCCCTGTCCGTCAACGGCGGCGCCGCCCGGAGGCTCAACATGGCGAACTTCGCGAAGGCGGCCGAGGGCGACTGGGAGCGGGGCTGGACGAAGACGTACGCCTGGCTGGAGCTGGAGAAGGGTGAGAACACCCTGAAGATGTCCTGCGAGCCGGGCAACACGTGCGAGGCGTACCTGGACCAGGTCTGGCTCAAGCAGGGCCACGTCAACGGCTGACCCCGGCCCGCCCGGCCCCGCC
>NZ_JABWDV010000403.1:36907-55816 GCF_013362995.1 Streptomyces sp. TRM64462 | reverse complement strand
CGCCTGGCGCGCCGCCTGCCGCGGACGCCCCCGTACCCGGGGCCACAGCCCCCGGGGGACAGCCGATCCCCCCGCAGTCCCCGGCCCCTGAGGGCCAGGCTGCGGCGGGCCCGACGACCGCAGCTGGGGCGGCCGATGCGGCCGGTACGGCCGGTGTCGCCGGAACCCCCGCCGGGCGGATGCCGCGGTGGTTGCCGCGGGCGATGGCGCTGGCGCTGGCGCTCTACGCGTGCTTCCAGCTCGGGAGCTGGGCGTTCCACCAGCTCATCGGGCTGCTGCTCAACATCCTCATCGCGTTCTTCCTCGCGCTCGCCGTCGAGCCCGCCGTCGGGCGGATGGCCGCGCGCGGGATGCGGCGCGGTCTCGCCACGTTCCTGGTGTTCCTGGGCGTCCTCGTCGCCGGCGTCGGGTTCGTCGTCCTCCTCGGATCGATGCTCGCCGGGCAGATCGTCGACATGGTCGAAGACCTCCCCAAGAACCTCGACTCCGTCATCAACTGGATCAACCAGACCTTCGACACCGAGCTGTCCCGGGTCGCCGTCCAGGACAGCCTGCTGCGCTCCGACTGGCTCAGGCAGTACGTCGAGAACAGCGCGAGCGGCGTCCTCGACGTCTCCGCCACCGTCCTCGGCGGCCTCTTCAAGCTCCTGACGATCTTCCTGTTCTCGTTCTACTTCGCCGCCGACGGCCCCCGTCTGCGCCGCGCGCTGTGCTCGGTCCTGCCGCCCGCGAAGCAGGCCGAGGTGCTCCGCGCCTGGGAGATCGCCGTCGACAAGACCGGCGGCTACCTCTACTCACGCGGACTGATGGCGCTCATCTCCGGTGTCGCGCACTTCGTCCTGCTGGAGTTCCTGGAGGTGCCCTACGCGCCCGCGCTGGCCGTGTGGGTCGGGCTGGTCTCCCAGTTCATCCCCACCATCGGCACGTACCTGGCGGGCGCCCTGCCCATGCTCATCGCCTTCACCGTCGAGCCCTGGTACGCGCTGTGGGTGCTCGCGTTCGTCGTCGTGTACCAGCAGTTCGAGAACTACGTCCTCCAGCCCAAGCTGACGGCGAAGACCGTGGACATCCACCCGGCCGTGGCCTTCGGCTCGGTCGTCGCGGGCACCGCGCTGCTCGGCGCGGTCGGCGCGCTGATCGCGATCCCCGCCGTCGCCACGCTCCAGGCGTTCCTCGGCGCGTACGTGAAGCGGTACGACGTGACGGAGGACCCGCGCGTGCACGGCCACCGGCGGCACGGCGAGATGGTCCTCGCCCGCCTCCAGCGCGCCCTGCGCACCAACCGGGACCAGGAGCCGTCGCCGGACGGCGGCTCCTCCTGACCCGGCCGCGCCGCGCCGCGCCCGCCCAGCCGTACTGGAACACCGCCGTGATCACCCCCCTAGCGCCGCCCCGATGCTCACCAGGTTCAGCAGCGCGGTCGGGGCTCGTCGTCGAACCCGGCCGACACCGTCGCGGCCAGCGTCCAGCCGACCACGAACAGGCTGACCCCGCCCGCCACGGCCATGTCGGCCACCCGACCGGTCGGACGCCCACGACGGACGGGTGAGGGGAGCGCCATGCCACGAAGGATAGGCGGCCACCGCGTTCGTCCACAGCGGTGTGGCTCGCTTGACACCAAAATCGAACATCCATTCTTATGGGGGCGTGGCCTGGTATTCCGCGAGGTTCTGCCGGAGTTGTCCACAGGCCGAAGGCACGTCGAGGCGCATTGTCAGTGGCAGGGGTTAGCGTCTTTGACGTGAAGCGATCGACTCAAGCAAACCGGGTGGAGCCCATGGCAGGAACCGACCGCGAGAAGGCGCTCGACGCCGCGCTCGCACAGATTGAACGGCAGTTCGGCAAGGGCGCCGTGATGCGCATGGGCGACCGGACGAAGGAGCCCATCGAGGTCATCCCGACCGGCTCGACCGCGCTCGACGTGGCGCTCGGCGTCGGTGGCCTGCCGCGCGGCCGTGTGGTGGAGATCTACGGCCCGGAGTCCTCGGGTAAGACGACCCTGACCCTGCACGCCGTGGCGAACGCGCAGAAGGCCGGCGGCCAGGTCGCCTTCGTGGACGCCGAGCACGCGCTGGACCCCGAGTACGCCCGGAAGCTCGGCGTCGACATCGACAACCTGATCCTGTCCCAGCCGGACAACGGCGAGCAGGCCCTGGAGATCGTGGACATGCTGGTCCGCTCCGGTGCGCTCGACCTCATCGTCATCGACTCGGTCGCCGCCCTCGTGCCGCGCGCCGAGATCGAGGGCGAGATGGGCGACTCGCACGTCGGTCTCCAGGCCCGTCTGATGAGCCAGGCCCTCCGGAAGATCACCAGCGCGCTCAACCAGTCCAAGACCACGGCGATCTTCATCAACCAGCTCCGCGAGAAGATCGGCGTGATGTTCGGCTCGCCGGAGACCACGACCGGTGGCCGCGCCCTGAAGTTCTACGCATCGGTCCGTATCGACATCCGCCGCATCGAGACCCTCAAGGACGGCACGGAGGCGGTCGGCAACCGCACCCGCTGCAAGGTCGTCAAGAACAAGGTCGCCCCGCCCTTCAAGCAGGCCGAGTTCGACATCCTGTACGGCCAGGGCATCAGCCGCGAGGGCGGCCTGATCGACATGGGCGTGGAGCACGGCTTCATCCGCAAGGCGGGCGCCTGGTACACGTACGAGGGCGACCAGCTCGGCCAGGGCAAGGAGAACGCCCGTAACTTCCTGAAGGACAACCCCGATCTCGCCAACGAGATCGAGAAGAAGATCAAGGAGAAGCTGGGCGTCGGCGTCCGGCCGGACGCCGACGCGGGCGAGTCCGTCACGGACGCCGCCGGCTCCGCGACCGCCGCGCCGGCGGAAGAGGCCGCCAAGTCGGTGCCCGCACCGGCGACCAAGGCCACCAAGGCGACCAAGGCCGCAGCGGCCAAGAGCTGAGCCATGGCCCGGCGCACCGAATGGCCGGGCGACAGCTCCGACTCGTCGAGGGCCGAGAAGGAGCTGCCGCCCCTGGATCCGGGTGAGCAGGCGCGGGCGATCTGCCTGCGCCTGCTCACCGGGATGCCGCGCACCCGCAAGCAACTCGCGGACGCGCTGCACAAGCGAGGAATCCCCGACGAGGTCGCCGACGACGTCCTGTCCCGCTTCGAGGACGTCGGTCTCATCGACGACGCCGCGTTCGCCGGGGCCTGGGTGGAGTCCCGGCACCACGGCCGGGGGCTGGCCCGCCGCGCCCTGGCCAGGGAGCTGCGGACCAAGGGGGTCGACTCCGCCGTGATCGACGAGGCGGTCGCACAGCTGGACCCGGAACAGGAGGAGGCGACCGCGCGCGAGCTCGTCGACCGCAAGCTCCGCTCCACCCGGGGCCTCGACCGCGACCGCCGCCTCCGCCGCCTGGCCGGGATGCTCGCCCGCAAGGGCTACCCGGAGGGCCTCGCCCTACGGGTCGTCAGACAGGCCCTGGAGGAGGAAGGCGAGGACACGGACGGCCTCGACACCGAAGCGTTCTGACCCGCACCGTGGCCGGGACAGCTCCGACGGCGCGCCTTCGGAGCCGGGGACGCTACGCCGACGCAGGACGCCTCCAGGGTCGCGCCGCCGAGTGCCCCGTCGCCCGCGGCCCGGCGGAAGCCGCCCCGTGCGGGCCGGGTACGTGACACGGGGCAGAACGCCCGGGACCGCGCCCGGAGTCGCCCGTGCCGCGTAGCCCGCGGCCGCCGGGCGGCGGAAGCCGCGCGACGGTCAGGAGCGGGAGCGTCGGGCCACCCGCTGCCCAAGGCCCACGGAAGCCGCCTGGTGCGGTCAAAGGCGGGAGTCAGGAGCAGGAGCAGGCCAAGGGGCAAGAGGCATGGGCCGAGGGTCAGGTCGCGTGGGCGGTTTCCGTGTCGCGGCGGGCCGTGCCGCCCTCGTCCGCCGGCTCGGTGCCGGGCGCCGGGGCCGTGGGCGCGCCGCCGCGTACCGCGTCCGCCGCCGCATGCAGGGCGGCCGGCCGTACGCCGCTCAACGCGGCCGCCAGGTGGCCGTCGGGCCGCACCAGCAGCACCGTGTGGGCGGCCGCCCCCGGATAGGCCTCCGCCACCAGCAGCTCACCGCGCATCGGCAGCGCCCGTACGGCTTCGGCCAGCCGGGGCATCACGCCCGCGGTCACCCAGTGCCGCCGGTCCCACACGCCGGTGCCGGGCGCGACCAGCACCACCAGCAGGCCATGCCCCAGCCGCTCGCACAGCCGCCCGGAGGTACCGTCCAGCGCCGTGACCGGCACATCGGCGACCGGCGCGCCCAGCGCCGTACCGACGTCCGCGTCCGCTTCGTCGCCCACCGGCGCCAGCGGCGAGTTCGGGTAGGCGGGCGGCGCACCCAGCGGGCCGCGCCCCAGGTGACCGTCCGTCAGCAGCACGTCGTGGCCCCGGCCCCCGCCCCGCAGATACGTCCGCAGACCGCCCCCGCCGCGCAGTACCGGCAGCGACTGGTCGGCGGCCCGCAGCCGTGCGGCGACCGCCGTGCGGCGCTCCGCCTGGTAGCTGTCGAGCAGCACCTCCGAAGGCCCCTCGTGCCACGCCTGGGCCAGCTTCCACGCCAGGTTCTCCGCGTCCCGCAGCCCCTCGTCCAGGCCCTGCGTGCCGAGCGCCCCCAGCAGATGCGCCGCGTCCCCGGCCAGGAACGCCCGGTCCACCCGCCAGCGCCGCGCCAGCCGGTGGTGCAGCGTGTACACGCCGGTGTCGACCAGCTCGTACACGGGCGTGTCCGCGCACCACCCGGACAGCGTCTCGCGGATCCGCCACACCAGCGCGTCCGGCGTCACCAGCTCACCGCGCGGCGGCAGCAGCCAGTCCAGCCGCCAGCCGTTCCCGGGCAGCGGACGCGCCGTCACCTCCTCGCCGCCACCCCGCCACGGCGGCTGACGGTGCAGCACTCCCTCGCCCGGCCACGGCAGCTCCGTACGCAGCGTCGCGACCGCGTGCCGCTCCACCGCCGTACGCCCCGGGAAGCGGACGCCCAGCAGCTTCCGCACCGTCGACCGCGCCCCGTCGCAGCCCACCAGGAAGCTGCCCCGCCACAGACCCGACCCGGCGCCCCGCGTGTGCACCGCGACACCGCTCGCGTCCTGTTCGAGCGTGTCGACCCGGCTGTCCGCGACCAGTTGGACCAGACCCGGGTCGCGCAGCGCCCCGACGGCCCCGCGCATCGCCCGCGTCAACGCGTGCTGCGGAAGGTGCAGCGGCGCGGCGACCTCGTCGTCCTCGTGGCCGGCGCCGCCCACGACGTACCCGGAGCCCGCGATGCCCACGGCCCCCTCGACGCCCCCGACGCCCCCGACGCCCTCCGCCCGTACGCCCCGGCCGCCCGTGAACGACACGGCGCGCACGACCTGCTTGCGCCGCAGCGACCGCCACCCCGCCCAGCGGAGGCCCTCATCCCGTACGGCACCGGCGCAGCCGAGCCGCTCCACGAACGCCGCCGTGTCCGCGCGCAGCACCGCCGTACGGGCGGGACGGTGCTCTTCCTTGCCGGTCCCCTCGTCCAGGACGACCGAGGGAACCTCGTGCGCGGCGAGCGCGAGCGACAGCGCGAGCCCGACCGGCCCGGCGCCGACGATGATCACCGGTTCCACGGCGTGACTCCTGCGACTGCTGCGGCTCGTACGGCTGCTGTGGCCGCTGAGGCTCCGGTGATTCCGGCGACGCGTACGGACGCGAGGTGACCGAGGTGAGCGAGGTGAGCAGGGGTGACACGGGGAGGTACGGGGGGAGTCCGGTGAATGATCACAGAACGTATGCAACCCACTGCGGGTGCTTGCGTCAAGTGACGGGCCGCAGCGCGCGTGCGCACGAGGAGCGCACGCACACACGAAGGGGAGGCGGCCGCTTGGCCACCTCCCCTCCCCGTGCGCGTGGGCCGCGTCAGGGACGCCTGGGCCCGTCCTCGTCCTCACGGTGGGGCACCGCCACCTCGGCGGCGACACCGCCGCCCATGTCGGTGTCGATCTCCGTGATGTCGACGGTCGCGCCGGTGGTCCGCTTCCCGCGCCGCAGCGCGCCCTCAAGCCAGCTCGCGAACCGGGTCAGCAGGCCGTTCACGACGATGAAGAGGACGGCCACGACCGTGAACGCGGCGATGACGTTCCCGAAGTTCGAGCTGATCAGGCGCACCTGGGACATCAGCTCGGGCAGGCCCAGGATCGCGCCGCCCAGCGCCGTGTCCTTGACGATGACGACGAGCTGGCTGACGAGCGCCGGGAGCATCGCCGTGACCGCCTGCGGCAGCAGCACGTACGTCATGGTCTGGCCCTTGCGCATACCGATCGCCTTGGCCGCGTCGGTCTGGCCGTGCGGCAGGGCCAGGATGCCCGCCCGGACGATCTCCGCGATGACGGAGGCGTTGTACAGGACCAGGCCCGTGACGACCGCGTACAACGGACGTACGTCCGAGCTGACGTTGGTGAACTGCGCGAACAACTGGTTCGCGAAGATCATCATCAGCAGGACCGGGATGGCCCGGAAGAACTCCACGACCGTGCCCACGGGCACCCGCACCCAGGCGTGGTCCGAGAGCCGGCCGATACCGAGCAGCGCGCCCAGCGGCAGGGCGATGACCAGGGCGAGCGCCGCGGCCTTCACCGTTTCGCCGAGGCCCGGCAGCAGGAAGGTGGTCCACACCCGGGCGTCCGTGACGAACGGGCTCCACTTGTCCGCGGCGAGCTCGTCCTTGTCCGCCATGACGGACAGCACCCACCAGACCACCGCCACCAGGGCGGCGACGAAGAGCACCGAGTAGAGGACGTTCCGCCGCTTGGCCTTCGGACCCGGGGCGTCGTACAGAACGGAGGTCATCGCTTCACCGCCACACGCTTGGCCACCCAGCCGAGAAGCAGGCCGGTGGGGAGAGTGAGAACGACGAACCCGAAGGCGAAGACGCCGAACACGGCGAACAACTGGTCGGCCTCGTTCTCGATCATGTCCTTCATCAGGCTCGCTGCCTCGACCACACCGATCGCGGCCGCGACGGTGGTGTTCTTCGTCAGGGCGATCAGCACATTGGCCAGCGGCGCCACCACCGAGCGGAACGCCTGCGGCAGCACGATGAGCGTGAGCACCTGAGTGAAGCTCAGCCCCAGCGCGCGGGCGGCCTCCGCCTGCCCCACCGGCACGGTGTTGATACCGGAGCGCAGCGCCTCACAGACGAACGTTCCGGTGTACGCGACGAGACCCAGGACGGCCATCCGGAAGCCGATCTCCTCGAAGTCCCCGCCGCCCATCGAGAAGCCCAGCGTCTGATGGAGCGCGAGAGAGCAGGCCACGATGATGATCGTCAGCGGCGTGTTGCGCACCATGTTGACGTACACCGTGCCGAAGGCCCGCATCAGAGGGACCGGGCTCACCCGCATGCCCGCCAGCAGCGTGCCCCAGATCAGGGATCCCACCGCCGAGTAGAAGGCCAGTTGGACCGTCACCCAGAAGGCGCCGAGCAGGTCGTACTGCGGATTGTCTAGAAAGTCGAACACGTTGACCCGCGCTCTCCCCTGGTCGGATCGTGGGGGACGCCGTCGGCTCCGGCCGGAGCCGACGGCGTCTCACCCTGGCTGCTGGTTCTGGTCGACCGCCGCGTGAGCCGCGGTCTCAGCTCACTTCTCGGTGATCGCGGGAGCCGGCTCGGCCTTGTAGTTGGCCGGGCCGAGGTTCTTCTCGACGAACTTGTCCCAGGAGCCGTCCGACTTCATCTTCTCCAGCGCGGCGTTGATCTTGCCGCGGAGGTCGGTGTCGCCCTTCTTCAGGCCGATGCCGTAGGGCTCGTCGCTCAGCTTCAGACCGGCCAGCTTGAACTTGCCCTTGTACTGGTCCTGCGCCGCGTAACCGGCCAGGATCGAGTCGTCGGTCGTCAGGGCGTCGACCGTCCCCTTCTCCAGACCGGACAGGCACTCCGAGTAGCCGCCCAGCGTCTGCAGGTCCGCCTTCGGGGCCAGCTTCTCCTTGACGTTCTGCGCCGACGTCGAGCCGGTGACCGAGCAGAGCTTCTTCGTGTTGAGGTCCTCGGCCTTGGTGATCGAGGTCTCGTCGGCACGCAGCAGCAGGTCCTGGTGGGCCAGGAAGTACGGGCCGGCGAAGTCGACGACGGCCTTGCGCTTGTCGTTGATCGTGTACGTGGCGACGACGAACTTCACGTCACCGTTCTTGATCAGGTTCTCGCGCTCGGCGCTGGGCGCCTGCTTCCACTCGATCTGGTTCGGCTCGTAGCCGAGCTCCTTGGCGACGTACGTGGCGACGTCGACGTCGAAGCCGGTGTACTTGCCGTCCGGGGTCTTCAGGCCCCAGCCGGGCTGGTCGAACTTGATACCGACGGTGATCTTGTCGCCGTCGGCGCCGGAGCCGCCGTCGCCGCCGCACGCGGTCGCGGTGAGCGAGAGAGTCAGAACCGCGGCGAGGGCCGCACTGGTCTTGCGGAACTGCATGATGAACATCCCTTGTGTCGTGGTCCGGCCGTGATCCGGCGTCGGGGGTGGGAAGGGGGGTGACGGACACCCAGGTGACGGACGCCCAAGTGACGGACGTCCGGGGCGCCTGGGGCCCAGGGTTCGCATACCGGATATCTCGGGATATCGGGATATCAGGCACAGGGGGCCCGGCACCAGATCTCGGGAACCTTCAGTGGTGAAGGATCTTCGACAGGAAGTCCTTCGCCCGGTCGCTGCGCGGGTTGCTGAAGAACTGGTCCGGCGTCGCCTCTTCGACGATCTTGCCGTCCGCCATGAAGACCACACGGTTGGCGGCGGACCGCGCGAAGCCCATCTCGTGCGTGACGACGACCATCGTCATGCCCTCACGGGCCAGCTGCTGCATGACCTCCAGGACCTCGTTGATCATCTCCGGGTCGAGCGCCGATGTGGGCTCGTCGAAGAGCATGACCTTCGGGTCCATCGCCAGCGCCCGCGCGATCGCGACGCGCTGCTGCTGACCGCCGGAGAGCTGCGCCGGGTACTTGTCGGCCTGCGTGCCGACACCTACCCGGTCCAGCAGCGCGCGCGCCTTCTGCTCCGCGGCCTTCTTGTCCGCCTTGCGGACCTTGACCTGGCCCAGCATGACGTTCTCCAGCACCGTCTTGTGCGCGAAGAGGTTGAACGACTGGAACACCATGCCGACGTCGGCCCGCAGCCGGGCCAGCTCCTTGCCCTCGCTGGGCAGTGGCTTGCCGTCGATCGTGATGGTGCCCGAGTCGATCGTCTCCAGGCGGTTGATGGTGCGGCACAGCGTGGACTTCCCGGACCCGGAGGGCCCGATCACGACCACGACCTCGCCCCGGGCGATGGTCAGATCGATGTCCTGGAGCACGTGCAGCGCGCCGAAGTGCTTGTTGACATCGCTGAGCACTACCAGGTCGCCGGCCGTCGGTGCGGTGTCCTCCGCGCCCTTGGTGACTGACACTCCGCTCATCGGCCTCTCGCTCCGTCCTGCTCGGTTGCAGAGGACATTAAGCACGCCCTGCGAGCAGCGTCATCACATCTGAGCGGAAATTGAGCATAACGATCCGGCTGCAACCCGACACTCCGCGTGAACGGGGCGGCGTGTCGGAATACGGCTGGGTAACGGAATCCCGGGCGTGGCGGCGGCGCACTTGACTGCGGGCACGACATCGGGCGTTCATGCCCTGGTACACGTAGCGCGCCCGGGCATGCACCCATGTCCGGCACAGCCGCCCGACCAGCGGAACGACGCGCCGCACGACGGACCGCGTAACACCGCCGGGGCGCGGAGCGATCCACCTTCGGAGGGGGGCCAGAGAATGAGACTGCTGCTTGTCGAGGACGACGACCACGTCGCCGCGGCCCTGTCCGCCATACTCACGCGGCACGGCTTCGCCGTGACGCACGCCAGGAACGGCGAGGAGGCGCTCAGGGCGGTCCTCCCCACCGACGACCCCGGCCGGATGCCGTTCGGCGTCATCCTGCTCGACCTCGGCCTGCCCGACCAGGACGGCTACCAGGTCTGCGGCAAGCTGCGGAAGCTCACCAGCACGCCCGTGATCATGGTGACCGCCCGCTCGGACGTCCGCTCCCGCATCCACGGCCTCAACCTCGGCGCCGACGACTACGTGGTCAAGCCGTACGACACCGGTGAGCTGCTCGCCCGTATCCACGCCGTCAGCCGGCGCCGCTCCGGCTCCGGTGACGGAGAGGACACCGGCTCGCACCCCGTCGTGGGAGCGCCCGCCGAACCGCTGCGGCTCGGCGCCGTCGTCATCGAGCTGCCCACCCGCCGGGTCAGCGTGGACGGGACGGCCGTGCCGCTCACCCGCAAGGAGTTCGACCTGCTGGCGCTGCTCGCCCAGCGGCCCGGCGTGGTCTTCCGCCGCGAGCAGATCATCAGCGAGGTCTGGCGGACCAGCTGGGAGGGGACCGGCCGCACCCTGGAGGTCCACGTGGCGTCGCTGCGCGCCAAACTCCGTATGCCCGCCCTGATCGAGACCGTACGCGGCGTCGGCTACCGCCTGGTGGCCCCCGCCGCGCCGCCCACGGCCGGCTGACCCGGCGCCCGGACCAGGAACCAGGACCAGGACCAGGAAGCGGCCGGCGACCCTTGCGTACGCGTCTTCTCCCTCTGCTCATCGTCCTCATGGCGGGCGTGCTGCTGGCCCTCGGGTTCCCGCTCGCCGGGAGCCTGGCCGCCGCGCACCAGCAGACGGTGGTCGTCGACCGCATCGACGACACGGCGCGCTTCGCGGCGATCGCCCAGTTCGTCACCGAGACCGGCCCCGGCATCGACGAGCGCAGAGCCACCCTCCAGGGCGAACTCGCCCGCTACCACAGCGTGTACGGCATCGAGGCCGGCGTCTTCTACCGCGACGGCACCGCCATGGCCGCCGCCCCAGTCGGCTGGGCCATACCGGACGAGGGCGAACTGAACCGGGTCTTCGGTGAGGCACTCCTCGGCCGCCGCTCCCACGACCCGCCCCAGGTGTGGCCCTGGCAGGACGGCGCCCGCCTCGCCGTGGCCTCCCCGGTCGTACGGGACGGGGACGTCGTGGCCGTCGTCGTCACCGACTCGCCGACCGGGCAGCTGCGCTCCCGCATCCTGCACGGCTGGCTGTTCATCGCCGCGGGGGAGTGCGCCGCGATGCTGCTCGCCGTGGGCGCCGCCTTCCGGCTCACCGGGTGGGTGCTCAAGCCGGTACGGATCCTCGACGCGGCCACGCACGACATCGCCACCGGCCGGCTCAACTCACGTGTCGCCGCCGCGAGCGGGCCCCCGGAACTCCGGCGCCTGGCCCGCTCGTTCAACGAGATGGCGGACAACGTCGAGGACGTGCTGGAGCAGCAGCGCGCCTTCGTCGCGGACGCCTCCCACCAGTTGCGCAACCCGCTCGCCGCGCTGCTGCTCCGTATCGAGCTCCTCGCCCTCGAACTCCCCGAGGGCAACGAGGAGATCGCCTCCGTACGGACCGAGGGCAAGCGTCTCGCCACGGTCCTCGACGACCTGCTGGACCTGGCGCTGGCCGAACACGCGTCCGCCGACCTCCGGCTGACCGACATCGGGCAGCTCACGTGCGAACGGGTCGCCGCGTGGCGGCCGCTGGCCGAGGAGAAGGGCATCCGGCTGACCGGCTCCCGGCTGCCCGCCGTCACGGCCTGGGCGGACCCGGTGGCGCTGTCCAGCGCCCTGGACGCCGTGATCGACAACGCGCTCAAGTTCACGCACGCGGGCGAGGAGGTCACCGTCGAGGTCGCAGCGGCGGGCGACACATCGACCGTCGTCGTCGCGGACCGCGGCCCCGGCCTCACCGACGAGGAACTCGACCGTGTCGGGGACCGCTTCTGGCGCAGCAACCGCCACCAGAACGTCAAGGGCTCGGGGCTCGGCCTGTCCATATGCCGGGCCCTCCTCGCCACGGGCGGCGGCTCGCTCACGTACGCCCACAACGAGCCCAGCGGCCTGCGCGTGACCGTCGCCGTCCCCCGCACCCGGCCGGGCGCCGACGAACCGGCCCCGGCCCCTACGGCTTGACCGAGCGGTAGTAGCGCCGGGCGCCCTCGTGGAGGGGCAGCGGGTCGGTGTAGATCGCCGTGCGCAGGTCCACGAGCTGCGCCGGGTGCACCACCCGGCCGATCCGGTCCCGGCTCCCGATCACGGTCCGTGTCACGCCCTCGGTCAGCGCGGCGTCCATCCGGTCCGTCGTCACCAGCAGGTTCGCCACCGCCATGGTCGCCACCGGCTCGCCGTCCTGCGCCCGGGCGTAGGCGTCCGCCGGTATCACAGCGGACCGGTAGTAGCGGCTCGGCCCGCCCTTCTCGTGCACCGTGTCGACGAGCTCGGGCTCCAGCGGCACGAGCCGGATCGGGAAGCGCTCCGAGAGCCGCAGCACGGCGTTCGTGGGCAGCCCGCCGGACCAGAAGAACGCGTCCAGCTCCCCCTTCTCCATCAGGCCCGGCATGGTGTCGATCCCCGCCGGTACCGGCCGCACGTCCTTCGCCGGGTCGAGCCCCGCCGCCATCAGGAGCCGGTCAGCGAGCAGCCGCACCCCCGAACCGTCCTGCCCGACCCCCACCCGCAGCCCCCGCAGGTCCCGGGTGGACCGGACGGCCGAGCCCTTCGGCACCACCAGTTGTACGTAGTCGTCGTACAGCCGCGTGCAGCCGCGCAGCCGCTCCCAGCCGGGCCGCTTCTCGCGCAGGTACGTGGCGACCGCGTCCGCCGTGGCGATCGTGAAGTCGGCCTCCCCGGACGCGAGGCGGGCCAGGTTCTGCTGCGAGCCCTCGCTGTCCCGCAAACCCGTCGACACCTCGGGCAGGTTCCGGCCGAGCGCCTCCTGCAGCAGCTCGCCGTACCGCTGGTACACGCCGGTCGGCACCCCGGTGCTGAACGTGATCTGCCCGCGCGGCTCGGCCTCGCGGTCCGGCACGAGCCACCACAGCAGCAGCGCCGCCACCGCCAGCAACGCGGCCGCCGCCTGACGTGCGCGGCGGCGTCCGGCGCGGCCGTGCGGCAGCCGGAGGGACCGGGACAGGACGGGAGACATGCGCGCGATCCTGCCAGCCGACACGCCGCGAGGGAACCGCCCTCACGACACGTGACGGCGTGGAAGCACCGGGTCTCCGGTCAGGCGACGCGTCTCACCCACCGCCGGGCTCGACCGCCTACGGGCCGCCGCATGTCGGGCGCCGCATGTCGGGCGCCGCATGTCGGGCGCCGCATGTAGGGCGCCGCGCAATCTGACGTGACGTCAGAGTGGGCTGAGCGGCCGGCCCGGCCGCGAAGCTGCGCCGAGAGGGGGCGACGGGGCGGTCAGGCGGCGTCGCGCAGCCTGCGGTGGAGCGTGGCGGCGAAGTCCTCGGCGGCCATCAACTGGGCCCGCAGCTTCTCGCAGCGCGCGTCCGCGACCTTCCGGTACGCGTCCAGGCGCTCGCGCAGACGCCGGCGCTCCTCCTCGGCGGGCGGGTCGTCGGTGGCCGCGATGCGGTCGGTGATCTCCAGCAGGTCCCGCATCTCCTCCAGCGAGAAGTCCAGCGGCTTCATCCGGCGGACGACCATGAGCCGGTCCACGTCCGCCTCCGTGTAGAGCCGGAAGCCGCCCTTGCTGCGGGCGGACGGCGTGACGAGGCCCACGTCCTCGTAGTGGCGGATCGTACGCAGCGACAGACCGGTCCTCTCGGCCACCTCACCGATCTGCATCTGCCGCCGCTGGTCCGCCATCGCCCGCCGTCTCCGTCCTGCCGCGCACTGCCGAGGGTCCCAGCACACGCGGCGCGTGTCCGGAATCACAGCCCGAGTGTGCCGTTTACCTGCATTTCACAAGCCACAAGTCGCACTCTGCCCTCACGTCAGGGTAGAGTCATTCGCGTTCGCCCCCGTACGGCTCCCGACGGAGCCGACAGCGGGCGGCGACCCACAGCTTCCGGGCAATGATGCCCGACCGGCGGCCGGCTCACGGCCGCCACTCCCACCGGCAGGGCCCCCGTCGAGGCCGGGCCGCCGGGGACTCCCCTCGGTTGCGGAGTCGCCTACGAAGCGCGCGTGCGTCCAGCGGTCATGGTCGTGTGCGCCCGAACAGAAATGGTCGCATGTCCTCACCGCTCGCTGCTGTGCCCAAGCTGTCCAAGCCCGACTGGCTTGCCTCCCCGAAGGTCTTCCGCACCGAGGTCCTCGCCGGCCTGGTGGTGGCCCTGGCGCTGATCCCCGAGGCGATCTCGTTCTCGATCATCGCCGGTGTGGATCCGGCGGTCGGTCTGTTCGCGTCGTTCACGATGGCCGTGGTCATCGCGATCGTGGGCGGGCGCAAGGCGATGATCTCGGCAGCGACCGGGGCCATAGCCCTGGTCATCGCCCCGCTGAACCACGAGTACGGCCTCGGCTATCTGATCGCGGCAGTGATCCTCGGTGGCCTGATGCAGATCGTCCTCGGTGCGCTCGGGGTCGCCAAGCTGATGCGGTTCATCCCGCGCAGCGTCATGGTCGGCTTCGTCAATGCCCTGGCGATCCTGATCTTCATGGCGCAGGTGCCGGAGATGCGGGACGTGCCGTGGGTGGTCTATCCGCTGATCATCGGCGGGCTGGCGATGATGGTGTTCTTCCCGAAGCTCACGACCGTGGTTCCGGCGCCGCTGGTGTCCATCGTGATCCTGACCGTCATCACCGTCGGTGCCGGGCTGGCGGTGCCGACCGTGGGCGACAAGGGCGAGCTGCCGTCGTCGCTGCCGGTGCCGGGCCTGCCGGACGTGCCGTTCACGCTCGACACGCTGGCCACCATCGCTCCGTACGCCTTCGCGTTCGCGCTGGTCGGTCTGATGGAGTCGCTGATGACGGCCAAGCTGGTCGACGACATCACCGACACCCACTCCAACAAGACCCGCGAGTCCCTCGGCCAGGGCATCGCCAACGTCGTCACCGGCTTCTTCGGCGGCATGGGCGGCTGCGCCATGATCGGCCAGACGATGATCAACGTGAAGGTGTCGGGTGCGCGCACCCGCCTGTCGACGTTCCTCGCCGGTGTCTTCCTGATGGTCCTGTGCGTGGTCTTCGGCCCGGTCGTCTCCGACATCCCCATGGCCGCTCTCGTCGCCGTCATGATCATGGTGTCGGTCGCCACCTTCGACTGGCACTCCGTCCAGCCGAAGACGCTGAAGCGGATGCCGCTGGGCGAGACCCTCGTCATGGCCGTGACCGTGGCCGTCGTCGTCGCCACGCACAACCTCGCCATCGGCGTCATCGTCGGCTCCCTGACCGCCATGGTGATCTTCGCCAAGCGCGTCGCCCACCTCGCCCAGGTCACCGGCGTGGTGGACCCGGACGGCAACCAGGTCGTGTACGCGGTCACCGGCGAGCTGTTCTTCGCCTCGTCCAACGACCTCGTCTACCAGTTCGACTACAAGGACGATCCGGACGACGTCGTCATCGACCTGTCCGACGCCCACATCTGGGACGCCTCCTCCGTCGCCGCCCTCGACGCGATCGAGACCAAGTACGCCCAGCGCGGCAAGAAGGTCACCATCATCGGCCTCAACAAGCCCAGCGCCGAGATGCACGACAAACTCGCCGGACAACTCACCGCGGGCCACTGAACACCGGCCGCCCCGGCCCGCCCGATCAGGTGGAGGGGCGCCTCCCGCGCCCCCTTACCCTTGATGCATGACCAGCAGCAGTGACCGGACCGGAGCAGTGGACGAAGTGGGCGTTGCTCGAAGCTACGAAGTACGCACCTACGGGTGTCAGATGAACGTCCACGACTCCGAGCGTCTCTCCGGCCTGCTGGAGGACGCCGGGTACGTCCGCGCGCCCGAGGGCTCCGACGGCGAGGCAGACGTCGTCGTCTTCAACACCTGCGCCGTCCGCGAGAACGCCGACAACAAGCTGTACGGCAACCTCGGCCGGCTCGCCCCCGTCAAGGCCCGCAAGCCCGGCATGCAGATCGCCGTCGGCGGCTGCCTCGCCCAGAAGGACCGCGACACCATCGTCAAGAAGGCGCCGTGGGTCGACGTCGTCTTCGGCACGCACAACATCGGCAAGCTGCCCGTCCTGCTGGAGCGCGCCCGCGTCCAGGAGGAGGCGCAGGTCGAGATCGCGGAGTCGCTGGAGGCGTTCCCCTCCACGCTCCCGACCCGCCGCGAGTCCGCGTACGCCGCGTGGGTGTCGATCTCCGTCGGCTGCAACAACACCTGCACCTTCTGCATCGTCCCCGCGCTGCGCGGCAAGGAGAAGGACCGCCGCCCCGGCGACATCCTCGCCGAGATCGAGGCCCTGGTCGGCGAGGGCGTCTCCGAGATCACCCTGCTCGGTCAGAACGTGAACGCGTACGGCTCCGACATCGGCGACCGCGAGGCGTTCAGCAAGCTCCTGCGCGCCTGCGGGAACATCGAGGGCCTGGAGCGTGTCCGCTTCACCTCGCCGCACCCGCGCGACTTCACGGACGACGTGATCGCCGCCATGGCCGAGACGCCGAACGTGATGCCGCAGCTGCACATGCCGCTCCAGTCCGGCTCCGACACCGTACTGAAGGCGATGCGCCGCTCGTACCGCCAGGAGCGCTTCCTCGGCATCATCGAGAAGGTCCGCGCCGCCATCCCGCACGCCGCGATCTCCACCGACATCATCGTGGGCTTCCCCGGCGAGACCGAGGAGGACTTCGAGCAGACCCTGCACGTCGTCCGCGAGGCCCGCTTCGCCCAGGCCTTCACCTTCCAGTACTCCAAGCGCCCCGGCACGCCCGCGGCCGACATGGACGGCCAGATCCCGAAGGAGGTCGTGCAGGCGCGCTACGAGCGGCTGGTAGCCCTCCAGGAGGAGATCTCCTGGGAGGAGAACAAGAAGCAGGTCGGCCGCACGGTCGACGTCATGGTCGCGGAGGGCGAGGGCCGCAAGGACGACGCCACGCGGCGCCTGTCCGGGCGCGCCCCCGACAACCGGCTCGTCCACTTCACGAAGCCGGACGAGGAGGTGCGCCCCGGCGACGTCGTGACCGTCGAGATCACCTACGCGGCCCCGCACCACCTGCTGGCCGAGGGGCCGACCACGGCGATCCGCCGCACGCGAGCGGGCGACGCCTGGGAGAAGCGCAACGCGGCCGTGGCCGCCAGGCCGGCCGGTGTGATGCTGGGCCTGCCCAAGATCGGCGCGCCCGAGCCGCAGCAGCCCGTGGCGTCGGCCGGCTGCGGCTGCGACTGACCTGGTGGCCGGCTGACCGGCGGGGGAGGGGATGGTTCGTGTCCATACGCAGATGGGGTCTGATCGTCGAGGAGACCGACGGCATGGGTGAGCGCAAGGCCTACTCGGCCAGCGTCCTCGAACATGTCACGGGCACCCGGGAGCAGGCTCTGGCCCGCCTGGAGGAACGCGCCCGCCGGTACGTGCCGCAGCATCCGATGAGCCCGAACGTCACCCGGCTCTACCGCACGTCCGAGGGCTTCCTCCAGGTCAACGAAGGATCGATGCGCAGCTACGGCTGCCGCTTCTCCGTCGCGGAACTGCTGTACGACAGCGTGGAGGAGGCGCGGGCCGCCGCGGCCGCACGCGAGGCGGAACGCCAGGCGGAGGCACAGCGAAAGGCCGCCGAGAAGGCAGCCAAGCGCGCCGCACGCAAGCCTTGGTTCGGCGGCTGACGGGACGCCCGACGGCCGACGCCCGACGGCCGACGCCTGACGGCCGGCTGCTGGCGTGGCGGTGGGCTGAATGTCGATGGCGTCGCCGGGCGGCCGGTGGGGCGGCAGACGGGACGGTCGATGCCCCACGCCCAACGGCCGGATGGGCGGCCGACGCCTGACGGCCGGCTGCCGACGGGGCGGCAGGCTGAATGCCGATGGACGGTGCCAGGTGGCCGCTGGGGCGGCAGACGGTCGATGCTCGGCCGCCGGACGGCCTGACGGGGCGGTCGGCTGAATGCCGCTGGGGCCTGCCAGTCGGCCGAGGGACGGGCTGCCGGGAGTTCGACGGGCAGCTGCCGGGAAGGCTGATGGGCGGCCGACGGCCGACAGCTGACGGGGCCGCCGACGGGCGACAGTTCACGGGGCGGCTGCCGGGCGACAGTTCACGGGGCGGCTGCCGGGTGGCCGGTGAGGTCGCTGGCGGGTGTGGGGCGGAGGTGCCCTCGCGGGACCGTTCGGCCGGGCGGTTCCCGTCTCGGGCGTCCGCTGGGGCTACGCTGCGGATCATGCTTGTCGCCGCAGCCGTCTGCCCCTGCCCGCCCCTCCTCGTGCCCGACGTCGCCGCAGGTGCCGCGCCCGAGCTCGACGACGTGCGCGTCGCCTGCCTGGACGCGCTCGGTGTGCTCGCCGCCTCCCGCCCCGACCGGCTCGTCGTCGTCGGCCCCGACCCGGCGGCGGACGCCCCGGACACCGGCGGCACCGTGGCGTACCCGGGCGGTACGCCGGGCGGGCTCGGCGGCTTCGGCGTCGACCTCGACGTGACGCTCGGCGCCGGGGAGCCGGACGTCACGCCCGTCCGTACCCTGCCCGCCTCCCTCGCCGTGGCCGCGTGGCTGCTGAGCCGCGCCGACTGGGCCGACGCCCCCGTCGAGGGGCTCGGGCTGTCCGAGCGGCTGGACCCTGAGCGCTGCGCCCAGGCGGGGCGCGACGTGGCCGCGCGGGCGCCGCGTATCGCCCTGCTGGTCATGGGCGACGGCACCGCCAGCCGCAGCGTGAAGGCACCGGGCTACCTGGACGAGCGGGCCGCCCCCTTCGACGCGCGGGTCGCCCGCGCCCTGGGCGCCGCCGACGCGGCCGCACTGGCGGAGCTGGACGCCGACCTCGCGTACGAGCTGAAGGCCGCAGGCCGCGCCCCCTGGCAGCTGCTGGCCGGCGCCGCCGCCGTCAGCCCGGCGGCCGGACTGACGGGCCGCCTGCTGTACGAGGACGCTCCGTACGGCGTCGGGTACATGGTCGCCACCTGGTCGTAGTCCGGCGAACGGCCCCGCGAGCGGCACAGAGAACAGCGCAGCACGACGGCGGGCGGCCGCGG
>NZ_JABWDV010000403.1:0-36875 GCF_013362995.1 Streptomyces sp. TRM64462 | reverse complement strand
GGGTGCTCCACGGCCGCCCGCCGTCGTTCGGCCGTCGTCGATACGCCGCCGGGATCAGGCGGCCGGCGGTGACGTCGGCGGAGTGCCGCCGTCGCCCTTGTGTGCGATCCGGTCCAGCGCGTGCTTCGCCCTGTCGGTGCCGGACTCGATCTTGTCGCTGTACTTGCCCTTGGTCCTTCGATCGACCGCCTTCGCGGCCTTCTCGATGCCGTGGTCGATCTTGTCGCCGTGCTGCTGGGCGAGGTCCGAGACCTTGTCCTTGGCCGGGGCCAGCTTGACCTTCAGCGAATCCAGGAAGCCCATGGCCCACCTTCCCTCGACATGACCCGCGCGGACCTGCGTGTCCGCCGGCCTCTTCTTCCGCTTTTTCCGCTCTACTTGCGGGCGCCTTCGCCGGCCTCGTTGTCCGCCGCCTCCTCGGCGGACTGCTGCTTCGGGATCTCCACGCCGCCTTCGGCCGCCGGCTTCTGCCCGGCCTCGTCGCCGGACTCCTCCGCCGAGCCCTCGGCCCGCTGCGAGGCCTCGGACGGACCGGACGCCGTAGCCGTCGCCGTCGCTGACGCCGCCGACGTGGCGGTGGACGACTCGGAGGCCTCCGAGGGCGAGGCATCCGCGTCCGCCTCGGCCCGCTCCTCGTCCTTCCCCGTCTCCTCCGCCGCCGTCTGCTCCGCGTCGGCCTTCAGCGCGGTGGCCGCAGCCTCCTCGGTCGTGGCCGCCGCAGACTGCTCGCCCTTCTCACCCTTCCGGCGAAACCATGCAAAAACGCCCATATCAACTCCATAGCGTACTCGTGTGGGCGAAATCCCGCGCTGTCCGGAGCGTCCCATTGCGTCGCCCGGCGGGGCCGGTCCGAGAACCGGCGGTCGGAACCTCGCAACTGGCAACGACGCCGTACCGGTGGCGTCACGTAACTCGTTCGGGGACATGCCGGGACGTTTGCGAGACTGGGTCGGTGAGCAGCACAGCCCCCACCCCGCGCGTCATCGCCGTCGTCGGCCCCACCGCAGCCGGAAAGTCCGATCTGGGCGTCCATCTGGCCCAGCAGCTCGGCGGGGAGGTCGTCAACGCCGACTCCATGCAGCTGTACCGCGGGATGGACATCGGCACCGCCAAATTGACCTGGGAGGAGCGCGGCGGCATCCCGCACCACCTCCTCGACATCTGGGACGTCACGGAGACCGCCAGCGTCGCCGAGTACCAGCGGCTGGCCCGCGCCGAGATCGACCGGCTGCTCGCCGAGGGCCGTACGCCCGTCCTCGTGGGCGGATCCGGCCTGTACGTACGGGGTGCCATCGACGCCCTGGAGTTCCCCGGCACCGACCCCGAGGTCCGCGCCCGCCTGGAGGCCGAGCTGGCCGAGCGCGGCTCCGGCGTCCTGCACGCCCGGCTCGCCGCCGCCGACCCGGACGCCGCCCACGCCATCCTGCCCAGCAACGGCCGCCGCATCGTCCGCGCCCTGGAGGTCATCGAGATCACCGGCAAGCCCTTCACGGCCAACCTCCCGGGGCACGACTCCGTCTACGACACCCTCCAGATCGGCGTCGACGTCGGCCGGCCCGAGCTCGACGAGCGCATCACCGCGCGCGTGGACCGGATGTGGGAGGCCGGACTGGTCGACGAGGTCCGCGCCCTGGAGGCCCGCGGCCTGCGCGAGGGCCGCACGGCCTCCCGCGCACTCGGCTACCAGCAGGTGCTCGCCGCGCTCGCGGGCGAGTGCACCGAACAGGAGGCGCGCGACGAGACCGTGCGCGCCACCAAGCGCTTCGCGCGCCGTCAGGACTCCTGGTTCCGCCGCGACCCGCGCGTGCGGTGGCTCAGCGGCGCGGCCACGGACCGCGGGGAACTCCCGGACCATGCCCTGACGTTGGTCGAACGAGCGGTTACAGCCTGATCACGTGATGGCATCGGGACGCTCCGGCCGTCATTCCGGCGGCTCAGGGCGTGCCATCATCGAGCATCGATCGACCAGTGGATCCGGAGTTGGGAGGGCGCGTGGCGATGGAGGCCGGCCCTCGCGACAGAGAACAGCGGGAAACGCCGGACGGCGGCAGCACGCAGGCGCAGGACGCGCCGCGGCTCAGTCCGGACGGCCCGGAGCTGACCGAGGACGGACAGCAGGAGATCACTCCGGACGAGGTCGAGGTCGAGCTGCGCCCCCAGCGGAAGCTCCGCATCTGGCAGCTCGCCCCGATCGTGGGCCTCGCCGCGCTCGGCTCCCTGATGTTCGCCTTCCCGCTCGCCTTCGGCTCCGGTGACGGCGGGGCCGTCCTCGCCATGCTGGGCCTGCTGCTCAGCGGGTGCGCCGCGGGGTGGGGCATGATGGCCGCCCGCCGCGTCGGCTACACCTGGCCGGGCCTGCCCCCGCGCGGATCGGGTCGGCGCCCCGACTGGCGCGTGATCGCGCTGTACGTCGCCGTGGTCACCGTCCTGGTCGCCCTCGCCGTCTGGCGCGTCGCCCGCCTCCGCTGACGTCACCTCGCGGCCTCGGTGTCCCGCCGCCTCGCTGTCCCGCCCAGCGGACGCGACGGCGGGTGTCGTACCCGCCCCGTACGATTGATCGCGTGAGCACCGCACCCATCGCCTTCCTCAAGGGCCACGGCACCGAGAACGACTTCGTGATCGTGCCCGACCCGGACAACGCCGTCGACCTGCCCGCCGCCCTGGTGGCGAGGCTCTGCGACCGGCGCGCCGGGATCGGCGGCGACGGCGTGCTGCACGTGGTGCGCTCCGCCGCACACCCCGACGCGCGGCACCTGGCCGACGAGGCCGAGTGGTTCATGGACTACCGCAACGCGGACGGGTCGATCGCCGAGATGTGCGGCAACGGCGTCCGCGTCTTCGCCCGCTACCTGCAACACGCGGGACACATCACCGCGGGCGACGTCGCCGTGGCCACGCGCGGCGGCGTCAAGCACGTGCACCTCGCCAAGGCCGCGTCCGACAGCGGCCCCGCCGCGGGGGACGTCACGGTCAGCATGGGCCGCGCGGTCCTNGCCCGCCGACGGCGTCACCGTCGCCGTCGGCGGCCGCAGCTGGCCCGCCGTCAACGTCAACATGGGCAACCCGCACGCCGTGGCCTTCGTCGAGGACCTCGCCCACGCGGGTGACCTCGCCACGGAGCCGCCGTACAGCCCGGCCGGCGTCTACCCGGACGGTGTCAACATCGAGTTCGTCGCCGACCGCGGGCCCCGCCATGTGGCCATGCGCGTCCACGAGCGCGGCGCCGCCGAGACCCGCTCCTGCGGTACGGGCGCGTGCGCCGTGGCCGTCGCCACCGCCCGCCGCGACGGTACCGACCCGGCCGTGACGGGGACCCCCGTCACGTACACCGTGGACGTACTCGGCGGCACGCTCGTGATCACGGAGCGCCCCGACGGCGAGATCGAGATGACCGGACCGGCCGTCATCGTCGCCGAGGGCACCATCGCCCCCGCCTGGCTCAGCGAGGCGTAGCACGCCCACGGGCCGTCACTCACCGAAACCGCGTCCGCTCAAACCTCCCTCGAATGGGTGATCCCGTTCACGCTGAGCGAGAGCGGGACTGCGCCACGTGGTGGGCTCGGTAGCATCAAGCACCGGCCCCGGCGGGCACGCCTTGCCCGCCCACCGCCGGTCGACGCCGCCGGAGGTGCCCATGAGTGCAGAGGCCACCAATCCCAGTGTCCCCAGCCGCAGGCGCGGCCGTCCGAGAATCGACCTGCGCAGACTCGGCCGCGCCGCCCTGCTCGGCCCCGCCGGGCGCGACCGGCTCCCCGACGCCATCGGCCACGTCGCCGAGGCCCACCGCGCCCACCACCCCGACGCCGACCTGGCGGTCCTCCGCCGCGCGTACGAACTCGCCGAGTCCTCCCACCGCGGCCAGTTCCGCAAGAGCGGCGAGCCCTACATCACCCACCCGCTGGCGGTCACGCTCATCCTCGCCGAACTCGGCGCAGAGACGACGACCCTGACCGCGTCCCTCCTCCACGACACCGTCGAGGACACGGAGGTGACCCTCGACCAGGTGCGGGAGCAGTTCGGGGACGAGGTCGCCTATCTCGTCGACGGCGTCACCAAGCTGGAGAAGGTCGACTACGGCGCCGCCGCCGAACCCGAGACCTTCCGCAAGATGCTCCTCGCCACCGGCAACGACGTACGGGTCATGTCGATCAAACTCGCCGACCGGCTGCACAACATGCGCACCCTCGGCGTCATGCGGCCCGAGAAACAGGCACGCATCGCCAAGGTCACCCGCGACGTCCTCATCCCGCTCGCGGAACGGCTCGGCGTCCAGGCGCTCAAGACCGAGCTCGAAGACCTGGTCTTCGCCATCCTCCACCCCGCCGAGTACGAGCAGACCCGCGCGTACATCGCGGAGAACGCCACCCGCGGCGACGCCCTGGCCGCCATCGCGGACGACGTCAGGACCGTACTCCGCGAAGCCGGCATCACCGCCGAAGTCCTCATCAGGCCGCGCCACTTCGTCTCCGTGCACCGCGTCAGCATCAAACGCGGCGAGCTGCGCGGCACGGACTTCGGACGGCTGCTCGTCCTCGTCGCGGAGGACGCCGACTGCTACGGGGTGCTCGGTGAGCTGCACACCTGCTTCACACCGGTGATCTCCGAGTTCAAGGACTTCATCGCGGCACCCAAGTTCAACCTGTACCAGTCGCTGCACACCGCGGTCGCCGCGCCCGACGGTGCCGTCGCGGAAGTCCTCATCCGTACGCACCAGATGCACAAGGTCGCGGAGGCGGGCGTCGTCGCCCTCGGCAACCCGTACGCCGGCGCGGACGGCGCGTACGGCGGTGGTGCCGGTGCCGGTGCCGGTGCCAGAGCTGCCACCGGCGCCGATGGTGCCGAATCGGCCACGGACGAGGCCGAGCGCGTCGACCCCACGCGACCCGGCTGGCTCTCCCGGCTCCTCGACTGGCAGCAGTTCGCCCCGGACCCCGACACGTTCTGGACCTCGCTGCGGGCCGACCTCGCCCAGGACGGCGAGATCACCGTCTTCCGCCCCGACGGCGGCACCCTCGCCCTCCCGGCCGGCGCCACCTGCGTGGACGCCGCGTACGAGCAGTACGGCACCGCCGCCCACGCGTGCGTCGGCGCCCGCGTCAACGGCCGCCTCGCGACCCTCGCCACCATCCTGCGCGACGGCGACACCGTCCAGCCGCTGCTGGCCGAGGACGCGGGCTCGGGACCGTCCCCCGACTGGCTGGAACACGCCCGTACGCCCACCGCGCGCATCGCCATCAGCCGCTGGCTCACCGCTCACCCCCCGCCAAGGACCCCGTCCAGGGGGCATCCCCGGGACGGCGAGGCGCCCGCCGCCGCACCCCGTCCGCCCACCTCCGTCGTCACGGACCGCCTCTCCACGGCCAACGCGGTCGCGGACGCCCCGCACACCACCGTCCGCCTCGCCCGCTGCTGCACCCCCGTACCGCCCGACGCGGTCACCGGCTTCTCCGTACGCGGTGGCGCGGTCACCGTCCACCGCACCGAGTGCCCCGCCGTCCGCCGGATGGAGGGGCTGGGGCGGCGGCCCGTGACCGTACGGTGGAGCGGGGCCACCGAGTGCCGCGTCACGCTCGTCGCTGAATCGTTCGGCCGCCCCCGGCTGCTGGCCGACCTGACCGAGGCCATCGCCACGGCCGGCGTCGCGATCGTGTCGGCCACCGTCGAACCGCCCGTCGAGCAGCGCGTCCGCCACACCTACACGCTCCAGCTCCACGACCCCGCCGAGCTGCCGGGCCTCATGCGCGCGATGCGCGACGTACCGGGCGTGTACGACGTCAGCCGCGCCCAGCAGCACCCGGCCACGCCCCCGCACCACTGACCGCACCCGGCCCACCCGCACGCGGAACCGTCCACCGCCCGGGCCCCGGCCGCAGCGCTCGTTCGAGTGCCCCCGGCGCGCGCCGTCGCGGCGTACGGCGGACCCGCTGGTAGCGGTGTCCCATGCCCGACACGCCCCACACGGCCCCCGCGCCCCACACGGCCCCTGCGCACGCCGCGCCCCCCGTGCACCCTGCGGCCCCCACCCGCCGCTCCCGCCGCTCCCGAGGCCTCCGCGCCGCCCTCGTCGCCGCCGTATCCGCCGGACTCGTCGCCGCGGCCGTGCCCGCGCCCGAGCCGCTCGGCATCGGCGACCCGCTGTTCCCGCACCTCGGCAACCCCGGCTACGACGTCCTCGCGTACGACATCGCCTTCACCTACACCGGCGACAACACCAAGCCCCTCAACGCCGTCACCAAGATCGACGCACTGGTCACCGACCGTCTGGAGCGCATCAACCTCGACTTCGCCCACGGCGAGGTCAGGTCCGTCCACGTCGAAGGCCGCCCCGCACGCTTCGCGCTCACCGGCGAGGACCTGGTGATCCAGCCCGACCACCCGGTCGAGGAGGGCACCCGCGTCACCCTGGCCGTGACGCACACCAGCGACCCGGCCGCCGCCAAGGCCGTGGGCGGCTGGGTCCGCACCTCCGACGGCCTCGCCATGGCCAACCAGGCCGACGCCGCCCACCGCGTCTTCCCCTGCAACGACCACCCGGCCGACAAGGCGTACTTCACCTTCCGCATCACCGCCCCCAAGGACCTCACAGCCGTCGCCAACGGGCGCCGCGCGGACCACACCCCCGCCGGAGCGAACAGCACCTGGGTGTACCGCGGCAGCCACCCCATGGCGACCGAACTCGCCCAGGTCTCCATCGGCCGCTCCGCCGTCGTACGCCGCACCGGCCCGCACGGACTGCCCCTCCGCGACGTCGTCCCGGCCGCCGACCGGAAGCGCATGGAGCCCTGGCTGAAGAAGACCCCCGGCCACCTGGAGTGGATGGAGCGGAAGGTCGGCCGCTACCCCTTCGAGACGTACGGGGTGCTCATCGCGGACGCCGCCACCGGCTTCGAGCTGGAGACGCAGACCCTCTCCCTCTTCGAGCGCCGGCTCTTCACCCACCCCCAGCTCCCCGCCTGGTACATCGAGTCGATCATGGTGCACGAACTGGCCCACCACTGGTTCGGCAACAGCGTCACCCCGCGCGCGTGGTCCGACCTGTGGCTCAACGAAGGCCACGCCACCTGGTACGAGGCCCTGTACGCCGAGGAGACCGGCCACCTCACCCTCGAACGCCGCATGCGCGAGGCCTACACCGCGTCCGACCGCTGGCGCGCCGCCGGCGGACCGCCCGCCGCGCCCCGGCCGCCCTCGCCCGGCCAGAAGATCAGCCTGTTCCGTCCCGTCGTGTACGACGGGAGCGCCCTGGTCCTGTACGCCCTGCGCCAGGAGATCGGCAAGGACGCGTTCCAGCGGCTCCAGCGACGCTGGGTCACCGAGTACGCACACGGCACGGCCGGCACCGCCGACTTCGTACGCCTCGCCTCCGACATCGCGGGCCGCGACCTGACCGCCTTCATGAAGGCCTGGCTGTACGGCGAGACGACCCCGCGCATGCCCGGGCACCCGGAATGGCGCAGCAAGGCCCCCTCACAGCGCCCCGCACAGGACGTGAAACCCGGGTGACGCGCCGCACCGGCCCGTGCGACCATCGACGGGTCGAGGGCGCCACCGGGCCTGGACCGGGAATCACGGGAATCATCCGGGAAGGCCGCGCGTTGTCCCAGACACATTCCATCTCATCGACGTAAGGATCCAATGACCTCCTCTTCTTCCTTTTCCCAGGACAGCCAGAGCTTCGCGGACGAGAGCCGCACCGAGAGCCTTCGGGCCGATGCCCTGATGGAAGAGGACGTCGCCTGGAGCTACGAGATCGACGGCGAGCGGGACGGCGACCAGTTCGACCGCTCCGAGCGAGCCGCCCTGCGGCGCGTCGCCGGGCTCTCCACCGAGCTCGAGGACGTCACCGAGGTCGAGTACCGGCAGCTGCGCCTGGAGCGCGTCGTGCTGGTCGGCGTCTGGACCTCGGGGACCGTGCGGGACGCGGAGAACTCCCTGGCCGAGCTGGCTGCCCTCGCCGAGACGGCGGGCGCCCTCGTGCTGGACGGAGTGATCCAGCGCCGCGACAAGCCCGACCCGGCCACGTACATCGGCTCGGGCAAGGCCGACGAGCTGCGGGACATCGTGCTGGAGACCGGCGCGGACACGGTCGTCTGCGACGGTGAGCTGAGCCCCGGCCAGCTCATCCACCTGGAGGACGTCGTCAAGGTCAAGGTGGTCGACAGGACCGCCCTGATCCTCGACATCTTCGCCCAGCACGCCAAGTCCCGCGAGGGCAAGGCGCAGGTCGCGCTCGCGCAGATGCAGTACATGCTGCCGCGGCTGCGCGGCTGGGGTCAGTCGCTGTCCCGGCAGATGGGCGGCGGTGGCAGTGGCGGCATGGCCACGCGAGGCCCCGGTGAGACCAAGATCGAGACGGACCGGCGACGGATCCGCGAGAAGATGGCGAAGATGCGCCGGGAGATCGCGGACATGAAGACGGGCCGCGACATCAAGCGCCAGGAGCGCCGGCGCAACAAGGTGCCGTCGGTCGCGATCGCCGGCTACACCAACGCCGGCAAGTCGTCCCTCCTGAACCGGCTCACCGGCGCGGGCGTGCTCGTGGAGAACGCCCTGTTCGCCACGCTCGACCCGACTGTGCGCCGGGCCGAGACGCCGAGCGGCCGCCTCTACACGCTGGCCGACACCGTCGGGTTCGTACGGCATCTGCCGCACCACCTGGTCGAGGCGTTCCGCTCCACCATGGAGGAGGTCGGCGACTCCGACCTGATCCTGCACGTGGTGGACGGCTCGCACCCGGCCCCGGAGGAGCAGCTCGCCGCCGTGCGCGAGGTGATCCGCGACGTCGGTGCGACGAACGTGCCCGAGATCGTGGTCATCAACAAGGCGGACGCTGCCGACCCGCTCGTCCTGCAGCAGATGCTGCGCGTCGAGAAGCACTCGATCGCCGTGTCGGCGCGTACCGGTGAGGGCATCGCGGAACTGCTCGCGATGATCGACGCCGAACTGCCGCGGCCCGAGGTCGAGATCGAGGCGCTCGTGCCGTACACGCAGGGCGGTCTGGTCTCGCGGGTCCACGCCGAGGGCGAGGTCGTCTCCGAGGAGCACACCCCCGAGGGCACCCTGCTCAAGGCCCGGGTGCACGAGGAACTGGCAGCCATGCTCGCCCCGTTCGTCCCGGCGACGGCCTGACCGGCGGACACCGGCGGACAGGCAGCCGAAAGCGGACAGCCAACCGAAAACAGGCGGGTCCCCCCGCCGGTGCGGCCGGGGGACCCGCCTTTTCGCTCACCGTACGGCGACTACCGTCCCGCGTACTTCTCGCTGACCGCCATGTAGACGCCCTTCGCCTCCTGGCCGAGGCGCGGCCCCGCCAGCCAGCCCGCCGTCACCGGCCCGATCGACGTGTTCGACACCAGCGCCGGCTTGCCGTCCTTGCCGGTGTGCACCCAGCCGCCACCCGACGAACCACCGGTCATGCTGCAGCCGATCCGGTACATCGTCGGCTGCTCGGCCCTCACGGACAGCCGGCCCGGCTTGTCCGCGCACTGGAACATCTTCTGCCCGTCGTACGGCGGCGCGGCCGGGTAGCCGGTCGCCTCCATCTTCGCGATCTTCTGCGTGGCCGGGGCGGCGAAGTCGACCGGCAGCGCCGAACCGACTGTCTCCTCCAGCGACTTGCCCTTGCCGCCCTTCTCCGGCGTCACATGGATGACGGCGAAGTCGTACGGCGCGCCCGCGCCCCCGACCGGACCGCCCTCGTCGATCCACTGCTCGGAGGTCTGGGCCCAGTCCGCCCACCACACCCCGTGCGGAGCGACCTGCTCACGCGTCGCCTTCTCCAACTGCGCCGTCGACATACCGCTGTCGTTGTACGACGGCACGAACGCGATGTTCCGGTACCAGCCGCCCTTCTTGCCCGCGTGGACACAGTGGCCGGCCGTCCACACCAGGTTCGACTTCCCGGGGTTCGCCGGGTCCTGCACCACCGTCGCCGAGCACACCATCGCGCCCTTGGGCCCGTCGAACAGCAGCTTGCCGGCCTCCGGGACGCTCGCGCTGTACGGCGTGCTCACCGGCGTCGCCTCGATGCGCTTCGGCTTCGGGTCCGTCACCCCGTCGTCGCCGGAGATGTCGCCGTCCTCGACCGGCGGCTGGTCCGGCTCCTCCGCGTCCCGCATGCGGTCCGGGTCCCAGAGGTCCTCGATGATCGGATTGACGAAGTCCTTGGCCTCACGCAGCCACTTGTCCTTGTCCCAGTTCTTCCATTCGCCGCCCCGCCACTTGTCGACGTCGATCCCGTGCTCCTTGAGCCGGTCCTTCAGATCGTCCGGGATCGTGATCTTCCCGTCCGGCGTGGCGGCCGCCGAAGTGGCGGGCGTGCCGCCCGCGTTGTCCTCGCCCGGGCCGCAGCCCGTGGCCGTCAGCGCCAGCACCGCCGCGACGGCGGCGGAGGCGAGCAACGGACGCATCGTTCGCATGTGTGATCCCCCTGGGACTTCGTCGACCAAGCACTTTCCAGAGCACGCACTACCGAGCAGTGCGGCCCCAACTATGCCGGTGCCGTTGGGGACGGCGTGCAGCAGGTCCACGGTTCCCCCGGCGCAAGGATCTTCGAAATGCCCGTGATCTACCGGAGTTGTCGTCGTTGGTACGTACGGGGGACACAGGGACGACGCCCGGTCTGAGCGCCACGGCGCCCGACGGCGTATCGAAGTGCAACGCAACCGTTACAGCGGGAGGATCCGAAGCCGTGGCCGCGACCGAACCAGCGCCGGCGGCACCGCCCGCCGGGCACGAGGGGATCCTGCGCCGCCAGTCGCTGCGCGAACCGGCCGCCCGCACCTACGCCCGCTCGCTGCCCATCGTCCCCGTACGGGCCCGGGGGCTGACCATCGAGGGCGCGGACGGCCGGCGCTACCTGGACTGCCTCTCCGGAGCCGGCGCGCTAGCCCTCGGCCACAACCACCCCGTGGTGCTGGAGGCGATCAAACGGGTCATCGACTCCGAGGCGCCGCTGCACGCCCCGGACCTCGCGTCGCCGGTCAAGGACGCGTTCACGACGGAACTGTTCGCGACCCTGCCGGCGCCGCTCGCCCGCGACGCCCGCATCCAGTTCTGCGGCCCGGCCGGCACGGACGCCGTCGAAGCCGCCCTGGCCCTCGTCCGCGCGGCGACCGGACGCGACGGCCTGCTCGCCTTCACGGGCGCCGAACACGCCCCGGCCACGAGCGGCGCCGGCACCCCGGCCACCCGGCTGCCCTACCCGCAGGACTACCGCTGCCCGTTCGGCACCGGCGGCGAACGCGGCGCCGAACTGGCCGCCCGCTGGACCGAGAACCTGCTGGACGACCCCAAGAGCGGCGTCCCCGCGCCCGCCGGGATGCTCGTCGAACCGGTCCAGTGCGACGGCGGGGTGCTCCCCGCCCCCGACGGCTGGCTGCGACGGATGCGCGCGCTCACCGAGGCCCGCTCCATCCCCCTGATCGCCGACGAGATCCGTACCGGCGTCGGCCGCACCGGGACGTTCTGGGCCGTGGAGCACAGCGGTGTGGTCCCCGACGTGATGGTCATGTCCAAGGCCATCGGCGGCTCCCTGCCCCTCGCCGTGATCGTCTACCGGCCGGAACTCGACTGCCGGCAACCGGCCGACCACACCGGACCGCCGCGCGGCAACCAGCTCGCCATGGCCGCCGGCGCGGCCACCCTCGCGTACGTACGCGAGAACCGGCTCGCCGAGCACGCCGCCAGGCTCGGCGCCCGTATGCTCGCCCGGCTCCGGCAGCTGGCCGCCGACCACCCCTGCGTGGGCGACGTACGCGGCCGCGGCCTGATGACCGGCGTCGAACTCGTCGACCCGGCCGCCGATGCCGCACCCGATCCGGTCCTCGCGGCCGCCGTCCAGCGGGAGTGCCTGAACCGCGGGCTCATCGTGGACGTCGGCGGCCGCCACTCCGCCGTCGTACGGCTGCTGCCCCCGCTCACCCTCACCGACGAGCAGGCCACCGCCGTACTGGACCGCTTCGCGGACGCCCTGTCCGCCGCCGAGCGCACCGCGCGCGTGATCCGATTGTCAGTGCCGCCCCGTAGGGTGGACGGGCTATGACGAAGCCATCCCTCCCCGAGCTCCTCCACGCCGCCGTCGCCGCCGTCGGCGGTGTGGAACGGCCAGGCCAGGTCGCCATGGCCGAGGCCGTGGGCCAGGTCATCGACGACGGTTCCCATCTGCTCGTCCAGGCCGGCACCGGCACGGGCAAGTCCCTCGGCTACCTGGTCCCCGCCCTGGCCCACGGAGACCGGGTCGTCATCGCGACGGCCACGCTCGCCCTCCAGCGGCAGCTCGTCGAGCGCGACCTGCCCCGCACGGTGGAGGCCCTGCACCCGCTGCTGCGCCGCCGCCCCGAGTTCGCGATGCTCAAGGGCCGCTCCAACTACCTGTGCCTGCACCGGCTGCACGAAGGCGTCCCGCAGGAAGAGGAGGACGGCCTCTTCGACCCCTTCGAGGCCGCCGCCCCCACCAGCAAGCTCGGCAAGGACCTGCTGCGGCTGCGCGACTGGGCCGACGAGACGGAGACCGGCGACCGCGACGACATGACGCCGGGCGTCTCCGACCGCGCCTGGTCACAGGTCTCCGTCACCTCCCGCGAGTGCCTCGGCGCCACCAAGTGCGCGTACGGCGCCGAGTGCTTCGCCGAGGCCGCCCGCGAGCGCGCCAAGCTCGCCGACGTCGTCGTCACCAACCACGCGCTGCTCGCCATCGACGCCATCGAAGGCGCCCCGGTCCTGCCGCAGCACGAGGTGCTGATCGTCGACGAGGCGCACGAACTGGTGTCCCGCGTGACCGGCGTCGCCACCGGCGAGCTCACCCCCGGGCAGGTCAACCGGGCCGTGCGGCGCGCGGCCAAGCTCGTCGACGAGAAGGCCGCCGACCAGCTCCAGACCGCGTCCGAGGGATTCGAGCGGCTCATGGAGCTGGCCCTGCCCGGCCGGCTGGAGGAGATCCCCGAGGACCTGTCGTACGCCCTGATGACGCTGCGGGACGCGGCGCGCACGGTGATCTCGGCCATCGGCTCGACCCGCGACCGGTCCGTCCAGGACGAGGACGCCGTCCGCAAACAGGCCCTCGCCGCCGTCGAGACCGTCCACGGGGTCGCCGAGCGCATCCTGACCGGCTCCGAGCACGACGTGGTCTGGTACGAACGGCACGACCGCTTCGGAGCGTCCCTGCGCGTGGCGCCGATGTCGGTGTCCGGACTGCTGCGCGAGAAGCTGTTCGCCGACCGCTCGGTGGTCCTGGCCTCCGCGACGCTCAAGCTGGGCGGTGACTTCAACGGGGTGGGCGCCTCGCTGGGCCTCGCCCCGGAAGGCGTCGAGGGGGAGGACCTGCCCGTCTGGAAGGGCATCGACGTCGGCTCGCCCTTCGACTACCGCAAGCAGGGCATCCTGTACGTCGCACGGCACCTGGCGACCCCCGGCCGGGAGGCCGGGCGGGCCGACATGATGGACGAGCTCGCGGAGCTGGTGCAGGCCGCCGGCGGCCGCACGCTCGGCCTGTTCTCGTCGATGCGGGCCGCGCAGGCCGCGGCCGAGGAACTGCGGGGCAGGCTCGGCCAGCCGATCCTGCTCCAGGGCGAGGACACACTCGGAGAGCTGATCAAGACGTTCGCGGCGGACCCGGAGACCTGCCTGTTCGGGACGCTGTCGCTGTGGCAGGGCGTCGATGTGCCCGGGCCGAGCTGTCAGCTCGTCGTCATGGACCGCATCCCGTTTCCGCGGCCGGACGATCCGCTGATGAGCGCCCGGCAGAAGGCCGTCGAGGAGGCCGGTGGCAATGGCTTCATGGCCGTCGCCGCCACGCATGCCGCGCTGCTCATGGCCCAGGGCGCGGGTCGCCTGGTGCGCGCCACGGGCGACCGGGGCGTGGTGGCGGTCCTGGACCCGCGCCTCGCCAATGCCCGGTACGGGAGCTTTCTCCGTACGTCCCTGCCGGACTTCTGGTACACCACCGACCGCAATCAGGTCCGGCGCTCGCTGGCCGCGATCGACGCGGCGGCGAAGGCCGAAGCGCCGTAGCCCCGTAGCGGCGCCTGGAGAGCGGCGCCGGTTCGGGCCGCACAGGCAGCAGCCCCGGGACCGGCGCAGAGGTCCCGGGGCCGGTCGGAGCCGACGGGTGCGTCAGACCCGCCGCAGAACCGCCACAACCTTGCCGAGGATCGTTGCCTCGTCGCCAGGGATCGGCTGATAGGCGGCATTGTGCGGAAGCAGCCACACATGGCCGTCCTCCCGCTTGAAGCGCTTGACCGTGGCCTCGCCGTCCAGCATGGCGGCGACGATGTCGCCGTTCTCCGCGACCGGCTGACGGCGCACGGTGACCCAGTCGCCGTCGCAGATCGCGGCCTCGATCATCGAGTCGCCGACGACCTTCAGCACGAAGAGTTCGCCGTCACCGACCAGCTGGCGGGGGAGCGGGAAGACGTCCTCGACGGACTCCTCGGCCAGGATCGGCCCACCGGCGGCGATCCGGCCGACCAGGGGCACATAGGAGGCGGCCGGCTTGCCGGAGGTGTCGGTGGGCTGCGCGCTGGGCTGGTCCGACCCGCGCACCTCGTACGCGCGCGGCCGGTGCGGGTCGCGGCGGAGGAAGCCCTTCCGCTCCAGTGCCATCAGCTGATGCGCCACGGATGAGGTGCTGGAGAGCCCGACGGCCTGGCCGATCTCGCGCATCGACGGTGGGTAGCCCCGGCGCTGCACGGAGTCGCGGATCACCTCGATGACGCGCCGCTGCCGGTCGGTGAGGCCCGAGCTGTCGGCCCGGATGCCGGGAGGTCGCCCGGGCAGGGAGCGCGTGGGCTTGGGGGGCTCCGGGGTCGCGGTCCCGTCGTTCACGTTCTTCACGTTCATGGCATGCACCGGGTCGAATCGGCCCTGGGAGCGGTCCTGGGCGGTGATGGTGGCACTGTCTGCTGTGGTGGTCACGTCGGCCCCTCTCGAATGGTCTCCCTGGCTGGCACAACGGTAGTTGCTTTCGAAAGGTTGCGCCAAACACACGTTCGAGTGAAAAATCAAGAATTGGCTTACGTGTGCGTGTGCCGAGGTGTATGTGCGACCTTTCGGCGCGGTGGCGATTCGGGCCATGACGGTAACGTTCCCCGCCGTGCCGCCCGCCGCCGGGGTCGGCCGGGCCGGCGCTTCCCCGACGCGAAACGCAGTCTTTCATCCGGTGCCCCGGAATTCGTGGAGCGGGGCCGTGCCGTAGGCTCATGGCCGCCCGCGGGGGCCTCTCGCGGCCGGAGAGCCGCGACACGCGCCGTAGCGGCGAATGACAGGCCGGACCCCACATGTAGTGGTTCGATGTGTCCCGCCACCCACAAGTTGTGGTCCCCCGGTCTGCCGGGGGTGCGTCGATCGCCTATGCTTGTGGCTGCTTCGAGGGGCTCAAGGGCCTGTCGAGGCAGTTCAGTCGTGCTGTGAAGGAGGGATGGGAACCATGCACTGCCCCTTCTGCAGGCACCCCGACAGCCGCGTCGTCGACAGTCGCACCACCGACGACGGGACGTCCATCAGACGCCGCCGCCAGTGCCCCGACTGCTCCCGCCGGTTCACCACGGTGGAGACCTGCTCGCTCATGGTCGTGAAGCGGAGCGGCGTGACCGAGCCGTTCAGCCGGACCAAGGTCATCAACGGAGTGCGCAAGGCCTGCCAGGGGCGGCCCGTCACCGAGGACGCCCTCGCCCAGCTCGGCCAGCGGGTCGAGGAGGCGGTGCGGGCCACCGGCAGCGCCGAGCTCACCACGCACGACGTCGGCCTGGCCATACTCGGCCCGCTCCAGGAACTCGACCTGGTGGCGTATCTGCGGTTCGCGTCCGTGTACCGGGCGTTCGACACGCTTGAGGACTTCGAGGCCGCCATCGCGGAGCTGCGCGAGCGGCGGCCCCCCGTGGAGGAGCGCGGTACCGGTGCGACCCCCGAGGTCCCGGTGCCCGCGGGTGCCGCCGACTGACCGGCTGCCGACCGGGCTGACCGGGCTGACCGGCCAGTCCGGCGACCGGCCGTCGCGACGGCCACATCGACTTGTCCCGGGTGCCGCTAGCGGCGTCCATGACAACAGACAGAGACCGTGCCTTGGGAAGATCTGGGCACATCAGGGTGTTTTTGCCCGTATATGGGAGGCGGCATGACAGAGACGACGAGCGGCCCGGCACGAGGGTCCCGCGCCAAGGGAGCCAAGGCGAGCAAGGGCCTGCGTATCGAGCGCATCCACACCACTCCCGGTGTGCATCCCTACGACGAGGTCGTCTGGGAGCGCCGTGACGTCGTCATGACCAACTGGCGCGACGGCTCGGTCAACTTCGAGCAGCGTGGCGTCGAGTTCCCCGACTTCTGGTCGGTGAACGCGGTCAACATCGTCACCAGCAAGTACTTCCGGGGTGCCGTCGGCACGCCGCAGCGCGAGACGGGCCTGAAGCAGCTCATCGACCGCATCGTGAAGACGTACCGGAAGGCCGGCGAGGACCACCACTACTTCGCCTCGCCCGCCGACGCCGAGATCTTCGAGCACGAGCTCGCCTACGCCCTCCTGCACCAGATCTTCAGCTTCAACTCGCCGGTGTGGTTCAACGTCGGCACGCCGCAGCCCCAGCAGGTCTCGGCCTGCTTCATCCTGTCCGTCGACGACTCCATGGAGTCGATCCTCGACTGGTACAAGGAAGAGGGCATGATCTTCAAGGGCGGCTCGGGCGCCGGCCTGAACCTCTCCCGTATCCGCTCCTCCAAGGAACTGCTCTCCTCCGGCGGCAACGCCTCCGGCCCGGTCTCCTTCATGCGCGGCGCCGACGCCTCCGCCGGAACGATCAAGTCCGGTGGCGCCACCCGCCGCGCCGCCAAGATGGTCATCCTCGACGTCGACCACCCCGACATCGAGGACTTCATCGAGACCAAGGTCAAGGAGGAGGAGAAGATCCGCGCCCTCCGCGACGCGGGCTTCGACATGGACCTGGGCGGCGACGACATCACGTCCGTCCAGTACCAGAACGCCAACAACTCCGTCCGCGTGAACGACGAGTTCATGAAGGCCGTGGAGTCCGGCGGGAAGTTCGGCCTGCGCGCCCGGATGACCGGTGAGGTCATCGAGGAGGTCGACGCCAAGGCGCTCTTCCGCAAGATGGCCGAGGCCGCCTGGGCCTGCGCCGACCCGGGCATCCAGTACGACGACACCATCAACCACTGGCACACCTGCCCCGAGTCCGGCCGTATCAACGGCTCGAACCCGTGCAGCGAGTACATGCACCTGGACAACACCTCGTGCAACCTGGCCTCGCTGAACCTGATGAAGTTCCTCAAGGACGACGGCAAGGGCAACCAGTCCTTCGACGTCGAGCGCTTCTCCAAGGTCGTCGAGCTGGTCATCACCGCGATGGACATCTCGATCTGCTTCGCGGACTTCCCGACGCAGAAGATCGGCGAGAACACCCGCGCCTTCCGCCAGCTGGGCATCGGCTACGCCAACCTCGGCGCCCTCCTGATGGCCACGGGCCACGCGTACGACTCCGACGGCGGCCGCGCCCTGGCCGGCGCCATCACCTCGCTGATGACCGGCGCCTCGTACCGCCGCTCCGCCGAGCTGGCCGCCGTCGTCGGCCCGTACGACGGCTTCGCGCGCAACGCCGAGGCGCACAAGCGCGTCATGAAGCAGCACGCCGACGCCAACACCGCCGCCGTCCGCATGGACGACCTGGACACCCCGATCTGGGCCGCCGCCACGGAGGCCTGGCAGGACGTGGTCCGCCTCGGCGAGAAGAACGGCTTCCGCAACTCCCAGGCGTCCGTCATCGCCCCGACCGGCACCATCGGTCTCGCGATGTCCTGCGACACCACCGGCCTGGAGCCCGACCTCGCGCTGGTCAAGTTCAAGAAGCTGGTCGGCGGCGGCTCCATGCAGATCGTCAACGGCACGGTCCCGCAGGCTCTGCGCCGCCTGGGCTACCAGGAGGAGCAGATCGAGGCGATCGTCGCCCACATCGCCGAGCACGGCAATGTGATCGACGCCCCGGGCCTCAAGCACGAGCACTACGAGGTCTTCGACTGCGCCATGGGTGAGCGCTCCATCTCCGCGATGGGCCACGTCCGCATGATGGCCGCCATCCAGCCGTGGATCTCCGGCGCCCTCTCCAAGACGGTCAACCTCCCGGAGACCGCCACCGTCGAGGACGTCGAAGAGGTCTACTTCGAGGCCTGGAAGATGGGCGTCAAGGCGCTCGCCATCTACCGCGACAACTGCAAGGTCGGCCAGCCCCTCTCCGCCAAGAAGAAGGAGGAGGAGAAGAAGGCCGAGCCCGAGACCGCCGTCGCGCCCGCCAAGGTCGAGAAGGTCGTCGAGTACCGCCCGGTCCGCAAGCGCCTCCCGAAGGGCCGCCCCGGCATCACCACCTCCTTCACCGTCGGCGGCGCCGAGGGCTACATGACCGCCAACTCCTACCCGGACGACGGTCTCGGCGAGGTCTTCCTGAAGATGTCCAAGCAGGGCTCGACCCTCGCGGGCATGATGGACGCCTTCTCCATCGCCGTCTCCGTCGGCCTCCAGTACGGCGTGCCCCTGGAGACGTACGTCTCGAAGTTCACCAACATGCGCTTCGAGCCGGCCGGTATGACGGACGACCCGGACGTGCGGATGGCGCAGTCGATCGTCGACTACATCTTCCGCCGCCTCGCGCTGGACTTCCTGCCGTTCGAGACCCGCTCGGCGCTCGGCATCCACTCGGCCGAGGAGCGCCAGCGCCACCTGGAGACCGGTTCGTACGAGCCGTCCGACGACGAGGTCGACGTCGAGGGCCTCGCCCAGTCGGCCCCGCGCCAGCAGGAGGCCCCCAAGCCCGCCGCCCCCAAGGCGGAGGTCCCGGCTCCCAAGGAGGCCCACACCTCCGCGGAGCTGGTCGAGATGCAGCTCGGCATCCAGGCGGACGCCCCGCTCTGCTTCTCCTGCGGCACGAAGATGCAGCGCGCCGGCTCCTGCTACATCTGCGAGGGCTGCGGCTCCACCAGCGGCTGCAGCTGACGCCGATCTGACGCCGATCTGACGACGTGATCCCTGGGAGGGGGTGCCGGCCCCGGCGGCCGGCACCCCCTCCTCCGGCGTTTCCGGGTCCCTGGGCCTTGGGCGTCGCGGACCTTGCTTGACGTGGTCATGTAAGTGATGTTGTGTCATGCCTTCCTGATCATGACGTGGCGGTCGAAGCCGCCCGTGAGGCTCAGAGGTGTGACCTATGAGAAGTGGCAGACCCACCGAGGCGAGACCGGGTCGCGGTGTCCGGCGAAGAAGGCGGCCCTGGGTGACCGCGCTCGCGCTGTCCCTGATGGTTCCGGTCGGGCTGGCGCCGACCGCCGACGCCGCGGGACGCGGGCTGGGCCGGCCCGACGTACCGGACCAGCGGGTGAGCAAGGTCAAGGAGGTGTCCGGGCCCGGCGCGACCGCGGCGCGGGCGCACGTCGCCAAGGAGAGCGCGGCCAACGCGGCCCTGGCGGTCCGGGCCACCGCCGAGCGCCGCGCCGACTGGCCGCGGGCAGGACGGGGCACCGTGCCGCTGACGTCCGGCAAGGCGGGTACCGCCACGGTGAGCGGGCTTCCCGTGACCGTCACGCCGGACACCCGGCGACAGCGCGCGACCGCCGGCGCCCAGGCCACCCGCCAGGCCTCCCCGGCGGGTGGCTCGGCCGAGGTGACGGTCCTCGACCAGAAGGCCGCGGAACGCCTCGGCCTCACCGGCGTGCTGCTGACCGTCGCCGCCGAACAGCCGGGCGCGGCCGAGGTGCGCGTCGGCTACGGCCCCGTCGCCGCGGCCGTCGGCGGCGGATGGGCCCAGCGCCTCCGGCTCGTACAGCTTCCCGCCTGCGCCCTGACCACGCCCCGGAAGGCGGAGTGCCGCCGTCAGACGCCCGTGGCGACACGGAACGACCTCGCGAGCCGCACCGTCTCCGCCAGGGGCGACCTGCCCCAGGCGGACAGCGGGATGTCGGCCCAGCTGGCCGCCGGGTCGACGGTCCTGGCGATGACCGCGTCGGGCGCCGGCCAGCAGTCCCCTCCGGGGCCGGTGACTACTCCGCCACACCGCTCTCCGAGTCCTTCTCCTGGGAGGCGGGCGGCAGTTCGGGATCGTTCACCTGGTCCTACGACTTCCCGATGCCGCCGGCCGCCGCCGACCCGACGCCCGTGCTGTCCCTGGGCTACGACTCGGGCAGCGTCGACGGCCGGACCGCCACGACCAACAACCAGTCCACCTCGGTGGGCGAGGGCTTCACGCTGAGCGAGTCCTACATCCAGCGCACCTACGGCAGTTGCAGCGACGACGGACACAGCGACTCCGACGACCAGTGCTGGAAGTACGACAACGCCACCCTGGTGCTCCTCAACGGCAAGTCCTCCAGGCTCGTCAAGAACAGCTCCACCGGCCGCTGGCACCTGGAAGGGGACGACGCCTCCCGGGTGACCCGCTCCACCGGAGCCGTCAACGGCGACGACAACGGTGAGTACTGGACGGTCGTGACCGGCGACGGCACGAAGTACGTCTTCGGCCTGGACAAGCTGCCGGGAGCCGTCGACCAGCGCACCCACTCCGTCTGGACGGTGCCGGTCTTCGGCGACGACTCCGGCGAGCCCGGATACTCCGCCGGCACCGCCTTCTCCGGCCGCTCCCTCACCCAGGCCTGGCGCTGGAACCTCGACCACGTCGAGGACCTGCACGGCAACGCCGCGACCTACTGGTACGCCAAGGAGACGAACCACTACAAGAAGAACGGCGCCACCACGGCCGACACCGCCTACACCCGTGGCGGGTACCTCAAGGAGATCAGGTACGGACTCCGCAAGGGCGCGCTGTTCACCGACGACGCCGACGCGAAGGTCACCTTCTCGTACGCGGAGCGCTGCACGGCCGCCGACTGCACCAGCCTCACCAAGGAGACGGCGCAGAACTGGCCCGACGTGCCCTTCGACGCCCTCTGCGCCAAGGACTCCAGCGAGTGCCACTCCACCTCGCCGACCTTCTTCACCCGCAAGCGGCTGACCGGCGTCAGCACCTTCTCCTGGGACGCGGCGGCGGCATCCCACACACCGGTGGACTCCTGGGCTTTCGGCCAGCAGTACCTGGACGGCGGTGACATCGGCGACTCCAGCGACCAGGTGCTCACCCTCACGTCGATCACCCATACCGGCAAGTCCGGCACCGCCATCGCCCTGAAGCCCGTCTCCTTCACCTACCAGATGCGCCCCAACCGCGTCGACGGCACCGACGACATCCTGCCGCTGACGCGCCCCCGCCTCTCCACCGTCACCTCGGAGACCGGAGCCATCACCACGGTCACCCTGTCCGCACCGGAGTGCACGCGCACACAGGTCACCGGCGCCGCCGAGGACACCAACACGCGCAACTGCTACCCGCAGTACTGGAACATCAACGGAGCGAGCGAGGCGTCCGTCGACTGGTTCCACAAGTACCGTGTGCTCGCCGTGGTCGTCTCCGACCCCGCGGGGCAGAACGACGCCGTCGAGCACGCCTACGAGTACGCGGGCGCGGGCTGGCGCTACAGCGACAACCCGTTCACACCGAAGGACGAGCGCACCTGGTCCGATTGGCGCGGCTACCGGACCGTGACCGTCCACACCGGCCACAACGAAGGCACCCGCTCCAAGACGGTGTCCCTCTACATGCAGGGCCTCGACGGCGACCGGAAGAAGGACGGCACGACCCGTTCCGTCTCCGTCACGCCGCTGGCGAGCCCCGCGCTGGGCATCGCCGCGATACCCGACAGCGACCAGTACTCGGGCCAACTCCGCGAGCAGGTCACGTACAACGGCACCACCGCGGTCAACGCGACCGTGAACGAGCCCCTGGTCCAAGGAGACCGCCCGGCAACCGGCACCCGACGCCGGCGACCACGTGGCCCGCTTCGTCCGCGTGGCCGCGAGCGACGCGTACACCTACCTGACCGCCTCCGGCACCTGGCGCGCCTCCGGCACCTCCAGCTCCTTCGACTCCTACGGCATGGCCTCCTCCGTGACCGACCACGGCGACCTGGCGAAGCCCGGGGACGAGACCTGCACGCGCACCTGGTACGCGCGCAACGACGCCATCGGGCTGACCACGCCGGTCTCACGGACCCGTGTCGTCGCGAAGAACTGCGGCGTCTCCGACACCGAGCTCAGCCTGCCCGCGGACGCGAAGACCCGCGGGGACGTGCTCTCCGACACGGCGACCGTCTACGACTCCCCGACGGCGACCGGCTGGAGCGCACTGCAGACACCGACCAAGGGCGAGGCCACCTGGACCGGCCGCGCCGCCGGCTACCCCGCGACCGCGGACGCCGACGGCCGGCGCCACCCCAGCCGGTGGATCACCACGATCAGCACCACCTACGACACCCTGGGGCGGCCCCTCACCATCACCGACGCCGGAGGGAACGTCTCCACCACGGCCTACACCCCGGCCGACGCGGGACCCCTCACCAGGACGATCGCCACCGACGCCAAGGGCTTCCGGACCGTCACCTTCCTGGACCCGCGCCGGGGCCAGCCGCTGCGCACCTACGACCCCAACCTGAAGAAGACGGAGCTCGCGTACGACGCCCTGGGGCGCCTGACGGCCGTGTGGCTGCCCAACCGGAGCCGGGGCGGCGGCCAGGCCGCGTCCAGGACCTTCTCGTACCAGCTCAGCAACACCCAGCCGTCGGCCGTCGCCGCCTCGACCCTGAAGGCGGACGGCACCACCTACAACACCACCTACACGATCTACGACGCGCTGCTGCGCGAGCTGCAGACCCAGTCCCCGACCCCGCAGGGCGGCAGGCTGCTGACCGACACGCGCTACGACTCACGCGGCAACGCCTACGAGACGTTCCGCGACATCTTCGACACCACCAGCACGCCCAACGGCACGTACACGCGCGCCGAGTACGGCGAGGCACCCAACCAGACCGAGACCGTCTTCGACGGGGCCGGCCGCCCCGTCTCCAGCACGCTGCTGGTGTACGGCGTCAAGAAGTGGACGACGACCACCACGTACACCGGCGACTCCACCGCCGTCACCGCCGTACAGGGCGGTTCGGCCAGGCGGACCATCACCGACGCGCGCGGCCGGACCGTCGAGACGCGGGACTACGCGTCGACCACGCCCGCCGACGCCCAGTACGGCGGCGGCCTGGGGAACCCGTACGCCTCCATGAAGTACGACCACACCCCGGACGGCAAGCCGCTGACGACCACCGGTCCCGACGGCGCCAGGTGGACGTACACGTACGACCTGCTCGGCCGCCTCGTCGGGGTCGACGACCCGGACAAGGGCGCCGCGACGACCGTGTACAACGACCTCGACCAGATCGTCGAGGCCAAGGACGCGCGAGGCGCACGGATCCTGACCGCGTACGACGAGCTCGGGCGCGTCACCGGCAGCTGGTCCGGCACCCGGACCGACGCCGACCAGCTCACGGAGCACACCTACGACACGCTCCTGAAGGGCAAGCCGACCAGCTCCACCCGCTACGTGGGAGGCAGGGCCGGCAAGGCCTACACCAGGACGGTGACCGCCTAAGACAGCCTGTCCCGGGCCACCGGCACCCGGCTCGGCCTCCCGGCCGACGACCCGCTGGTGCTCGCGGGCGTGCCGTCGGAGATCGAGTTCTCCAGCTACCACAACGTCGACGGAACGCTCCAGAACACCAGTGAGCCGGCGCTGGGCGGCCTGGGCGCCGAGATCGTCCAGTACCGCTACAAGGGCACCGGCCAGCTCTCGTCCATCACCGGCAGCACCGGCTACCTCCTGGAGACCGACCACTCCGCGCTCGGCCAGGCCCAGCAGCTCGTCCTGGGAACGGCGAACACCGAGGCGCACAAGAAGATCTACGTCACGCAGACCTACGAGGAGGGCACCGGCCGGCTCACCCGCAGCCATGTCACGTCCCAGAGCCACGGCTACATGCTCCAGGACGTGAACTACGGCTTCGACCAGGCCGGCAACGTCACCCGGATCGCCGACCCCACCACCCTGGGCGGAACGAGCAGCGCCGAGACCCAGTGCTTCACGTACGACGGCCAGCGCCGCCTGACCGAGGCGTGGACCCCGTCGTCGCAGAACTGCGCCGATCCGCGCAGCGCGACCGCGCTGTCCGGCCCGGCCCCGTACTGGACCGGCTACACGTACAACTCCGGCGGCCAGCGCACCAGCGAGACACGGCACACGGCCACCGGCGACGTCCGGACCGCCTACTGCTACACCGGCGCCCAGCCGCACGTCCTGACCGCCACGAGCACCTCGACCTGCGACCAGCCGAACCGCACCTACGCGTACGACGCGTCGGGCAACACCCGCAGCCGCCCCGGTGACCGGGGACAGCAGGACCTCCAGTGGTCCCCGGAGGGCAAGCTCGCCAAGGTCACCGAGGAAGGGACGGCGACCGACTACCTCTACGACGCCGACAGCAACCTGCTCATCCGCGCCACCGCGAGCGGCGAGCGCGTCCTCTACGCCGGGGCCACGGAGGTGCACCTCAGGGCCGACGGCACCGTGTGGGCCCAGCGCACCTACGGCTCGGGCGACGTCACCGTCGCCGTCCGGACGAACCGGAGCGGCAGCGAGAAGCTCCACTACCTGGTGGCGGACCACCACGGCTCGCAGTCCCTCGCCATCGCCGCCGACACCCACGCGTTCGTCAAGCGGCGGCTGACGGTGTTCGGCGCCGAGCGCGGTGCGCCCACGGGCGGCGCCTGGCCCACCGACAAGGGCTTCCTCGGCAAGACCGGCGACGCGACGACCGGGCTCACCCACATCGGTGCGCGTGAGTACGATCCGGGCATCGGCCAGTTCATCAGCGTCGACCCGGTCCTGGATCCGGACCGGCCGCAGACGATGAACGGGTACTCGTACGCCGGGAACAACCCCACGACGTACAGCGACCCGTCCGGCCGCATCCTCATGGAGTGCTGGACGGGCGAGATCAAGTGCGTCGGCGGGAAGCCGGTGACCTCGGGCTCCGGCTCCAGCTCCGGCTCGGGCTCCGGTGGCGGCTCCGGCACGTCCGGGTCGGCCACCAAGCCGACCGGGAGCAGCCCCGTCTCCGGGCACTACACGGAGGGGGCGCCGCAGGAGCCGCGCATCGCGTACACCAGCTCCTTCCCCTACGACCCGGGCGCCGAGCCCACGTGGGAGGACCGGCTGTCCTGGATGAAGTGGCAGGCCAAGAAGGCTGGCGCGTTCTGGTGCAGCCTGATCAACTCCTGCGACGTGACCGGCGACCACGACGCGGACCTGGGTGACGCCCAGGAGCTGTACCACCACTACATCGGTGGGACCGGGCTCGACATGGAGCTCGACTACGAGAAGGCCTACGCGCAGGACGGGCAGATCCGGGGAGCGGTGAACGCCGAGATCGAGGAGGCCCAGCGATGGGCCGAGATGATCCAGGAGGCCAACGGCAAGAAGTCGTTCAACATGACCGGCCAGGCCGTCAACGTCGGAGGCCAGGAACAGGGCAACTACCCGGAGACCGAGAACTGGCAGAAGGCGATCGGTGAGCACAAGATCTGGGGCAGTGCGTCGGTCGAGGCCAGCGGCGACACCTTCACCATGAGGATCACCGTCCACGCCAAGGACCGTTACGACTTCAACAAGGGGATGAACGACGTAAAGACCGGCATCGACGACGCGGAGAACGGCCGTTGGGAGACCCTGGGCTGGGCCAAGCCCTTCATCACCCGGGGTACTGTCACGCGGACGGTCACCTGGACGCGTGGTGACATCCTGGGGTCCTCGAACATGTCCGGAGGTGGAGGGCGATGATGAGCCGCCGACACAGCAGGGCGGCCGGGAGCGCGCCGACCATGCCGGCCGCACGGGCCATGCCGGCCGCACGGACCGTCTCGGCCGTACGGACCATGCCGGCCGTCCCGGCCGTGCTCGCCGCGCTCACGGTGCTGCTCACCGCGTCCTGCGGCGCCGACACCAAGGCCGCCGACGGTGCCGGGACGGACACGCGGGCCGGCGGAGCCGCGAGCGGCAAGCCCGCGGGCACGTGCGAGCTGAGCGGATCGACGGAGCAGATCACCGCGCGGTTCTCCATGCTGGGCGAAGTGGTGAGCACACAGTGGTGCGCGATCGACCTCACCCAGGACTCCGGACGCGTCCCGGGGCCGAGCGACATTCGTCTGGTCGGCTACTTCGACACCACGGCCGCGGACATGAAGGCTCTCCTCGGCCGGAGCGACTGGACGTTCAAGCAGGTGCCGCTGCCCGAACTGCCCGAGCCCGTCGTACGGGCGGCCGGCGTGACGTCCTCGTCGACGTCCGCCTGGGTGACCAGCGCCGAACTGGAGAAGACCGTGACGCGTGAGGTCTACTCCGGGTCCTTCTACGTCGACGAGAAGGCGAACCGCATCGTCTTCGACACGGTCAATCCCGTGAAGGCCGACGCGAAGGTCGAGTACTACTGATCAGGCAGTGCCGGAACAGCGCGTCGCCCCGCCGGATCCCTCCGGCGGGGCGACGCGTCTCAGACGCACACGTCAGTGCTGCAAGGCGCCCATCAGACGGGCGAAGGACTCCGGGTCGGCGTCGAAGCCGCGGACGTCGCGCCGGTACGTCCAGGTGCTCGCACCCTCACGCGTGAACTCGACGAGGGTCGCCGCCGTGGCGTCCCGTACGGCGGTGAAGTCGTCGTCGAACAGCTCCCGGTAGCCCTCCTTGACGGCCACGCCGGTGCCGGCGACATCGCCGAACGTGACGCGGCCGCCGCCCTGCTGTATCGCGATGCCCACCACTACGCGCGCGTAGGCCGGGGAAAGGCGGTTCAGCTCCAGCGTCATGGACTCGTCGACACCGAAGCCCTGCCCCGTACGGCTGTCCCGGTTGAGCGTGATCGTGCCGTCCGGCGAACGGCTGTCGAAGTGCACCAGGTAGACCGGGTCGCCGTACGGGTCCGACTCGGGATACACCGCCGCGATGATGTCGAGGTCGTGGGCCGGCCCGTCTCCCCTGCTCGGGTCCCACTTGAGTGTGACCTCGACCTTGGCCACTCCCTTGTTGAGCGTGCTCAAAGGATCCCCCTCTCTGCGCCACTGGTACGGAGGGCCAACTTCCCTTCGCACCCGCCTCCTTGTCCATGGTGTCACGGAGCGTCAGTGAGGAACGCGCCGCGAGGCCCGCTGTGCGGAATCGAGGCGTGCCTACGGGGGCTTGCGCGGGCGCTTCCGGGGCCGTCGGGCGCCGGCCCGTACACCCGGCGGTACGGAACCGGTTTCCCGCAGCCAGGACCGCTCGGGGCCCGGCGCCGTACGATGGCGCGGTGCTGGTCAAGTGGATTCGCTGCACCGTCGTGGACCGCCGGGGGTTCGAACGGGGGCAGCGGAAATGGGCGGGGCTCCTGGGCGAGCCCGGTTTCCGGGGGCAGGGCGGCGGGTGGAGCCGGCTGCGCCCCGGTGTGGCCCATGTCTTCTCCTTCTGGGAGAGCCGGCCCTTCTACGACTCGTTCATGGCGAGGTCGCACGGCCGGCTCGCCGCCGCGCAGTCCGGCACGTACAAGGACGCGCAGGTCAAGCTGTTCGACCACCGCTTCGACGTGAAGACGGGGTTCGAGCCGCGCTTCACGGACGCCGACGTCGTGCGCGTCGCGCACAGCCGGATCCGCGAGGACCGGGTCGACCACTACGCACTCATGCAGGAGAAGGTCTGGAACCCGGCGATGGCCGGATCCCCCGGCATGGTGCGGGGGCTCTTCGGGGAGGCGCCGGGGAACGAGTTCGTCGTGCTCTCCATGTGGCAGTCCGCCGCCGAGCACGGCAAGTACCGGGCCGAGCGGGTGGAACGGCTCGCACTCCGCGCCCAGCTCGCCGCGGACGTCGAGGCCCTGACCGGTGACGTCGTGGACCTTGAGGCGGTCTGGACGGTGTGAGGGCGGTTTCAAGCGCCTGTGCCTGTCCCTCTAGGCGCCCGGAACCGCGCGCCAGTCCGCGCCCGTGCGTGGCGCCCGTCCGCGCCCGTCCGCGCGCCAGGCACTGCGTGCCACCTCTACGCGCGCGTGCCGCCGCCTTCCCTTCACTGAACCGGGGCCGTGTCCGCCTCACCGGATAGAGTGGCAGGGCGATGACCGCTGACTTCTCTTCCGACCGGCGCTTCGAACGCGCCCTGGCCAGCCTGCGGGGGCTGGCCGTGGGGGACGCGCTGGGCTCCCAGTTCTTCGTACCCGACAACTATCCCCTGCTGAAGCGGCGCGAGCTGCCGCCCGGCCTCTGGCAGTGGACCGACGACACCGAGATGGCCTGCTCCGTGCTGGCCGTGCTCGCCGAGCACGGCCGCGTCGACCAGGACGCCCTCGCCCGCTCCTTCGCCGAGCACCACGACTTCGACCGCGGCTACGGACCGGCCGTCAACCGCATGCTGCGCCTGATCCGGGAAGGCGGCGACTGGCGGGAGCTGGCCGCCGGACTCTTCCAGGGCCAGGGCTCCTGGGGCAACGGCGCCGCCATGCGGATCGCCCCGCTGGGCGCCTGGTACGCCGACGACCCGGAGCAGGCCACGCATCAGGCCGAGATCTCCTCGTACACCACGCACCAGCACCGTGAGGCGGTGGTCGGCTGCATGGCCGTGGCCGCCGCGGCGGCGCTCGCGGCGGCCCCCGGGGGTCCGCCGAAGGCCACGGACTTCCTGGACGGAGTGATCGCCCTCGTGCCGCGCAGCGCCGTCGGCGCCGGCCTGCGGCGGGCGCGCGACATGCTCGACTACGGCGACACACAGACCGTGGCCGCCGTCCTCGGCTGCGGCAGGCGCACGAGCGCCCATGACACGGTGCCGTTCGCTCTGTGGTCGGCAGCGCGGTCGCTGGGCGACTACGAGCAGGCCTTCTGGGTGACCGCCCAGGCCGGCGGTGACGTCGACACGACCTGCGCCATCGTCGGGGGTGTCGTCGCGGCCACGGCGGCCGGAGCGCCGCCTTCCGCCTGGCTGGCGCGGACCGAGGAGCTGCCCGGGTGGCTGCCGTCCGGGCCGTCCAGCTGAACTGTCCGCCTTCCAGGACTGTTGCGTTGCTTGACACTTCACGCACCGGGCTGGCCTGGGAGGCTGGTCTGGCAGGCTGTCGGGCGGGCTGTCCGGCGGGTGCGGAAGCGGACCTAGGGCGGACATAGGATGGGAGCAGTGCGGCGGTGGTGAGCACTGTCCCGCCGCCGTCGCGACTTCTCGTATGCCCGGTCGGGCGGGCCGTCTCCGAGTGTGGCGCGGCACAGAATGCCAATCCGGGTGTTGCGGGAGGGGACCGGCCGCGTAACCTGTCAGGCGCCATGCCGTACGAACCACCCACCCACACCGTCGAGCGCTCGATCCGAGCGACAACCGGCGCCAAGATCATCGCCGGTGTCGACGAGGTCGGACGCGGGGCGTGGGCAGGTCCCGTCACGGTCTGCGCCGCCGTCACAGGACTGCGCCGGCCGCCGACCGGACTGACCGACTCCAAGCTCCTCACTCCCAAGCGCCGCGGTGAACTGGCCGCGGAGCTCGAGAAGTGGGTCACGGCCCACGCGCTGGGGCACGCCTCGGCGGAGGAGATCGACCAGCTCGGTATGACCGCCGCGCTGCGGCTGGCCGCCGTACGGGCGCTGGACGCCCTTCCGGTGCGGCCGGACGCGGTGATCCTCGATGGCAAGCACGACTACCTCGGGGACCCCTGGCAGGTCCGTACGGTGATCAAGGGTGACCAGTCGTGTGTCGCGGTGGCGGCCGCCTCCGTGATCGCCAAGGTGCGGCGGGACGCGATGATGGCCGAACTGGAGGCGCATTCCGACGTGTGCGCGCCCTTCGCGTTCGCCGACAACGCCGGCTACCCGTCGCCCGTGCACAAGGCGGCGCTCGTGGAGTGGGGTCCCACTCCGTATCACCGCGTGTCCTGGGCGTACATGGACGCGCTGCCCCGGTGGCGGCACCTCAGGAAGGTCCGGGTCTCCCCGGACGCCGACGCACTGGAAAGCGGGGGCCAGCTCGGCTTCGACTTCTGACCCTCCGCCAGGTCGCGGTGGCCGCCGAGCCGCTGGGACCGCACGCACAAGCGACCCGCCGATGCCTCGCGCAGCGGCGTTTGATACATATGCATTTATGCCTCTCATCCCCGAGGAGCCTCAGATTCACGAGAGTGCCCAGGGTCCCCGCGCCACGCCGGCCGCAGGCCGTCCCGCGCCGACCCCCCGTCCCGTACCCGGCCCGCGTTCCGCGGCCTCGCCCCGTCCCGGCAGCCCCGGCCCCGGCCCCGCCAGGCCCACGCCGTCCGCGCCGCGCCCGCAGGCCGCGGCCGGGCAGCAGCCGAAGCCGCAGCCCCAGCCGCAGGCCCAGCAGTCGCCACGGCAGGAGAATCGTTCCGCGTCGGAGCGGGCCCAGCCGCAGATCCAGCTGATCCCCGCCCCGGCGAAGGGTGCACTCGACGCCGCCGAGGAGGCGATCGACCTCCTGCTGGAGAGCGGCCGCGCTCCCGGCGACATCCTCGTGTTCACCACCGGCGAGCAGCACCCTTGGGCGACGCACGAGCTGTCCTTCGGTGAAACGTCCTACTGGGCGCAGCACGACGCCCGCGACGACGTGTTCTTCGCGGACGCGGCCACCGTGGAGCGCGCCTCGACGCGCCCCGTGGTGGTGGTCGCGCTCAACGGCGGCGACGACGCCACGGCCGTCCGTGCCCTGCCCGCAGCCATGAACCGCGCCGGTGCGCTGCTGATCGTCTGCGGCGACCCGCAGCGGATCAACGCCGTGCTCGGCACGGCTGTCTGACGTACGGCCTCTGACGTACGCCCGTCTGACGTACGGGCTCAGCGTGCCGCCGGTGCGCCGCAGCGGATCAGCGTGCCGCCGTGCGCCGCAGCGGCTCGGCGGCGCCGCTGGCCCTGCGGGGCGCCGGGTGGTCCTCCGTCGCGGCGTCCGCCAGGTCGACCGGGGGCGAGGCCGAGTGGGGGCTCCGCCCGCCGCGGCCCTCACCCAGCACCTGCCAGCCCCCGCGCGTCAGCGTGATGTACGCACCGCAGCGCAGGCCGTGGAGGGTGCAGGCGTCCCGCAGCCCCCACATCCACGCCCCGTCCTCCTCCGTCCAGCGCTCGTCGCCGTCACGGCAGTAGAGCAGCACAGCGGTACGTACCGGGGTGCGGCGCCGCAGATCGTGCGGAACGACGCGGCGCAGATGGGCCAGCAGCGCGTTGCGGAACTCCCAGCCGTCCGCCGCGACCGGCCGGGGTGTGAACGACGCGCTGGCGGCGAGCCGTTCCTCGTGGTCGAGTACGGCGACGACCGCCGTCGCGGGCCTCGGCCGGTGGCGGGCGTGCAGACCTGTCACGAGGTCACGGGGATTGCGCAGCAAGGGAATTCCGGCCGCTGACCACTCGGCCGGCTCCAGAACGCGGGCGAGACGGCTGGCGGAAGCGGCTGGTGCGGTGAACGAAGTGGCTGCGGACGGAGCGAATCCGAAGGTCACGGTCCTCCCTTCGCATACGCGCCCACAGAGCGGGCAGGGTCGGGTGCGGGCGCACCGCGACACAGCCCTTCAGGACCGCGAACGGCCGTGCTGCGGGGGCGGAATCCAATTCTTGCGGGCGGTGCGGGCGGGCGGCAACGAGCAATTGGGGCCGCTGACGGGAATGCGGCGGTATGACACCCAATTCCCGGCCGCACGAATTCCGTTTTTCAGCCGCCTCAACCGGCCTCAACCCGCTTTGACGCGCTTCAGCCCGCCACGGCCAGGACCAGCGGAAACACCCCCTCGGCTCCGGCCCGGCGCAGCAGCCGCGCCGCCACCGCGAGCGTCCAGCCGCTGTCCGCGTAGTCGTCGACCAGCAGGACGGGGCCGCCCAGCGACGCCATCCGCCCGGCGACGTCCGGCGGCACCTCCAGGGCCCGGTGCAGCCCGGACAGCCGCTGCGCGCTGTTGGTCCGTGAGATCCGGATGTCTTCGGCCTCCGGTACGTACGCGAGGGAGCCCAGCAGCGGCATCCGGCCCACCTCGGCGATCCGGGCACCCAGCGAACCCACCAGCTGCGGACGGCCGCGCGACGGCAGCGTGACGACCCCCGCGGGGCGCGGCGGCGCCTCCGGACCGCCGGACGCCCAGCCGCCGGGCCCCCTGGCCCAGTCGGCCAGGACGCGCACCACCGCGTCCAGCACATCGTCCGGAACCTGCCCGTCCGGTGCCCGTTCCGCCAGCATCGGCCGCAGCCTGTTGCCCCAGCCGATGTCGGACAGCCGCCCCAGGGCACGACCCGGGAACGCCTGCTCCCCGGCGGGGATACGCCCCTTCAGGTCGATGCCCACGGCCGCGAGCCCCGTCGGCCACATCCGGCGCGGCTCCACCTCCACGCCCGGCCTGTTCAGCTCACCCCTGGCCGTGTCCAGCGTGGACGCCGACACCTTCGCGTCGAAACGCGGCCCGGCGCAGTTGTCGCAGCGGCCGCACGGCGCCGCCTCCTCGTCGTCCAGCTGCCGCCGCAGGAACTCCATGCGGCAGCCGCCGGCCGCCACGTAGTCCCGCATCGCCTGCTGCTCGGCCGCGCGCTGCCGCTCCACCCACGCGTACCGCTCCGTGTCGTACGACCAGGGGCGGCCCGTGCTGACCCAGCCGCCCTTCACACGGCGTACCGCACCGTCCACGTCGAGGACCTTGAGCATGGTCTCCAGGCGCGTGCGCCGCAGCTCGACCAGCGGCTCCAGGGCGGGCAGCGACAGGGGCCCGTCCGCGCGCGCCAGGACGTCCAGGGTGCGCCGCACCTGCTCCTCGGGCGGGAAGGCCACGGACGCGAAGTACTTCCAGATCGCCTCGTCCTCGGGGCCCGGCAGGAGCAGCACCTCGGCGTGCTCCACACCGCGGCCCGCGCGCCCCACCTGCTGGTAGTACGCGATGGGGGAGGAGGGCGATCCGAGGTGCACCACGAATCCCAGATCCGGCTTATCGAAGCCCATGCCCAGCGCGGACGTGGCGACCAGCGCCTTGACACGGTTGGCCAGCAGGTCGTCCTCGGCCTGCCGGCGGTCCGCGTTCTCCGTGCGGCCCGTGTACGAGGCGACGGCGTGTCCGCACTGGCGCAGATGCGCGGCGACCTCCTCGGCCGCCGCGACCGTCAGCGTGTAGACGATCCCGGAGCCCGGCAGCTCCTCCAGGTGATCGGCCAGCCAGGCCAGGCGGTGCGCCGCGTCCGGGAGCCGGATCACCCCGAGGCTGAGGCTCTCGCGGTCCAGCGGCCCGCGCAGCACCAGGGCGTCCGTGCCGGCCCCCGTGCCGAGCTGCTCGGCGACGTCCGCCGTCACGCGCGCGTTGGCCGTGGCGGTCGTCGCCAGGACAGGCACGCCCGGCGGCAGCTCCGCCAGCATGGTGCGCAGGCGTCGATAGTCGGGGCGGAAGTCGTGCCCCCAGTCCGAGATGCAGTGCGCCTCGTCGACCACGAGGAGTCCTGTCGCCGCGGCCAGCCGGGGAAGCACCTGATCGCGGAAGTCGGGGTTGTTGAGCCGCTCCGGGGACACGAGCAGCACGTCGACCGTGCCTGCGGCGATCTCCTCCTGGACGGCGTCCCACTCCTCCGTGTTGGACGAGTTGATGGTCCGGGCGTGGATGCCGGCTCGGGCGGCGGACTCCACCTGGTTCCGCATCAGTGCCAGGAGCGGTGAGACGATCACCGTGGGGCCGGCGCCCCGGGCCCGCAGCAGTGAGGTGGCCACGAAATACACGGCCGACTTGCCCCAGCCCGTGCGCTGCACGACCAGGGCACGTCTGCCGTGCGCGACGAGCGCCTCGATCGCCCGCCACTGATCCTCGCGCAGCCTGGCCGCGCTGGTGGCGTCACCGACGAGGCGGGCGAGTACGGCATCGGCGGACGCCCGGAGGTCTCCGTGGTTCGTGTGCTCCATGCCCACATGGAACAGCACCGCACTGACACCGGGCGAACGGACCGCCGGAAGGCGGCGTGCACGTAGCGGCCCCGCACCGCCTTTGTCGACCCCTGTGGACGGGGCAGGATCCGGCTCCCGAGCGTTTTCCACAGGGGTCGACGGGGTGCCCGGGTCCACGGGACGGTCGTGCCATGAACGAGCGCGACGACATCACCGGTCCCGACGACGCCATGCCGACGTCCCCCCGCACGCACGTGCCCCAGACCCGCACGGAGACGACCGACACGGACGACAGCACCGACACCCGCAAGGAGAGGACGGACGCGGACGACAGCACCGACACCCGCAAGGAGAGGACGGACGCGGACGACAGCACGGGCGCGTCCGGCATGACCCACCCGACATCCGCGACATCCCCGACCTGCCCCACCTACCCGAGCCACCCGACCTGTCCGACCGAACCCCCTGCCCGCGAGCGTGACCGCGACGGCGAACGCGGCCTCACCGCGATGCCGCCCGCCGGCCCCGCCGGTACTTCGGGATCCAGGGGCGGCGGTCTGCCCGACCGGTCCGCCGGGTTCGCCGATGAGCCGCAGATCACCCTGCGCTGCCCCGCGGAACTGGCCGACGCACTCCCGTACATGTTCGGGTTCCACCCGAGCGACAGCGTGGTCCTCCTCGCCCTGCACGGAGAGCGGGGCCGCTTCGGGGGCCGGCTGCGGCTGGGCATTCCCCACTCGCCACGCGAATGGGCCCCCGTCGCCGAGCAGCTCGCCGAGTGCCTGGTGGAGGGGAGCGAACGACGCGGCGCGCGACCGGACGGGATCGTCGTCTTCCTCTGCCAGGACCCGGCGGACGGCGAGGACGGCCGGCGGGTGATGGAACGGCTGCGGCCGCTCGCCCAGAAGCTGCGCACCGCGTGCGGCGCCCTCGATGTCCCCGTGTACGAGGCGCTGTGCATCTCCGGGGGCAGGTTCTGGTCGTACTGCTGCCCCGACAGCGACTGCTGCCCGCCCGAGGGCAGCGAACTCGCCCCGCCCGGTACGTCGGTGATGGCGGCGGCCGCCGCCTACGCGGGCATCCACGTGCGCGGCTCCCTGCGGGACATGGAGGCCCGCCTGAAGCCCTGGAGCACCGCGACGGCGGCCGACCAGACGCGTGCCCTGGACGCGGCGAGTGCCGCACTGGTGCACCGGATGATCGGCACGCAGGGCTGCGAGCAGGTGCGGGACGAGACGATCCGGCTGGCGGGCGCGGTCATCGACCGCCTCGGGGCGCTGCCCGCGCTCGTGGATCCGGTGGCAGCCGACGCCGCCGACGACGCGCTCATCACGCACGAGGAGGCCGCCGTACTGATCGTCGGCCTCCAGGACCGGCTCACGCGGGACCGCGCCGCCGAATGGATGGAGGGCCCCGAGGCGGAGCGCGCGCTGCGGCTCTGGCGCGCCCTGGCCCGCCGCTGCGTCGGAGCCTACAGCGAGCACGCCGCCGCACCCCTGACCCTCGCGGGCTGGGTCGCCTGGTCGACGGGCGACGAGCCCAGCGCCCGCGTGGCGCTGGGCCTCGCGCTGGAAGCGGACACCGAGTACGTGTTCGCCCGCCTCCTCCACCAGGCGTGCAACGAGCAGCTCGACCCGGAGTCCCTGCGCCAGTGCCTGCGCGCCGAACGGGAACGGCGCACGGCCGCCGCCCGGGAGGCGACCGGCACCGCGGCCCGGCCCGGCACCCGCGCGGTCGCAGCCCGTGCGACCGGCTCGCGGGGGGCCGGTCCGCGCGGTACGCGGCGGCGCCTGCGGCTGCGCCGGGTACGGCCGGCCGACGGGGCCTCAGCGGGGTCCGGTGCCGGCGCGGACGGTGCCGGGCCGAAGGTCCCGCAGGGTACGAGGCCTGGTACCGGGGCCGGTCTCGGCGGGTCGCGTGGCCGGACCGCGCGCCGGCCGCAGGTCCCGGGGCGGGGCGGTGCCGCGGACGCGGTGCGGCGTGGCGGGCCGGCGGAGACCGGTCCGGGGAGCACACGGTGAGGCCCGTGACCCGGGCCCGTGTACCGCCGTTCACGTCTGTGGCGGAGTCGCCCGACCCGTGCCGCCGTACCTCCAGCGGCTGTCCGGAGCGCACAGAAGGCTCAGCAGACGATCCATGGACTTCACCGTCCCCCCTTTCACACACCGCACAGCGGGCACCGCACCCGCTCACCCCGCAGGCATCGCACCCGCACATCCTGCGGGCACCGCCCCCGCTCACCCCGCGGGCACCGCACCGGCTCAGCCTGTCGGTGCCCGCGCCAGGCCGTCGTCAGCCGCCGGTCAGGGCCCGCCGCCGCAGTCGGCCGCCAGGACCGGTGAACTGCCGTCCCTGCACGACGCCCTGGTCTGTGTCGCCCTCCCCTGTCTGGCGATCTCGGCGGAGCACGGCCAGCTCACCGGCCAGGGACTCGAAGGCGTGTACCGGTCGGGCCGACGGCTCCTGTCCCGCTGCCGACTCCGCGTGTTCGACCGTGAGCCGATCACCCTCCAGGGCCGGATGCTGTCCGCCGACCGCGCCCGGTTCGTCGCCGCCGTCCGCACCCCCGCCGACCCCGGGCCGGACCCCGGCGTCACCGTGGAACGCTCACGGGACGCGAACGGCACCGAACGGATCACCCTGCGCAACGCGACGGGCCGCCCGCTCCGCCTCCCCGTCGAACTCGCCCTCGGCACCGACCTCGCCGCACTGGGCGCCGTCGCCGCCGGCCGGCCCGGACCGGAACTGCGGGCCACCGTCCACGGCTCCGGACTGCGCTGGTCGGCACCGGACGGAGCCGAGACCGTCGTCACCGCCGACCCCGCCCCCAAGGACGCCCTCGCCTCGGCCGGCCTGTTGCGCTGGGAGATGGCCCTCGACGCCGGGGCGGCCCGCACTGTCGAACTGCGCGTCCACACGGGGCGTGCGGTACGCCCGGCCGCCCGCAGCAGCGGCCAGAGCCTGCTGGAGGCGCGGGCCGAGGGCGACGACTCGCGCGTCGTGCGGCTGCTGGCCACGGGCCTCGACGACCTGCGGGGGCTGCTCGTCCGCGACCCG
>NZ_JABWDV010000402.1 GCF_013362995.1 Streptomyces sp. TRM64462 | reverse complement strand
GTCCGCGCTGGCCCAGCCGCGGTTCGCCCCGGTGGCCCGGTGGGCCGACATCGGCCCGTACCGGCTGCTCGCCGCCCTGCCCGGCGGGGCCGGACAGGATCCGGCGGTGCGGCCGCTGCTGGCGCACGCGCACGCCGAACTGGCCCGGACGGCCGAGGTGTTCCTCGACTGCGCGGGCCAGGCGGGGCGCACGGCGGCGGCGCTGGGCATTCACCGCCAGACGCTCTACTACCGCCTCTCACGCGTCGAGCAGCTCACGGGCCTCGATCTGGACGCGGGCGAGGACCGGCTGCTGCTGCACATGGCGCTGAAGGCGCACCGGCTGTGAGTTTTATCTTTCAACGACAAGTTGTTGAAAACAATAATCATTATGCTAGCGTCCGAGCATCCCGTTCGAACCCCTGCCCGGAAGGGTGCTCCCGTGCGCCGCCGTCTCCTCCTCCCCACCGCCGCCCTGGCCGCCGCGTCGCTCCTCCTCACCGGCTGCTTCGCCGCAACGGACTCCACGACGAGCGGCGACGGCGGCAAGCGCATCCGCGTCGCGATGCTGCAACCGCCGCGCTCCGGTCTGACCCCGCTCTCCGACGACGCGTTCAAGCTGTCCCGCTGGTCCACCGCCGAGACCCTCGTCGCCCTCGACGCCGACGGCGACGCGCGCCCCGCGCTCGCCACCGGCTGGAAGCAGAACGGCACCGCCTGGACCTTCACCGTCCGCGACGGCGTCACCTTCCACGACGGCACCCCGCTCACCGCCGCCGACGTCGAGCGGTCCCTGACCCGCGCCGCCACCGCGTCCCCCAAGCCGCGCATCCTCGACGGCGTCGACCTCACCGTGAAGGCGTCCGGCAAGACCGTCACCGTCACCACCGCCACCGAGGACCCGCTGGTCCCCCAGCGCCTCAGCTCGCCGCAGCTGTCGATCCTGTCCGCGAAGGCGTACCAGGGGAAGACGGTGAACCCGGTCGGCACCGGCACCGGCCCGTTCCGGCTCACCAAGGTCAACGGCACCTCCTCCGCGTCCCTCGACCGCTACGACGGCTACTGGGGCGAGAAGGCCAAGGCACCCGGCATCGACGTGACGTTCGTCCCGGACGGCACCGCGCGCGCCGCCGCCCTGCGCACCGGCGAGGCCGACATCGTCGAGGCGATCCCCGTCTCGCAGGCCGCCCTCCTCGACCAGGACCTCATCACCGAGGTGCCGATGCCGCGCACCAACACCCTCCACCTCAACACCGCGAAGGGCGCCTTCAAGGACCCGAAGCTGCGCGCGGCCGCCCGGCAGGCCATCGACGCCGGCACGATCGTCAAGGGCGTGTACGAGGGGCGCGCCGACGTCGCCAAGGGCCTCCTCGGGCCCGCGCTCGCGTGGGCCGACGGCCTGCGCACCCCGCGAGACCCCGCGCCCGCCGCCGCCCCGAACGGCGCCACCATCACCCTCGGCACGTACAGCGACCGCGCCGAGCTGCCCGAGGTCGCCCAGGCCCTTCAGCAGCAGCTCCAGAAGGCCGGGTTCAAGGTGAAGCTGGACGTACGCGAGTACGCCAACATCGAGTCCGACGCGCTGTCCGGGGCCTTCGACGCGTTCATCCTGTCCCGGGCCACGGTCCTCGACTCCGGCGACCCCGTCGCGTACCTGCACAGCGACTTCGGGTCGAAGGGCTCCTTCAACCTCGCCCAGCTCGCCGACCCGGCCGTCGACAAGGCCCTGGAGAAGGCCGCCACGACCCCGACCGGCGACGCCCGGCGCAAGGCGGTCATCGAGGCCGAGGCCGCCGTGCTCGCCACCGACGCCGCCGTGCCGATGCTGCACGAGCGCGTCATCCAGGGCGACGCGGCCGGTGTCGTGGGCGCGGCGCACGACCCGCGCGAGCGGCTGCTGGTCACGACCGACACGTACGTGAAGTGACCGCCGGCATACCGAAGCCGGGCACGGCGACACCGGCCCGGCGGGAGCCGCCCGCGCCGCCCACGCCCGAGGCGCAGTCGTCCGCGCCGCAGGCGCACGGGCCGGAGTCGTCCGGACCGCAGGCGCCCCGCCTGAAGGCGCCGCAGCTCAAGTCACCCCGGTTGAAGGCGCCCCGCCTGAAGGCGCCCTGGCTGAAGGCGCCCTGGGCGAGAGCGCCCCGCCTGAAGGCGCCCTGGCTGAAGGCGCCGGGTCTGCGGGCGGGGGTCACCCGGGCCGCCGCCCTCACCCTCGTCGTCGCGGCCGTCGGGCTGCTGCCCTGGCTGTCGGGCCGCGACCCGGCGCTGACCGTGCTGCGCGCCCGGTCGGCGGAGCAGGAGGCCACGGCCGAGGCGCTCGCCGCGATCCGCGCCGACCTCGGGCTCGACGCGGGCGCCCTCGCCCTCCTGGGCCGCTGGGCGTCCGCGCTGATCCGGGGCGACCTGGGCACCTCCTGGGTGTCCGGCACCGACGTGCTGCCGTCCGTCGTCGCGGGACTCCAGGTCTCCCTCGGCCTCATGGGCGCGGCCTTCGCCGTGGCGCTGCCCGTCGCGGCCGCGCTCGTCGCCCCCGTCCTGGTGCGCGGCCGTGGCACCTCGGGCGCGGTCGCGGCGATGCTCGCCGCCGTACCGGAGTTCCTGCTGGCGACGCTGCTGCTCATCGTGGGCGGCGTGTGGCTCGGCTGGTTCCCGACGGCCGGCTGGCACGGGCCCGCCCACCTCGTACTGCCCGCCATGGCGCTGGGCGTTCCGGCCGGCGGCCTGCTCGGCCGGCTCGTCGCCGACGCGCTGCCCGCCGTGCTCGACGAGCGGTGGGTGGAGCTGTGGCGGGGCGCGGGCGTGTCCCCCGCCCGTGTCGCGGCCGCCGCGCTGCGCCGCGTACTGCCGCCGCTGGTCCCGCAGTTCGGGATGGTCGTGGTCGGTCTGACGGGCGGCGCCGTGGCAGTCGAGACGATCTTCGCGGTGCCGGGGATCGGCCGTACGGCGCTGGGCGCGGCCAAGTCGCAGGACCTGCCGCTGCTCCAGGGCGCCGTGCTGGCGCTGCTGGTGCTGGGCCTCGCCGTGGGCGCGCTGGCCGCGCTCGTACGGCGGCGGCTGCTGGGCCCCGGGCTGCGGGACGCGGGCCTGACGCTGCCGGCGCCCCGGCCCGTACGGGTGGGACCCGCCGTGCCGCTGGTACTCGCCGCCGGGCTGCTGGTGCTGATCGGCTGGGGCCTGCTGCGCGACCCGTACACCGTGGACACCGCGGCCCGGCTCGCGCCGCCGGACCTCGCACACCCGCTCGGCACGGACGGGCTCGGGCGCGACGTCCTGGCCCGGCTCGGCCACGGCGCTGCCGCGACCGTCGGCACGGCGGCCGCGGTGTGCGCGCTCAGCTTCGCGCTGGCGATGGTGCTGGGCTTCGCCCCGAGCATCGCCGTCGGCACGTCCGACATCGCCAACGCGCTGCCGCCCGTGATCGTCGGCATCCTGGTCGCCGCGGCCGCCGGTCCCGGCACGGGCGGGGCCGCGCTGGCGGTGGCGCTGATCTCCTGGCCGGCGCTGGCCGCGCACGCCGCCGCCCTGGTCCAGGAGGTACGGGCCTCGGGCTTCCTGCTGGCCCAGCGGGCGATCGGCGCGGGGCCCGGCTGGGTGCTGGTCCGGCACGTCCTGCCGTCGGTGGCGGGCCCGGTGGCCCGGCACGCGGTGCTGCGCCTGCCGGGCATCGCCCTGGCCCTGGCGTCGCTCGGGTTCCTCGGCCTGGGCGCCCAGCCGCCCGCCCCGGAGTGGGGCCTGCTGCTCGACGAGTCGCGTGCGTACGTGGAGCGCGCCCCCTGGGCTGCCCTGGCCCCGGCGCTCGCACTGGCCGCGCTGGCCGCGCTCGCGGTGTCGCTGGCCGCGTACACGTCGTACGTCACGTCCGCCTCGTACAGCTCGTCCGCGTCCCGGTCCCCTGTCCGCCGCCGCACCCGGAAGGCAGCCGATGCCCACTGAACCCACTGGCATGGACGAACCGCTCCTCTCCGTACGGGACCTGCGGATCGCCTTCGACGGTGTCGAGGCCGTGCGGGGCCTGTCCTTCGACGTGTCCGACGGCGAGGTCTTCGCGCTGGTCGGCGAGTCGGGGGCGGGCAAGTCCCTGACGGCCCGGGCCCTGTTGGGCATGGCGCCGCGCGAGGCGACGGTGTCCGGCGACGTCCGGCTGCGCGGCCACGACGGGGCTTCGATGCGGGCGCTGTGGGGCCGCAGGGTGGCCTTCGTCCCGCAGGACTCGCTGTCGGCCCTCTCCCCCGTCCACCCGGTGGGCGACCAGCTCGCCGCCGCCGTACGGTCCGTACGACGCGGCCTGTCGCGCCGGGACGCCCGCGCGCTGGCCGCCGATGCCCTGGACCGGGTCGGCATCCCGGCGGACCGGGCCCGCGCGTATCCGCACGAGCTGTCCGGCGGGATGCGCCAGCGCGCGGTCATCGCCATGGCCACGATCAACGCACCCGAGCTGGTCGTGGCGGACGAGCCCACCACGGCCCTCGACCCGGACCTGCGCCACCAGGTGCTGCGGCTCCTCGCCGAGCAGCGCGAGGCGACCGGCGCGGCGCTCGTCCTGGTCACGCACGACCTGGACGTCGTCCGCGACCACGCGGACCGGCTCCTGGTGATGTACGCGGGCCGCCATGCGGAGTCGGGCCCGGTACGCGAGGTGTTCGCCCGCCCCCACGCCCCGTACACGGCCGGCCTCCTGGCGTCCCTGCCCCCCGAGTCACCGCCCGGCGCCACGCCGGAGGTCTCGCCCCTGCGCAAGGGCACGGCCGGCACCACTGCCGGGACCACGGCCGACGCCACAGTCGTGGCCCCGACCACTCCCGAGGCCAGGGCCGAAACCGCTGCCGGGACCACGCACGAGCCCCCGGCTGAGGCCGATGCCCCGACCACGCCCGAGGCCAGGGCCAAGACCCCCGCCGGGACCACGCCCGAGACCCCGGCCGAGTCCGATGCCCCGACCACGCCCGAGGCCAGGGCCAAGACCCCCGCCCGGACCACGCCCAAGACCCCCGCCGGGACCACGCCCGAGGCCCCGGCAGGAAACCCGACCGAGACCCCGGCAGGAAACCCGACCGAGACCCCGGCTGTGGCCCCGCGCGAGACCCCACACCGGGCCATGCCCGACGCCACGCCCGACGCCACGGGCGAGGCCCCGGCCGAGGGGCCGGCCCGGCGGCGTCGTCTGCCCGCCATCGGTGGGACACCGCCCGCGCCCGGTGAGCTGCCGGACGGCTGCGCGTTCGCGCCCCGCTGCCCGCTGGCCGACGACCGCTGCCGTACGGAACTCCCCGAGCCCGGCGCGGCGGGCGACGCCGCCCGTCAGGTCTCCTGCCACCACTGGGCGCGGCTGCCCGCATCGCCCGCCGAACTGTTCCTGGAGCACGTGTGAGCCCGCTGCTGGACGTCCGCGACCTGGTGGTCCGCCACGGCACCACCGTCGCCGTCGACGGGGTGTCCTTCGACCTCTCCGCCGGTGAGACCCTCGCGCTCGTCGGCCCGTCCGGCTGCGGCAAGTCGTCCACGGCCCTGGCCGTGCTGCAGCTGCGCCGCCCGGACGCGGGCGAGGTGTGGTTCGAGGGCCGTGAACTGACCCGCCTCAGCGAGCGGGAGCTGCGCCCGCTGCGGCCCGCGCTGCAGCCGGTGTTCCAGGACCCGTACGGCTCGCTGAGCCCCCGGCAGCGGATCCGCGACGCCGTCGCCGAGCCGCTGCGGGTGCGGGGCCGCTGGGACGCGGCGACGGGCCCTGAGCGGGTCGCGGAACTGCTCGCCATGGTCGGCCTCGACCCGGCGCACGGCGACCGGCGCCCGTACGAGCTGTCGGGAGGCCAGTGCCAGCGCGCGGGGATCGCCCGGGCCCTGGCGAGTGAGCCACGGCTGCTCGTGCTGGACGAGCCGGTGTCCGCCCTGGACCCGAGCGTGCGGGCGGGTGTCCTGAACCTGCTGGCCGACCTCCAGGACCGGCTCGGCCTCGGCTACCTCTTCATCTGTCACGACATGGCGGTCGTCCGCCACTTCGCGGACCGTACCGCCGAGATGCGGGCCGGCCGCATCGAAAGGATCACGTGAGCCCGCTGAGCACGCTGAGCACGCGGAGCCCGCTGAGCCCGCTCGCCCGGCTGCTCATCAGCAGCCAGTTCGCCTTCAACGTCGGGTTCTTCGCCGTACTGCCCTACCTGGCCGACCACTTGAGCGGCGCGCTCGGTCTGGGCGGCTGGCTGGTGGGTCTGGTGCTCGGGCTGCGGACGTTCAGCCAGCAGGGCCTGTTCGTGGTGGGCGGTGCCCTCACCGACCGGTACGGGCCGCGCCCGGTGGTGCTGGTGGGCTGCGCACTGCGCGTCGCGGGGTTCCTGTGGCTGGCGTGGGCGGATTCGGTGGGAGCGGTGGTGGGCGCGGTGCTGCTGGTCGGGTTCGCCGCCGCGCTGTTCTCGCCGGCGGTCGAGTCGGAGGTCGCCCGCGAGGCGGTGCGGCTGGAGGAGGTCTCCGGTGTGCCGCGCACGCGCGTGCTGGCGCGGTTCTCGGCGGGCGGGCAGGCGGGGGCGCTGACGGGGCCGGTGCTGGGGGCGCTGCTGCTGCAGGGGCAGTTCCGGGTGGCGTGCCTGGCCGGGGCCGGGGTGTTCGCCCTGGTCCTGGCGGGGCACGCGCGGCTCATGCCGAGGCGGGCGGGGGTTCGGGCGGTCGCGCGGCCGCGCGGGGACGGGGCCTGGGCTGTGCTGCGGAACCGTCGGTTCCTGCTGCTGACCCTGGCGTACGCGACGTATCTGCTGGCGTACAACCAGCTCTACCTGGCGCTGCCCGCCGAACTGGACCGCGCGACCGGGTCGCAGGCGGCGCTGGGGTGGCTGTTCGCGTTGTCGTCGGCGCTGGTGGTGGCCGGGCAGCTGCCGCTGGAGCGGTGGGCGGCCCGGTGGTGGTCCTGGCGGACGACGGTACGGTTCGGGCTGGGGGTGACGGGCGTCGCCTTCGCGGCGGCGGGGGTGCTGCGGTCGCTGGGCGGGCTGTGGGCGTGCGTCCTGTTCGTGGTGCTGCTGTCGCTCGGCCAGATGCTGGTGTCCCCGGCGGTCCGCGCATGGCTCCCGGACCTGGTGCCGTCCGAGCGCCTGGGCCTGTACACGGGCGCGATGTCGTCCCTGGCGGGGCTTGGGGTTCTGCTCGGCAGCGTGCCGGCGGGCGCGTTGATCACCACCCCGTGGTACTGGCCTGCCCTGGCGGGCGTGGCCGTCCTCGGCGTACTGGCGGTACCCCGCGCCGCCACCGCCCAGCAGGCGAGCCGCCCGTAAAGGCACGAGGCCCCGGTGGGCTGTGCCCACCCTCCCCCAAGCTCTCGGCTTCGCTCGTGCAGGGGGGACCCCCAGGGCGATGGGGGTCCCCCTGCACGAAGTGCTTGGGGGTGGGGGTACCTCCCTGGACGAAGTCCTTGGGGGAGAACGCATGTCCACAGCGGCAGCGGCACGCTCGCCACTCGCTTTGCGGGGCCGGAGACACCGCCGCTCCGCCTGTGGGCAGGCGTTCCGCAGCAGTCGGTTGCCTCCGGCCGGGCGCCCCACACCGGGCGTCCAGCCGGTGGAGGCCCCCCGCACCGGGGCCGGGCCGTCAGGTCAGGTTGACCGAGCGGGCCGAGGTGGCGCCCACCTCGGCGGCCAGCTCCGTGAGGACCTGCTGCGGGATCGTGTCGTCGACCGTGAGGACCGCGAGCGCCTCGCCGCCCTCCTCCGCGCGGGCGACCTGCATGCCCGCGATGTTGAGGCCCGCCTCGCCCAGGATGCGGCCGACGGTGCCGACGACACCCGGGCGGTCCTCGTAGCGGAGCACCACCATGTGGTCGGCCAGGGCCAGGTCCACGTCGTAGTCGCCGACCGCGACGATCTTCTGGATGTGCTTCGGGCCGACCAGCGTGCCGGAGACCGCGATCTCCTCACCGCCGCCGAGCGTGCCGCGCACGGTCAGCACGTTGCGGTGGTCCGGGGACTCGCTGCTCGTGGTGAGCCGCACCTCGACACCGCGCTCCTGCGCGAACAGCGGGGCGTTGACGTACGAGACGGTCTCGTCGACGACGTCCTCGAAGACGCCCTTGAGGGCGGACAGCTCCAGCACCTTGACGTCGTGCTGGGTGATCTCGCCGTACACCTCGACGTCGAGGCGGACCGCCACCTCACCGGCCAGCGCGGTGAAGATGCGGCCGAGGCGCTCCGCCAGCGGCAGGCCCGGCTTGACGTCCTCGGCGATGACGCCGCCCTGGACGTTGACCGCGTCGGGCACGAGCTCGCCGGCGAGGGCGAGGCGGACCGAGCGCGCGACGGCGATGCCCGCCTTCTCCTGGGCCTCGTCCGTGGACGCGCCGAGGTGCGGGGTGCAGACGACCTGGTCGAGCTCGAAGAGCGGGGAGTCCGTGCAGGGCTCCTTCGCGTACACGTCCAGACCGGCTCCCGCGACGCGGCCTTCCTTCAGCGCCGAGTACAGCGCCTCCTCGTCGACGATGCCGCCGCGCGCGGCGTTGACGATGCGGACGCTCGGCTTGACCTTGTGGAGCGCCTCGTCGCCGATGAGGCCGAGGGTCTCGGGGGTCTTCGGCAGGTGGACGGTGATGAAGTCGGCGACCTCCAGCAGCTCGTCCAGGGACAGCAGCTTGACGCCCATCTGCGCGGCGCGGGCCGGCTGCACGTACGGGTCGTAGGCGACGACCTTCATGCCGAACGCGGACATGCGCTGGGCGACCAGCACACCGATGCGGCCGAGGCCGACGACGCCGAGGGTCTTCTCGCTCAGCTCGACGCCCGTGTACTTGCTGCGCTTCCACTCGCCGTTCTTCAGCGCGGTGTTGGCCTGCGGGATGTTGCGGGCCGTGGCGACCAGCAGGCCGCAGGCGAGCTCGGCGGCGGTGACGATGTTGGAGGTCGGGGCGTTGACGACCATCACGCCGGCCTTGGTGGCGGCGGAGACGTCGACGTTGTCGAGGCCGACGCCCGCGCGGGCGACGACCTTCAGCCTGTTCGCTGCGGCGATGGCCTCGGCGTCGACCTTGGTGGCGGAGCGGATCAGGATGGCATCGACGTCGGCGATGGCGGGGAGCAGCTCCTCGCGGTTCGCGCCGTTGCAGTGCCGGATCTCGAAGTCGGGGCCGAGGGCGTCGACGGTGGCGGGCGACAGCTCTTCAGCGATGAGTACGACAGGTTTCGAGCTCACGTGAGGTCCTCACAAGTCCAGTGCGGACGGCCGTCCCGACGGCCGCAGGCGGTGGAGGGGGCTTGCCGCGTGGAAGACGCACGACGCTGTGGGCCTGACGCGTACGGGTGTGCAGTGCTGCGCGCAAGTGTAGTAGCGGCGAGGCCGGTTTTGTGCGCCTGGTTGGCACTGTCACCCGCACGTGGCTGGACGCTGTGGACAAGCCTCCGAAGGGCGGCGGCCCGGGAGACGTCCGGGGTGAACGTCCGGGCACGGCCGGGCAGACGGCGGCGGGGCCGGGNGTGCCCGGCCCCGCCGCCGCGAGGCTCACGCCTCGTCGTTGTCCACCCAGCTCATGAGCTTGCGCAGCTCCTTGCCCGTGGTCTCCAGGAGGTGCTCGGAGTCCTGGGTCTTGTACTCGTTGTACTTCTTCAGGCCGCCGTGGTACTCGTCCATCCAGTTCTTGGCGAACGTGCCGTCCTGGATCTCGCCGAGGACCTTCTTCATCTCGGCCTTGGTGGCGTCGGTGATGATGCGGGGGCCGGTGACGTAGTCGCCCCACTCGGCGGTCTCGGAGACCGACCAGCGCATCTTCTCCAGGCCGCCCTCGTACATCAGGTCGACGATCAGCTTCAGCTCGTGGAGGCACTCGAAGTAGGCGATCTCCGGCTGGTAGCCGGCCTCGACGAGGGTCTCGAAGCCCGCCTTGACCAGGGCGGCGGTGCCGCCGCAGAGCACGGCCTGCTCACCGAACAGGTCGGTCTCGGTCTCCTCGGTGAAGGTCGTCTTGATGACGCCGGCGCGGGTGCCGCCGATGGCCTTGGCGTACGACAGGGCCAGCGCGAAGGCGTTGCCGGTGGCGTCCTGCTCGACGGCGGCGATCGCGGGGACGCCGCGGCCCTCCTCGTACTGGCGGCGGACCAGGTGGCCCGGGCCCTTCGGGGCGACCAGGGCGACGTCGACGCCGGCCGGGGCCTTGATGAAGCCGAAGCGGACGTTGAAGCCGTGGGCGAAGAACAGCGCGTCGCCGTCCTTCAGGTTGCCCTTGATGGACTCCTCGTAGACCTGGGCCTGGATCGGGTCCGGGATGAGGATCATGATGACGTCGGCCTCGGCGGCGGCCTCCGCCGGGGTGACGACGCGCAGGCCCTGCTCCTCGGCCTTCGCCTTGGACTTGGAGCCCTCGTGCAGACCGACGCGGACGTCGACACCGGAGTCGCGGAGCGACAGCGCGTGGGCGTGGCCCTGGCTGCCGTAACCGATCACCGCGACCTTGCGGCCCTGGATGATGGACAGGTCGGCGTCGTCGTCGTAGAACAGCTCGGCCACTGGGTTTCTCCTTGGGTGTTCTGGTGGTGCGTCCCACCGTACGGTGGGGAGGGATGCGGACGTTGAGGGGTCTCGATACGCGGACTGCGTGAAGCGTGCGGGGCCGGGCCCCGCGCTACGCCGAGCGGTCGAGGGCGCGCAGCGACCGGTCCGTGATGGACCGGGCACCACGCCCTATGGCGATCGTGCCGGACTGGACGAGCTCCTTGATGCCGAACTGCTCCAGCATCTTCAGCATGGCTTCGAGCTTGTCACTCGAACCGGTGGCCTCGATGGTGACCGCCTCGGGCGAGACGTCCACGGTCTTGGCGCGGAAGAGCTGGACGATCTCGACGATCTGGGAGCGGGTCTCGTTGTCGGCGCGGACCTTCACCAGGACGAGCTCGCGCTGGATCGCGGCGCCGGGCTCGAGTTCGACGATCTTCAGGACGTTGACCAGCTTGTTGAGCTGCTTGGTCACCTGCTCCAGCGGCAGGTCCTCGACATTGACCACGATGGTGATGCGGGAGATGTCGGGGTGCTCGGTGACACCGACGGCGAGCGAGTCGATGTTGAAGCCGCGCCGGGAGAACAGGGCGGCGATCCGGGCGAGGATGCCGGGGGTGTTCTCCACCAGGACGGAGAGCGTGTGCTTGGACATGGTGTGTCTCGTTCCTCTTCCTGACTGCTCTCTGCGGCCTCAGTCGTCTTCGCCGTCGCCGAAGTCGGGGCGGACCCCGCGGGCGGCCATGACCTCGTCGTTGGAGGTGCCGGCGGCGACCATGGGCCAGACCTGGGCGTCCTCGTGGACGATGAAGTCGATGACGACGGGGCGGTCGTTGATGGCGTTGGCCTCGGCGATGACCTTGTCGAGGTCCTCGGGGCGCTCGCAGCGGATGGCGACGCAGCCCATGGCCTCGGACAGCTTGACGAAGTCGGGGATGCGGGTGCCGGCGCTGGGCTCCTTGCCGCTGGCCTCCGGGCCGGAGTGCAGGACGGTGTTGGAGTAGCGCTGGTTGTAGAACAGCGTCTGCCACTGGCGGACCATCCCGAGGGCGCCGTTGTTGATGATGGCGACCTTGATCGGGATGTTGTTCAGGGCGCAGGTGACGAGTTCCTGATTGGTCATCTGGAAGCAGCCGTCGCCGTCGATGGCCCAGACGGCGCGGTCGGGCATGCCGGCCTTGGCGCCCATGGCGGCGGGGACGGCGTAGCCCATCGTTCCGGCGCCGCCGGAGTTGAGCCAGGTGGCGGGCTGTTCGTAGTCGATGAAGTGGGCGGCCCACATCTGGTGCTGGCCGACGCCTGCGGCGAAGATCGTGCCCTCGGGGGCGAGCTCGCCGATGCGCTGGATGACCTGCTGCGGGGCGAGGCTGCCGTCCTCGGGCTGGTCGTAGCCGAGGGGGTAGGTCTCGCGCCAGCGGTTGAGGTCGTTCCACCAGGCGGTGTAGTCGCCGGTGCGGCCGGCCGTGTGCTCGGCCTGGACGGCCTGGACCAGGTCCGCGATGACCTCGCGGGCGTCACCGACGATCGGGACGTCGGCGGCGCGGTTCTTGCCGATCTCGGCCGGGTCGATGTCCGCGTGGACGATCTTGGCGTACGGGGCGAAGCTGTCGAGCTTGCCGGTGACGCGGTCGTCGAAGCGGGCGCCCAGCGCGACGATCAGGTCGGCCTTCTGGAGGGCGGTGACAGCGGTGACGGAGCCGTGCATGCCGGGCATGCCGACGTGCAGCGGGTGGGTGTCGGGGAAGGCGCCGAGCGCCATCAGGGTGGTGGTGACGGGGGCGCCGGTCAGCTCGGCCAGGACCTTGAGCTCGGCGGTGGCGCCGGCCTTCAGGACGCCGCCGCCGACGTACAGGACGGGGCGCTTGGCCTGCGTGATCAGCTTGGCGGCCTCGCGGATCTGCTTGGCGTGCGGCTTGGTGACCGGGCGGTAGCCGGGCAGGTCGGTCTGCGGGGGCCAGCTGAAGGTGGTCTTCGCCTGGAGGGCGTCCTTGGCGATGTCGACGAGGACGGGGCCCGGGCGGCCGGTGGAGGCGATGTGGAAGGCCTCCGCGATGGTGCGCGGGATGTCCTCGGCCTTCGTGACCAGGAAGTTGTGCTTGGTGATCGGCATGGTGATGCCGCAGATGTCGGCTTCCTGGAAGGCGTCGGTGCCGATCGCCTTGGAGGAGACCTGGCCGGTGATCGCGACGAGCGGGACGGAGTCCATGTGGGCGTCGGCGATCGGCGTGACCAGGTTGGTGGCGCCGGGCCCGGAGGTGGCCATGCAGACGCCGACCTTGCCGGTGGCCTGGGCGTAGCCGGTGGCCGCGTGGCCGGCGCCCTGCTCGTGGCGGACCAGGATGTGGCGGACCCGGGTGGAGTCCATCATCGGGTCGTAGGCGGGGAGGATCGCGCCGCCGGGGATGCCGAATACGGTCTCGGCTCCGACTTCCTCGAGAGAGCGGATGAGGGACTGGGCGCCCGTGACGTGCTCAACGGTGGCGGAGGGCTGTCCGCCGGTACGGGGCCGCGGCTGCGGGTGGTGGGCCCCGGTGGCCTGCTCGGTCATCGGCAATCTCTTCTCGAAGCTGAGGGTTTTGACGAGGGTGACGAGGGGTTTGGCGAGGTCTGTCGGAGTCTGTCAGGGTCTGTGGTGGGGTGCCGGTGCAACAAAAAACCCCTCGTGCCGTGAGGCAAGCGAGGGGAGCGCGCCGGTGTGGGTCCGCAGGTCCATTGCGTGGTCCTGCTCAGCCGACGCGCTTTCCAAGTACGAGAATTCGGGTGCGCATGGCACTGACCCTCCACCCGGCGCACCGTCAGTGTCAAGTGGGTGGGACGCGCGTCTCATTATGTGAGCGCATCGGGGGGAGTGTGCTGGGTGGGAGCGCGCCACCGGTGAGGACGGGCAGCGGGACGGTGCCGGGCACGGGGAACCCGTCCCTGGCCAGCGTGCGGCGCAGCCGGTACTCGTCGAGCGGCCCGGAGAAGGCCATGCCCTGGGCGTGCGTGCAGCCCATGGCGCGCAGCGCGAGGACCTGTTCGGGTACGTCGACCCCGTCGGCGACGGACTGGAGGCCGAGGTCGCCGGCGATTCTCAGCAGCCCGCTGGTGATCTTGTGGAGTCTGGCGGATTCGACGACGCCCTCGATGAGGCCGCGGTCGAGCTTCAGTATGTCGACGGGGAGCCTGCGCAGGGCGTTGATCGCGGCGTATCCGCTGCCGAAGCCGTCGAGCGCGATGCGGACGCCGAGCCTGCGGAGGGCGACGAGGCGCTGTTCGAGGTCGTCGAAGGAGATCCGCGGGTCGCTGTCGGCGAGCTCGACGACGAGGGCGCCGGACGGCAGCCCGTGCCGGGTCAGCAGGGCCTCGACGGTGGCGAGCGGCATGGACCGGTCGAGGAGGCGGCGCGCCGGGACCCGTACGGAGACGGGGATGCGGTGGCCGAGGCGGTGCCGTTCGGCGGCCTGCTGGACGGCTTCCTCCAGCATCCAGCGGGCCAGCTCGGCGGTGCGCTCCCCGCCGTCCTCGGCGACGCGGAGGAACTCGGCAGGGGTGAACAGGATGCCCTGGGAGGAGCGCCAGCGGGCCTGTGCGGCGACGGCGGCGACCCTGCCGGTGGCGAGGTCCACGACGGGCTGGTGGAGGAGCGCGAACTCCCCGTCGTGCAGGGCGGTGCGCAGCCGCGCGTTGAGTTCGCTGCGGCGGACGACGTCGGCCTGCATCTGCGGGGCGTACATCTCGACGCGGTTCTTGCCGCCGGCCTTGGCCCGGTACATGGCGAGGTCGGCGTTGCGCAGGAGTTCGCCGGCGTTGATGCCGGGCTCGGCGAAGGCGACGCCGATGGAGGCGGCGACCCGCACTTCGGCGCCCTCGACCTCGTACGGCTGGGAGAGCGTGAGCCGCAGCCGGTCGGCGATCTCGTGGACCTGGAACTCGCGGGCCGGCCGGTCGTGGCCGCCGTCGCCGGCGATGAGGGCGGCGAACTCGTCGCCGCCGAGGCGGGCGGCGGTGTCCCCGGCCCGTACGGAGTCCTGGAGGCGGCGGGCGGCCTGGATCAGCAGTTCGTCGCCGGCCTGGTGGCCCAGGCGGTCGTTGACGCCCTTGAAGCCGTCGAGGTCGATGAAGAGCACGGCCGTGCCGGAGTCGCCGGAGCGGCGGCCGCTGAGGGCCTGGCGGACGCGCTGGGTGAACAGGGCGCGGTTGGGGAGGTCGGTGAGCGGGTCGTGCTCGGCGTTGTGCTGGAGCTGGGCCTGGAGGCGGACCCGTTCCGTGACGTCCCGGCTGTTGAAGATCAGCCCGCCCTGGTGGCGGTTGACCGTGGACTCGACGTTGAGCCAGTCGCCGCTGCCGGAGCGGAAGCGGCATTCGATGCGGGTGGTGGGTTCCTCGGCGGGCGAGGCGGCGAGGAAGCGGCGCACCTCGTGGACGACGCCGCCGAGGTCGTCGGGGTGGATGAGGGCGGCGAGCTCGGTGCCGACGAGTTCGTCGGCGTCCCGCCCGTAGACGCCGGAGGCGGCGGGGCTGACGTAGCGCAGGACGCCGCTGGGGGCGGCGATCATGATGACGTCGCTGGAGCTCTGCACCAGGGACCTGAAGTGGTTCTCCTTCTGGGCCAGTTCCTGGGTCAGGGCGATGTTGTCGAGGAGCATGATGCCCTGCCGGACGACCAGGGCGAGGACCACGGCGCAGCCGGTGAAGACGACGACGCGGTCCACTCGGCGGCCCTCGATGACGTTGTACAGGATGCTCAGGGTGCAGACCGCCGCCGCGAGGTACGGCGTGAGGGCGGCGAGCGACCCGGCGATGGGGCGGCTGGCGGGCCGCGCCTGGTGGGGGCCGCCGCGCTGTGGCACGGCGGCCTCGGGCACCCGGCGGGCGCTCCAGGGGGCGTAGGCCAGCAGCAGCGAGCCGGCGAACCAGCCGGCGTCGAGGAGCTGCCCGGAGTGGTAGCTGTTGCGCAGCAGCGGCGAGGTGAACAGGGCGTCGCACAGGACGGTCAGGGCCAGGGCCGCGATGGCGGTGTGGCTGGCCGAGCGGTTGCCCTTGGAGCGGCGGAAGTGCAGGGCGAGGACCATGCTGACGAGCACGATGTCGAGCAGCGGGTACGCCAGGGAGAGCGCGGCGCGGGCGACGCTCTCGCCCTGGAAGGCCGCCGTGTGCGCGAGCGCGAGGCTCCAGGAGAGGGTCAGCAGGGATCCGGCGATCAGCCAGGAGTCCAGCGTGAGGCAGATCCAGCCGGCGCGGGTGACGGGCCGCTTGGCGAGGACGAGGAGACCGACGATCGCCGGCGGTGCGAAGAGCAGGAAGAAGATGTCGGCGAGCGAGGGGCTGGGCACGGCGCGGTCGAGCACCACTTCGTACCAGCCCCAGACGGCGTTGCCGGCGGCGGCCATGGCGGAGGAGAACGCGAACAGGAGCCAGGCGGGCCGGAAGCGGCTGCCGTGCGCCCGGGCGTAGAGGAAGCAGGAGACGGCGGCGACGAGGGCGGCGGCGCTGAGGCCGAAGTCACCCATGATCAGGGCGAGTTCCTCGGAGCCCCAGCCGAAGAGCGCGCCGGTGGCGTAGCCGCCGCAGGCGAGGGCGAGGAGGAGCTGGCCGGTGGCGCCGCCGGCTCCGCCGCCGGGGGTTCCGCCGGGGCCGCCCGTCCCGGGGCTGCCGGGGCTTCCGGGGCCTCCGCTGATCGTCCTGCGGTCGATGACCATGCCGGGGGCGCTCATCGGAAGGCCCCCGACCGGAGCGTGCCGGCGCGGGCCCGCGGTCCCCGGAACAGGACGGTGGCTCGCAGCCGGACGCCCCGCCGCTTCGGATTATTGCTGCGTCGACCGCGCATCGTCCGTCGCCCCCCTTGCGTTCTGATCGGCCATCACGTCGGCAATCACGTCGTGTCCCCGGCGCCGTTCCCGTTGTCGGCGCGCCCCCAAGTCGCGACGATACACCAGGATCGTCACTCAGGGACAGGGGCGCTATACGCTCCGTAACGATCAAGATGGTTATAGACACGCAGTGCAGGCATATCGCTCCGGAGCGTATCGGTCCGGTCGGGGCTGACGCAGGCACTGGCCGGAGGTCCGTGCCGAGGGCATGGGCCGGCCGGTGCGAGGCGGCGTGGGTCAACCGGTGGTGAGGACGACGTTCCGCAGGGGCTCGCCGGTGGTGAACCGGGTCAGCTGGTCCGCGATCAGGCGCTTCGCGCGGGGCAGGAACGCCGAGGTGGAGCCGCCGACATGGGGGCTGATGAGGACGCCGGGCGCGTGCCAGAGCGGGTGCCCCGCGGGCAGCGGCTCCGGGTCGGTGACGTCGAGGGCCGCCGTGATGCGGCCGGTCTCGGTCTCTGCGAGGAGGGCCTTGGTGTCGACGACGGGGCCGCGGGCGACGTTGACGAGCAGCGCGCCGTCCTTCATGCGCGCCAGGAACTCGGCGCCTGCGAGGTGGTGGGTGTCGGCGGTGAGGGGTGTGGAAAGGACCACCACGTCAGCCTGAGGGAGGAGCGCGGGCAGATCGGTGAGCGCGTGCACGGGCCCGCGCTCGGTGGTACGGGAGGAGCGCGCGACGCGCATGACCCGCGCGCACTCAAAGGGCGTGAGCCGGTCTTCGATGGCCGCGCCGATCGATCCGTACCCGACGATCAGGACCGACTTGTCGGCGAGCGCGGGGTAGAAGCCGCCCCGCCACTCCTCGCGGTCCTGGCCGCGGACGAATCCGGGGATGCCGCGCAGCGAGGCGAGGATCAGCGCGAGGGTGAGCTCGGCGGTGCTGGACTCGTGGACGCCGCGGGCGTTGCACAGGGCGACTCCGGGCGGGGCGTCGGCGAGGCCGGGCGTGACGTGGTCGACGCCGGCGGAGAGGGTCTGTACGACGCGCAACGAGGTCATGGCGGCCATCGGCCGTACCGCGATCTCCATGCCCTTCATGTACGGGACGACGTAGAAGGCGCAGCGCGCCGGGTCGGCGGGGAGGTCGGGGCCACCGTCCCAGAAGCGGTAGGTGAGGCCCGTGGTGGAGGGGTCGGGAAGGCCCGTGATCTCGTCGGCGGGAATCGGCAGCCACACGTCGGCGGCCGCGTCGGCGGTCGCGTCGGCAGCCGTCCCGGCGGTCATGTCGGCGGTCGTGTCGGACGTCATGTCGGCAGTCATGCCCTGGAGGCTAAGCGAAGCAGTCCGGTGGTCATTGGTTAGTTTTTGGGGAGCGGCACAGGGAGGTACGGGGAGTTGGAGCGCAGGACACTCGGGGCGACCGGGCTGGACGTGGGGGCCGTCGGGCTCGGGTGCATGCCGATGAGCTGGGCCTACAGCGCCTCCCAGCAGCGCGGCGACCGCTCGCTGCGCGCCGTGCACGCCGCGCTCGACGCGGGCGTGACCCTGCTGGACACGGCCGACATGTACGGTCCTTTCACCAACGAGCTGCTGTTGGGGCGGGTGCTGAAGGAGCGGCGCGCGGAGGCGTTCGTGTCCACGAAGTGCGGCCTGCTGGTGGGTGACGGGCACATCGTGGCCAACGGCCGTCCCTCGTACGTACGGCGGGCCTGCGACGCGTCGCTGCGGCGGCTGCAGACGGACGTGATCGACCTGTACCAGCTGCACCGGGCGGACCCCGAGGTTCCGGTGGAGGAGACCTGGGGCGCCATGGCGGAGCTGGTCACCGCGGGCAAGGTGCGGGCGCTCGGGCTGTGCGCGGTCGGCGTACGGGGCTCGCGCCGGAGCTCGTACGACTTGTACGACGGAACGATTCGGCAGTTGGAGCGGGTGCAGCAGGTGTTCCCGGTGAGCGCCGTGCAGGCGGAGCTGTCGGTGTGGTCGCCGGAGGCGCTGGCCCGGCTGCTGCCGTGGTGCGCGGCGCGCGGGGTGGGGTTCCTGGCGGCGATGCCGCTCGGCAACGGCTTCCTGACCGGGACGCTGACGCCGGGCGGCGGCTTCGAACCGGAGGACATGCGGGCCCGGCACCCGCGCTTCACGGCGGAGATGATGGCCGCGAACCAGCCTCTGGTGGCGGGCCTGCGCCGGGTGGCAGCCCGTCACGGGGGCCCGGCGGGGGGTGTGACGCCGGGGCAGGTGGCGCTGGCGTGGGTGCTGTCGCGGGGGCGGCACGTCGTCCCGGTCCCGGGCACGAAGCACGCGCGCTGGGCGGCGGAGAACGCCCGCTCGGCGGAGCTGTCGCTCACGGCACAGGACCTGGCGGAGATCGCGTCGCTGCCGCCGGCCCGGGGGTCGTGGGACTGACCCCCGCGTGCCGGCCCTGCCGAGCCGGGCTTCCGGGTGCCGGGACGAGGCCCTTCCGGGGCGCATCCGCAGCGGGGATGATCCGCGGGCGGTGGTCGGGTCTCTAGGGTGGGACGGGGAGCGGTTCCATGCCGTTCCGTGGTGGCGTCGGGGAAGGGTCCGAACCGTGCAACGTCCTGCTGTGTCGGCCGTGTTGGCGGCTGCCGTGCTGCTGTTGGTGACCGGGTGCTCGTCGGACGCCGGTCCGCCGGCCGGGGGCGTGACCTCGACCCCTGCCGCCTCTCCCGGCGGGTCGGTCGCGGCGTCGCCGCCGGGGGGCACCGCCTCGCCGTCCCCGGCGCCCGAGAAGGGGTCCGCGCGGGTCGTGTCGACGGTCGCGCAGGGGCTGAAGTCCCCGTGGGGGCTGGCCGCGCTGCCGGGCGGTGATCTGCTGGTGTCCTCGCGGGACGAGGGCACCATCACGCGCGTGGACGCGGAGAGCGGCGAGCTCACTGTGCTGGGCGAGGTCCCTGGCGTCGCCCCCGGTGGCGAGGGCGGCCTCATGGGGCTCGCGCTCTCCCCGAAGTACGCCGAGGACCATCTGGTCTACGCGTACTTCACCACCGCGTCCGACAACCGCATCGCCCGCATGCTGTACGACGAGAGCCGGCCGGCCGGGCAGCAGCTCGGGGCGCCCGACACCGTGCTGCGGGGCATCCCCAAGGGGTTCGTGCACAACGGGGGCCGCATCGCGTTCGGGCCGGACGGGATGCTGTACGCGGGCACGGGCGAGACCGGGGACACGGGACTCGCGCAGGACAAGGAGTCGCTCGGCGGCAAGATCCTGCGGATGACGCCGGACGGCGACCCCGTGCACGGCAACCCGGACGCCGACTCGGTCGTGTACTCGTACGGGCACCGCAATGTGCAGGGCCTCGCCTGGGACGCGGAGAAGCGGCTGTGGGCCTCCGAGTTCGGCCAGAACACCTGGGACGAACTGAACCTGATCCGGCCGGGCGGCAACTACGGCTGGCCGGACGTGGAGGGCAAGGGCGGGCGGTCCGGATTCACGGACCCGGTGGCGCAGTGGACGGTGGCGGAGGCGTCACCGAGCGGGATCGCGGTGGTGGGCGGTTCGGTGTGGATGGCCGCGCTCCGCGGCGAGCGGCTGTGGCGGATTCCGCTGGCGGGTACGGAACTCGCGGCGCCACCCGAGTCGTTCCTGGAGGGAACGTACGGCCGGCTGCGCACGGTTCTCGCGGCCGGCGGGAACCGGCTCTGGCTCGTCACGAGCGAGACGGACAACCGCGGGACGCCGGAGGCCGGCGACGACCGGATCCTCCTGGTGGAGGTGGAGTGAGAGGCCCGCGGCCCGTGTTCGTCGGCGGGCCGCCAGGACGGGTGCCTACGCGGCCTCCCGCAGGGCGCGCCACTCGGGGGCGAGGACGGACCAGATCTCCAGGTCGTGGCGTACGCCCCGGTAGAGGTTGTGCTCGCGCAGGACGGCCTCCCTGGTCATGCCGAGGCGCTTGGCGACGTTGACGCTGGCGGTGTTGCCGGAGGCGACGCGCCACTCGACGCGGTGGATGCCGCGCACGTCCACGGCCCAGTCGATGATCACGCGGGCGGCGCGGGTGACCAGGCCCCGCCCGACGGCGGCCGGCTCCAGCCAGCAGCCCGCCTCGCAGGTGCCCCCGGCGACGTCCATGGTGCGAAAGAGGACGCCGCCGACGAGGGTGCCGTCCAGGCGGATGCCGTAGATGCGGCCGGTGTCGGCGGCCGTCTTGTCGGCGTACGCCTGGAGGAAGGCCCGTGCCGACGGCAGGTCCGGCGCGACGGCGGCCAGGGCGATGTACCGCCCGATGAACGCGCGGCCCCGGTCGAGGTGGGCGAGGTACTCCTCGGCCTGCCAGGGCTCCAGCGGGCCGAGTTCCGCGCCGTCGTCGCCCAGGGTTGTGCCGATCACGCCCGTCGTGCGGCTCATACGAGTGCCCCCTCCCCCGCCGGATCGCGGCGGGTGCCTACGGCACGAGCTCTCCCTCCGCGCTCGTGCGCTTCGCGGGGATCTTCGCATGCGTGTCCGGCTCGCGGCACTCGGGAGGCTCGATGCTGATGCGCGGCAGCACCCGGTCGAGGCGGCGCGGCAGCCACCAGTTGGCGCCGCCGAGCATGTGCATGAGGGCGGGGACGAGCAGGGTCCGCAGCACGAACGCGTCGAGCGCGACGGCCGCGGCGAGGCCGATGCCGAACATCGCGATGACCCGGTCGCCGGACAGTACGAACGCCAGGAAGACGGCGATCATGATGACGGCGGCGGAGTTGATGACCCGGCTGGTCTCCGCGAGGCCCACGCGGACGGCGCGCCGGTTGTCGCCGGTCTCCAGCCACTCCTCGTACATCCGGCTCACCAGGAACACCTGGTAGTCCATGGAGAGACCGAAGAGCACGGAGACGGCGATCACGGGCAGGAACGGTTCGATGGGTCCGGCGCGGCCGAGGCCGAGCAGCTCGCTGCCCCAGCCCCACTGGAAGATCGCGACGACGACGCCGAACGCGGAGGCGACGGCGGCCACGTTCATGAGGGCGGCCTTCACCGGGATGCCGATGGAGCGGAAGGCGAGCAGCAGCAGGACGCAGCCGAGGGCGATGACGACGCCCACGAACAGCGGCAGCTTGCCGATGATGACCTGCGCGAAGTCGTCGTACGCGGCGGTGATCCCGCCGACGTGGACGTCCAGGGACGTGCCGTGCTCGGCGGCGGGCAGCACCTGGTCGCGCAGCCGGTCGACGAGGTCGCTGGTCTGCTGCGACTGGGGCGCGGAGTCCGGTACGACGGTGAGGACGGCGGTGTTGCCGCTGCCGCTGTACGTGACGGGGCCGACGGACTCGACGCCGGCGGTGGCGCGGAGCTGGGCGGGCAGCTCGTTCATGGCGAGCCGGTCGTGGGCGCCGTCCAGCTCGGCGACGAGGGTGAGGGGCCCGTTCACGCCGGGGCCGAAGCCGTCGGCGAGCAGGTCGTACGCCTGGCGGGTGGTGGCCGTCGCGGGGCCGTTGCCCTGGTCGGACGTGCCGAGGCGGAGGGACAGCGTGGGCAGGGCCAGGACCAGCATGACGACGGCGGCGACGGCGCCGAGCTTCTTCGGGTGGCGCTCGACGAACGCGGACCAGCGGGCGGCGAACCCGGTGGGCAGCTCGGGTTCGGGGCCGTGCTCGGAGAGGCGGCGGCGTTCTCGGCGCGACAGGGCGCGCATGCCGATGAGGGACAGCAGTGCGGGCAGCAGCGTCACGGACGCGGCGACGGTGAGGACGACGGTGAGGGACGCGGCTATGGCGACGCCGTTGAGGAAGCCGAGCCGCAGGATGAGCATGCCGAGCAGGGCGATGCAGACGGTCGCTCCGGCGAAGACGACGGCCCTGCCGGTGGTGGCGACGGCGTTCTGCGCGGCCTCGCTGACGCCGAGGCCGCGTTTGAGGCCCTTGCGGTGGCGCGTGACGATGAACAGCGCGTAGTCGATGCCGACGCCGAGGCCGATGAGCATGCCGAGCATGGGCGCGAAGTCGGCCACGGTCATGACGTGGCCGAGCAGGGCGATGCCGGAGTACGCGGTGCCGACGCTGACGAGGGCGGTGGCGATCGGCAGGACGCTGGCGGCGAGGGAGCCGAAGGCGAGGAACAGGACGACGGCGGCGACGGCGACGCCCACGATCTCGGCGGTGTGCCCGCCGCCGCTCTCGTCGAGTGCGGCGACGGCTCCGCCGAACTCGACCTGGACGCCGTCGCCGGACGCTGCGTGCGCGATGTCGACGAGGGCCTTGGCCTGGGCCGGCGGGATGTCCTCGGAGCGCTGGTCGAAGGTGACCGTGGCGTAGGCGGTGCGGCCGTCCTCGCTGATCTGGCCGCTGCCCGCGTCGTCGGGGGCTGAGGCCTCGCCCTCGTCCGCCTGCGTGGCCTGCGTGGCCTCAGCGGCCTTGGCTGCGGCCTCGGCGGACGGCTGGGAGGACTGGGTCGGCTGCGACGGGTCGGCGGCCTCGGTGACGTGGGCGGAGCCGTACGGGTGGGTGACGGCGGTGACGCCGGGGAGGTCGGCGACCTTGTCGAGCATGTCGGTCATCCGCTGCTCGACGGGCTCGGCGCGGACGCTGCCCCGCTCGGTGTGCCAGACGATGGTGCCGCTGTCGCCGCCCTGGCCGGGGAACGCCTCCTGGAGCACGGCCGTGGCCCGGCCGGACTCGGTGCCCGGGACCTCGTAGTCGTTGGAGTACGCGGAGCCGGCGACAGCCGCGGCCGCCGTGGCGCCGCAGAACGCGGCGAGCCAGAGCAGTACGGCGACGAGGCGGTGGCGGATGCACCACCGTGCGATGGCTGCCAAAGGGTCGCTCCCTGAGGGGTTCGTGGTTCTGGGCCGGGAACCTCCCGGAAGAACACATGACCTATGGGCAGAACTCTGACAGCGAAAAGAGATCCTTTGCCCCTTTCGTGGGCTTACTCACAGCTCCGGATGGAGGCGCGGGAAGCACGGCGGCGCGGGAAGCACCGAGGGCGGTGCGCCGGAGTCCGGTGCACCGCCCTCATGCGTACGGGGTCTCAGCCCTCGCTGACGCCCAGCTTCTCCAGGATCAGCTCGCGCACGCGCGCCGCGTCCGCCTGGCCACGGGTGGCCTTCATCACCGCGCCGACGAGCGCGCCCGCCGCCGCGACCTTGCCGCCGCGGATCTTGTCCGCGATGGCCGCGTTGCCCGCGATGGCCTCGTCAACGGCGGCGCCCAGCGCGCCCTCGTCGGACACGACCTTCAGGCCGCGCTTCTCGACGACCGTGTCCGGGTCGCCCTCACCGGCCAGCACGCCCTCGATGACCTGGCGGGCCAGCTTGTCGTTGAGGTCGCCGGACGCGACGAGCTCGGTGACCCGGGCGACCTGCGCCGGCGTGATCGCCAGCTCGTCCAGGGCCGTGCCGGACTCGTTGGCCTGCCGGGACAGCTCGCCCATCCACCACTTGCGGGCCTGGTCGGCCGGGGCGCCCGCGTCGATCGTGGCGACGATCAGGTCGATGGCGCCGGCGTTGAGGATGGACTGCATGTCGAGCGCCGAGATGCCCCACTCCTCGCGCAGCCGGTTGCGGCGCAGGCGCGGCAGCTCGGGCAGGTCGGCGCGGAGCTTCTCGACCCACTCGCGGGACGGGGCGACCGGCACCAGGTCGGGCTCCGGGAAGTACCGGTAGTCCTCGGCCTCCTCCTTCACACGGCCGGACGTGGTCGAACCGTCGTCCTCGTGGAAGTGGCGGGTCTCCTGGATGATCGTGCCGCCGCCGACGAGGACCGCGGCGTGCCGCTGGATCTCGTAGCGGACGGCCCGCTCGACGGACCGGAGCGAGTTGACGTTCTTGGTCTCGCTGCGGGTGCCGAACTTCTCCGTGCCGATGGGGCGCAGCGACAGGTTCACGTCGCAGCGCATCTGGCCCATCTCCATACGGGCCTCGGACACGCCGAGGGCGCGGATGAGGGCGCGCAGCTCGGCGACGTACGCCTTGGCGACCTCGGGGGCCCGGTCGCCGGCGCCGACGATCGGCTTGGTGACGATCTCGATGAGCGGGATGCCCGCTCGGTTGTAGTCGAGGAGGGAGTGCTGTGCGCCGTGGATACGGCCGGTGGCGCCGCCGACGTGGGTCGACTTGCCGGTGTCCTCCTCCATGTGGGCGCGCTCGATCTCGACGCGGAAGACCTCCCCGTCCTCCAGCTGGACGTCCAGGTAGCCGTTGAAGGCGATGGGCTCGTCGTACTGGGAGGTCTGGAAGTTCTTCGGCATGTCCGGATAGAAGTAATTCTTCCGGGCGAAGCGGCACCATTCGGCGATCTCGCAGTTCAGGGCGAGGCCGATCTTGATGGCGGACTCGACGCCGGTCGCGTTGACGACCGGGAGCGCGCCGGGCATGCCGAGGCAGACCGGGCAGGTCTGGGTGTTCGGGTCCGCGCCCAGCTCGGTGGAGCAGCCGCAGAACATCTTGGTCTTGGTGCCGAGTTCGACGTGCACCTCCAGGCCCATGACGGGCTCGAAGGTGGCGAGGGCGTCCTCGTACGACACCAGGTCAGGCGTGACGGTCACGGTGAAACTTTCCCTCTCAGCCGAACAGGACGTCGTCGTCACCGATGCGCTTCAGCTCGCGCACCAGGATGGCGAGGCCGGTGACGATGGCAGCGGCGGACACGACGGCGTCCACGAGCTGCAGCGTGTCGTGCTCGGAGCGGGCCTTGCGGGCCTGCTTGATCACGCTCAGCGCGCCGAACGCGGTGGTGCCGATGGACAGGTAGGTACCGGTCTTCGACTTCTTGAAGCCCTTGGCCTTGGTCAGTGCGCTCACAGCGACGGAGCCTCCTCAAGGAGCGGGTGGCCCCAGCGTGCCACGAAGGCGGCCTCGACGGCGGCGCCCACCTTGTAGAGGCGGTCGTCCTTCAGGGCGGGGGCGATGATCTGCAGGCCGACCGGCAGCCTGTCCTCGGGCGCGAGGCCGCACGGAAGCGACATGGCGGCGTTGCCGGCCAGGTTGGTCGGGATGGTGCAGAGGTCGGCCAGGTACATGGCCATCGGGTCGTCGGCGCGCTCGCCGATCGGGAAGGCGGTGGTGGGCGTCGTCGGCGAGACGATGACGTCGACCTGCTCGAAGGCCTTCTCGAAGTCGCGCGTGATGAGCGTGCGGACCTTCTGCGCGGAGCCGTAGTACGCGTCGTAGTAGCCGGAGCTGAGGGCGTACGTGCCGAGCATGATGCGGCGCTTGACCTCGTCGCCGAAGCCGGCCTCGCGGGTGAGCGAGGTGACCTCCTCGGCGGAGCGCGTGCCGTCGTCGCCGGTCCGCAGGCCGTAGCGCAGGCCGTCGAAGCGGGCGAGGTTGGAGGAGCACTCGGACGGTGCGATCAGGTAGTACGCGGAGAGCGCGAGGTCGAAGGACGGGCAGTCCAGCTCGACGATCTCGGCGCCCAGCTCCTTCAGCAGCTCGACGGACTCGTCGAACCGCTGGAGGACGCCGGCCTGGTAGCCCTCGCCGCGGAACTGCTTGACGACACCGACCCGCATGCCCTGGACGCTGCCGTTGCGGGCGGCCTCGACGACCGGCGGGACGGGCGCGTCGATGGACGTGGAGTCCATCGGGTCGTGGCCGGCGATGGCCTCGTGCAGGAGGGCCGCGTCGAGGACCGTACGGGCGCAGGGGCCGCCCTGGTCGAGGGAGGAGGAGAACGCCACCATGCCGTACCGGGACACGCCGCCGTAGGTCGGCTTGACGCCGACCGTGCCGGTGACGGCGGCGGGCTGGCGGATGGAGCCGCCCGTGTCGGTGCCGATGGCGAGCGGGGCCTCGTACGCGGCGAGCGCGGCGGACGAGCCGCCGCCGGAGCCGCCGGGGATCCGGGTGAGGTCCCAGGGGTTGCCGGTCGGGCCGTAGGCGCTGTTCTCGGTGCTGGACCCCATGGCGAACTCGTCCATGTTGGTCTTGCCGAGGATGACGATGTCGGCGGCGCGCAGTTTCTTGACGAGCGTCGCGTCGTACGGCGGGCGCCAGCCTTCGAGGATCTTGGAGCCGACGGTGGTCGGCATGTCCTGGGTGGTGAAGATGTCCTTGAGGGCGAGCGGCACGCCCGCGAGCGGGCCGAGCTTCTCGCCGCGCTCGCGCTTCTCGTCGACGGCGCGGGCCTGGGCGAGTGCGCCTTCGCGGTCGATGTGCAGGAAGGCGTTGACCTTCTCGTCGACGGCGGCGATGCGCGCGAGGTGGGCCTCGGCGACCTCGACGGCGGTGAGCTCGCCGGAGGCGATCTTCGCCGCGATCTCGGCGGCGGTGAGCTTGATGATGGTGCTGTCCGTCATGTCGGTCAGTCCTCCCCCAGGATCTGCGGCACCTTGAAACGCTGCTGCTCCTGGGCAGGGGCACCGGAGAGCGCCTGCTCGGGGGTGAGCGATGAACGGACCTCGTCCGCGCGCATGACGTTCGTCAGCGGCAGCGGGTGGGAGGTCGGCGGGACGTCTTGGTCGGCGACCTCGGAGACGCGGGCGACCGCGCCGATGATGTCGTCGAGCTGTCCGGCGAAGTGGTCGAGCTCGTCGCCGGACAGCTCCAGACGTGCCAGCCGGGCGAGGTGGGCGACCTCCTCGCGCGTGATGCCAGGCATGCAGCGATCCTCAGGGGTGAGTGTGTGGATTTTGGCCCAATCCTATGGGGCCCGGCCCCATGCCCGTGAAACGGTTTGCCCCCGGGGACCGCCCACCTCCGCACGCCGCGTCCCGCTGCGCGCACGGTGCCGCCGTTTCGCTGTGGGCATGCGTTCCGCCAAGGGCGGAACGGGTGGGCACAGCGGAACGGCCCGCCGGGCCTGACGGCTCCACTCCGGGCCCGCACCCTCCTACGTGACCGTCTGGCCCGACGGCTCGTCCGACGGGGACGGCGGCAGTGCCGCGGCCGGGCGGTGCCAGCCGCGTTCGCCGCGGGCGCGGAGCCACGCCGTGGTCTCGCCCGGCGGCATCGCGGCCGCGACCAGCCAGCCCTGGACGGCGTCGCAGCCCAGGTCCCGCAGCCGCTCCCACGTCTCGTCGTCCTCCACGCCCTCGGCGACGACGAGAAGGCCCAGCGAGTGGGCGAGGTCGACGGTGCAGCGCACGATCTCGGCGTCCTCCGTGTCCACCGCGAGGCGGGCGACGAACGACCGGTCGATCTTCAGTTCGCTCACGGGCAGCCGCCGCAGATGCACCAGCGACGAGTAGCCGGTGCCGAAGTCGTCCAGGGACATCTTCACGCCGTGCCCGGTGAGCCCCGCGAGGGTGTCCGCGGCTCGCTGCGGGTCCTCCAGCAGGACGTGTTCCGTTATCTCCAGCTGGAGGGCCCCCGCCGGTACCCCGTGCCGCGCGAGCCGCGCCGCGACGGCGCCCGCGAACCCGGGGCTGTGGACGTCGCGCGGCGACACGTTCACCGCGACCGGCACGTCGAGCCCCTGGGCACGCCACCGGGCGACCTGCCCCAGGGCCGTCTCCAGGACGTACTCGGTGAGGTGCGGCATCAGCCCGGAGGACTCGGCGATGGCGATGAACTCGTCCGGCGGCACCTTGCCGCGCTCCGGGTGGACCCAGCGCACCAGCGCCTCCAGCCCGGCGACGTGCCCGTCGAAGCGGACCTTCGGCTGGTAGTGCAGTTCGACCTCGCCGGCGTCGAGTGCGCGCCGCAGGTCGCCGAGGAGGCCGAGCCGGTCGGGGGTGTTGGAGTCGCGCTTGGACTCGTACACCTCGACGCCCGTGCGGTCCCGCTTCGCCTGGTACATGGCGACGTCGGCGCGCTGGAGCAGGCCCTCGGCGTCGAGGGCGTGGTCGGGGAAGACTGCGACGCCCGCGCTGGCCTCCAGGACGAGCGTGAGCCCGTCGAGGTCGAGCGGCGACGACAGCTCGGCGGCGAGGTGCCGGGCGACGCGCTGGGCGCTGGTGGTGGAGTCGGCGGTGGGGAGGAGCACGGCGAACTCGTCGCCGCCGAGGCGCGCGGCCTCGGCGCCGCGGGGCAGGGCGAGGCGGAGCCGCTCGGCGATCTGGAGGAGCAGCCGGTCGCCCGCCAGGTGGCCGAGGGTGTCGTTGACCGACCGGAAACGGTCGAGGTCGATCAGGACGAGCGCGGTGCGGACGCCGTCGGCCTCGGCGGCCTCCAGGGCGGTCCAGGTGCGTTCGAGGAGCCACTGCCGGTTGGGGAGCCCCGTGAGCGGGTCGCGGAGCTGTTCCTCGGCGCGGGCGCGGGCGATCCACAGCGTGGAGTCGAGGGCGATTAAAGGGACCGCGAACAGCGGCAGCAGCACGGGCAGGGAGACGGCGACGACGCAGATGAGCGGTGCGATGCCGAGCAGGGCGACGGCGACGAGGCCCTGGCGGAGGAGTGCGGTGCGGGCGGCGGTGGGCAGACCGCCGGAGGGCGGGGCCAGCGTGTACCACAGGACCAGCCGGGTCACCACCAGGTAGGTGCCGGCGGCGAGCGCGACCTCCGGTACGGCGGCGATCCCCCATTCGAGGGGTTCCCAGGGCCGTTCGACGGACGGGACGTCGCCGAAGGCGGCGAGGACGAGTGCGGCGGCGCCGATGCCGAGGACGTCGGCGGCGCCGTGCAGGAGGCCCTGCCGCCAGCGGTGCCTGCGGGCGGCGCCGACGAGGACGACGACGGCGAGGCTGACCAGGCCCGCGGGCACCCACCCGTACAGCAGGAGCACGGCGAGCGTGAGGGCGGCGCCGGAGCCGGTGCCGCCCCACCAGCGGTCGCGGCCGAGTGCGACGAGATGGCCGACGACGATGCCGGTGAGGACGGCGAGGGACCAGCCGGTGGTGCCGCCGGGGAAGAGCGCGTGCCCGTTGTCCACGGCCTGGTAGAAGCCGGTCGTGAGGGCGACTCCGGCGAGAGTCACGACGATGACGGGCAGGCGGGCGACGAGGCCCGCGCAGGCCGCCGTGACGGCCGCGTACGGACGCGCCCGTGCGACCGGGTCGGCACTCTCGGTCGGTTTCATTCCGTCCCTCTCACAGCCGGCGGTGCCGTTGCCTCGTGATGGCCTGTTGTCATGCCACCACGACTGGAATGCCCCAACGCAGCCGTGCACGACAGGCGCACGTCTCAACAGTAGGCCGCGGAAGGCTTCCACGGGCAGCGCTCTACAGCTCTTGCCCGAATGCGACCCGGCCACCCTTATCCATCTGGTATGCGCTGAACGGGTGACATTTTCCGGCCGTTTCCCGCGCTACTGTTCGGCCGGTTCGGCCGGTTCGGCTGCCAGGGCTGCTTCGCGGGCGGCGTCGGGGCCCTGTTCCAGCAGGACGACGAAGCCGTCCTCGTCGAGAACCGGAACCTTCGCCTGCATGGCCTTGTCGTACTTGGAGCCCGGGTTCTCACCGACCACCACGAAGGACGTCTTCTTGGAAACGGAACCGGTCACCTTGGCTCCCTGGCTCTGGAGCGCTTCTTTCGCGCCGTCCCGTGTGTAGTTCTGCAGCGTGCCGGTCACGACGACCGTGAGCCCCTCCAGGGGGCGCGGGCCCTCTTCCTCGCCGGTGCTCTCCTCCTCCATCCGGACGCCGGCGGCCCGCCATTTGCGCAGGATCTCGCGGTGCCAGTCCTCCGCGAACCACTGCTTGAGCGAGGCGGCGATGACCCCGCCGACGCCCTCGACGGCGGCCAGCTCCTCCTCGGTGGCCTGTTCGATGCGGTCGACGGAGCGGAATTCTCGGGCGAGCGCCTCGGCCGCGACCGGCCCGACGTGGCGGATCGACAGGGCCGTCAGGACCCGGGCGAGGGGGCGCTGCTTGGCCTCCTCGATGTTCCGCAGCATCGCCTGGGCGTTCTTCTTCAGCTCGCCCTTCTGGTTGGCGAAGACCGTGACGACCTTCTCCTCGCCGGTCTTGGGGTCGCGCTTGGGCAGGCCGCTGTCCTGGTCCAGGACGTACGCCTTGATGTGCCGCAGCTTCTCGGGGTCCAGGTCGAACAGGTCGCCCTCGTCGACGATCGGCGGCTCGGCCGGCTCCAGCGGCCGCGTGAGCGCGGCGGCCGCCACGTATCCGAAGTTCTCGATGTCGAACGCCCTGCGCCCGCCGAGGTAGAACAGCCGTTCCCGCAGCTGGGCGGGGCAGGTGCGGCTGTTGGGGCAGCGCAGGTCTACGTCGCCCTCCTTCATGGGCTTCAGTTTCGTCCCGCACTCGGGGCACTGCGCCGGCATGACGAACTCGCGCTCGCTGCCGTCCCGCAGGTCCACGACGGGGCCGAGGATCTCCGGGATGACGTCGCCGGCCTTGCGCAGCACGACGGTGTCGCCGATGAGGACGCCCTTGGCCTTCACCACGTCCTGGTTGTGGAGCGTCGCGAACTCCACCTCGGAGCCGGCCACGGTCACCGGCTCCACGTGCGCGTACGGCGTCACCCGGCCCGTACGGCCCACGCCGACGCGGATGTCGATCAGCTTGGTGTTGACCTCCTCCGGCGCGTACTTGTACGCGATGGCCCAGCGCGGCGCGCGGGAGGTGGAGCCGAGCCGCCCCTGGAGGCGGATCTCGTCGAGTTTGACGACGACGCCGTCGATCTCGTGCTCCACCGAGTGCCGGTGCTCACCGAAGTACGCGATGAACTCCCGTACGCCGTCGAGGCCGTCCACGACCTTGTTGTGCCGGGCGGTCGGCAGGCCCCACGCGCGCAGCAGGCCGTAGGCCTCGGAGAGGCGGTCGATGTGCAGGCCCGTGTGCGCGCCGATGCCGTGCACGACCATGTGCAGCGGGCGCGTGGCGGTGATCCGCGGGTCCTTCTGGCGGAGCGAACCGGCGGCGGCGTTGCGCGGGTTGGCGAAGGGCTTGTCGCCCGCGGCCACCAGACGCGTGTTCAGCTCCTCGAACTTCTCCATCGGAAAGTAGACCTCGCCGCGGATCTCGACGAGATCGGGGATGTGGTCGCCCTTGAGGCGGTCCGGGATGTCGGAGATCGTCCGTACGTTGGGGGTGATGTCCTCACCGGTGCGGCCGTCACCGCGGGTCGCCGCGCGGGTGAGCCGGCCCTTCTCGTACGTGAGGTTCACGGCCAGGCCGTCGACCTTGAGCTCGCACAGGAAGTGGTGGTCGGGCGTGCCGACGTCGCGCGCGACGCGCTCGGCCCAGGCGGCCAGCTCCTCGTCGTCGAAGGCGTTGTCCAGGGACAGCATCCGCTCGCGGTGCTGGACGGCCGTGAACTCCGTCTCGTACGCGCCGGCCACCTTCTGTGTGGGCGAGTCGGGGGTGCGCAGCTCCGCGTACTCGTCCTCCAGCTTCTCCAGCGAGCGGAGCAGCTTGTCGAACTCGGCGTCGCTGATGACCGGCTGGTCCTTCACGTAGTACCGGAAGCGGTGCTCCTCGACCTGCTCGGCGAGCTGGGCGTGGCGCTCGCGCGCCTCCGCCGGCACCACGTCGCCACCGTGCCCGTGCTGACCGTCCTGTTCGACCGCCACGTCGATCCTCCCGTTACTCAGGGTTGTCCGCGAGGGACTTCGCCGCCTTCACACAGTGCGCCAGCGCGCGGCGGGCGTAGTCGGGCGAGGCGCCCGCGAGCCCGCAGGCGGGAGTGATCACCAGGGACTCCGCGAGAGTCCCCGGTCGCAGCCCCAGCCTGCGCCACAGCGTTCTGACACCCATGACGCTACCGGCAGGGTCTGACAACGGGCGGTCGGTGGAGGGCACCACACCGGCGAAGAGCCGTGTGCCGCCTTCGACGGCCTCCCCGATCGCCTCTTCGTCACGTTCCGTGAGCAGGCTGAAATCGAACGAGACGGCTGCCGCGCCGGCTCGGCGGAGCAGCGCGAAGGGCACGCCGGGGGCGCAGGAGTGGACGACGGCCGGGACACCGGCGGCCGTGATCACGTCCCGCAGGGCGCTCTCCGCGACCTGGCGGTCGACGGCCCGGTGGGTGCGGTAGCCGCTGGCGGTCTTGACACGGCCCTGAAGGACGGCGGTGAGGGAGGGCTCGTCGAGCTGGAGGACGACGCGGGCGCCGGGCACCCGGCGCCGTACCTCCGCGAGGTGGGCGCGCAGCCCCTCCGCCAGGGAGGCGGCCAGGTCACGGCAGGCGCCGGGGTCGCCGAGGGAGGCCTCGCCGCCGCGCATCTCCAGGGCTGCGGCGAGCGTCCACGGGCCCACGGCCTGCACCTTCAGCAGGCCGTCGTAGTCCTGCGTGAACTCCTCCAGCGCGTCGAGGTCCTCGCCCATCCACGACCGGGCGCGGCGCGTGTCGCGCCCGGGCCGGTCGCTGATCCGCCAGCCGCTCGGCTCCACGTGCGCGTAGAGCTCGACGAGGAGCCCGACGGTGCGGCCGATCATGTCGGCGCCGGGGCCCCGGGCGGGCAGCTCCGGGAGGTGGACGAAGTCCTCGAAGGACCCGGTGACGGTCCTGGCGGCCTCGCGTGCGTCGCCGCCCGGCATCGACCCGACCCCGGTGGCCGGGCCCCAGCTGATGTCGTCGCTGTGGTTGTTGTCGCTCACCCGGGAAGGGTACGCGGCGGCGCCACGGCGCGGCCTAGGGAGTGTCCGGCGGATCATGCCGGCATCGCGGGACCTTCGCCTGGGCGGTTGGTGACCCCGCGGCCCAGGCATGATCCGCCGGACACGACCTAGCGTCCCGGGCGGACGGTCAGGTCGTTGACCTCGGCGTCGCGGGGCAGGTCGAGGGCCATGAGGATGGTCGTGGCCACCGACTCCGGGTCGATCCAGCGGGACGGGTCGTACTCCTTGCCCTCCTGCTGGTGGACCTTGGCCTGCATGGGGCTGGCGGTGCGGCCGGGGTAGACGGAGGTGACGCGGACGCCGTTGCCGTGCTCCTCCGCGCGCAGGGCGTCGGCGAGGGCCTTCAGGCCGTGCTTGGAGGCGGCGTACGCGGCCCAGTCGGCGTTGGCGTGGAGGCCGGCGCCGGAGTTGACGAAGAGGACGTGCCCCTGCGAGACGCGGAGCTGCGGCAGGAGCAGCCGGGTCAGCTCGGCGGGGGCGACGAGGTTCACGTCGAGCTGGCTCCGCCAGGCCTTCGGGGTGAGCTCGCCGACGGGGCCGAGGTCGACGACACCCGCGATGTGCAGCAGCGAGTCGACGCGGTCGGGAAGCGTCTGGTGGGAGAACGCCCAGGACAGCCGCTCCGGGTTGGCGAGGTCCCCGACGAGGGTGCGGGCGCCCGGGTAGGTGCCGGCCAGCTCCTTGGCGCGGCCGGCGTCACGGGCCATCAGGACGAGGTCGTCCCCGCGCGCGTGGAGCCGCCGTGCGACGGCCGCGCCGATGCCGGAGCCCGCGCCGGTGATCACATGTGTAGCCATACGGGCCATCCTCGCATCCGGCCGCCACGGTCAGCGGATGCCGCCCGCCTCCTCGATGTAGGCGAGCGCCGACACCCCGTCCTCGGCGAAGAACACCAGGTCGGCGAGGGGAAGCGGCAGGAAGCCCTCGGCCTCCATCCGGCGGAACTGCTCCTTCAACCCGTCGTAGAAACCCGCCGTGTTGAGCAGGACGACCGGCTTGGCGTGCAGGCCGTGCTTCTTCAGTTCCAGGATCTCGGTGGCCTCGTCGAGCGTTCCGGTGCCGCCGACCATGATGACGATCGCGTCGGCGCGCGCGAGCAGCTCCGCCTTGCGCTCGGCCAGGTCCTTGGTGACGACCATCTCGTGCGCGGAGGGGCGCGCCTTGTGCTGGAGGAACTCGACGGAGACGCCGCACAGGCGGCCGCCGGAGTCCTCGACGGCGTCCGCGACGACCTTCATCAGTCCGGCGTCGGAGCCGCCCCACACGAGCGTGTGACCGCCCTTGCCGAGCAGTTCCGCGAACTCGCGGGCGGGTCCTGTGTAGCGGTCGTCGAGGTCGGCGGCGGAGAGGAAGACGCAGATGTTCATGGCGCCACGGTACGGGGGAACACGGGCGGGGCGCTGTCCGTTGGGAGGGTATGACCGCATCGGGGCACCGCATCACCGTCGAACCGGCCGGCGAGCCGGTCCGCGTCGTGCGCGACGGCCAGGTCGTCGCGGAGTCGGACCGCGCCCTCGCCCTGCGCGAGACGGGATGCCGGATACGTCTCTATGTGCCGCCGGAGGACGTCCGGGTGGAGCTGCTGACGCCGTCCGACACGCGGACGTACTGCCCGTTCAAGGGCACGGCGTCCTACTGGTCGCTGCCGGGCCGGCCGGACGCGGTGTGGGCGTACCCCGACGCGAAGCCCGAAGTCGCCGCGATCGAGGGCCACTTCTGCTTCTACGACGAGGACGAGCGGGCCGGTCGCTGAGCGGCGGCCCGGCGCCTCCGTGCCCTGATCGTCAGGCCGTGGTGGTGGCCTCGGAGCGGCGGGTTGTCGTGGCGATGGTGGCGGAGCCGACGACGCGGGTGCCGTCGTACAGGACGATCGCCTGGCCGGGGGCCACGCCGCGGACCGGTTCCGTGAAGGCGACCTTCAGCTCGCCGTCCTCCAGGACCGCCGTGACCTCGGTCTCGCCGCCGTGGGCGCGGAGCTGGGCGGTGTACGTGCCGGGCCCCTCGGGGGCGCGGCCGCACCAGCGGGGCCTGATCGCGGTGAGGGCCACCACGTCGAGGGCCTCGGCGGGGCCCACGGTGACCGTGTTGTTCACGGGCGAGATGTCCAGGACGTAGCGCGGCTTGCCGTCGGGCGCGGGGTGGCCGATGCGCAGGCCCTTGCGCTGGCCGATGGTGAAGCCGTACGCGCCGTCGTGGCTGCCGATCCTGGCGCCGGACTCGTCGACGATGTCGCCCTCCGCCTTGCCCAGGCGGGAGGCGAGGAAGCCCTGGGTGTCGCCGTCGGCGATGAAGCAGATGTCGTGGCTGTCCGGCTTCTTCGCCACGGCCAGGCCGCGGCGCTCGGCCTCGGCACGGATCTCGTCCTTCGTCGTGACCGTGTCGCCCAGCGGGAACATGGCGTGGGCGAGCTGCTTCTCGTCCAGGACGCCGAGGACGTACGACTGGTCCTTGGCCATGTCGGAGGCTCGGTGCAGTTCGCGGCTGCCGTCGTCGAGCAGGACGACCTTGGCGTAGTGGCCGGTGCAGACCGCGTCGAAGCCGAGGGCGAGGGCCTTGTCGAGGAGCGCGGCGAACTTGATCTTCTCGTTGCAGCGCAGGCACGGGTTGGGCGTGCGGCCTGCCTCGTACTCGGCGATGAAGTCGTCGACGACGTCCTCGCGGAAGCGTTCCGCCAGGTCCCACACGTAGAAGGGGATGCCGATGACGTCGGCGGCGCGCCGGGCGTCGCGGGAGTCCTCGATGGTGCAGCAGCCGCGGGCGCCGGTGCGGAAGGACTGCGGGTTCGCCGAGAGCGCCAGGTGTACGCCCGTCACGTCGTGACCCGCCTCGGCGGCACGGGCGGCGGCGACGGCGGAGTCCACACCGCCGGACATGGCGGCGAGGACGCGGAGGGGGCGCGTGGGGTTCTCAGGCGGGGTCTCAGTCATAGCCCTACCAGGGTACGGGGCGGCGGGAACCGCGGTCGCCCGAGTAAGCGTTCAAGGTCACATGGGCAGTGATGAGAGCAGGCGGGTGGGGCGGCGGGCGCTGCTGATCGGTGGCGGCGCCGCCGTCGCGGGCGGGGTCGCGCTGGGGTGGGACGAGCTGCGGCGCGTGTGGTGGCGGCTGCCCGGCACGGAGAAGAAGCGTGTGGAGGGGGAGCTCGATCACGCGGGCGCGGTGTGGACGGCGGCGGCGCGGGCGAACTGGCGGCGGGCCGACCGGCCGGACGACTTCGGGATCGACCGCATCGTGATCCATGTGGTGCAGGGCAGTTACGCGACGGCGCTGCGGGTGTTCAAGAACCCGGGGCACGGGGCGGCCGCGCACTACGTGGTGGGCAAGGACGGGCGGATCGCGCAGATGATCCGGGAGCTGGACGTGGCGTTCCACGCCGGGAACCGGGGCATGAACGAGCGCAGCATCGGCATCGAGCACGAGGGCTTCGTGGACCGGCCGCAGGACTTCACGGCGGCGATGTACGAGTCGTCGGCGCGGCTGGCGGCGGACATATGCGCGCGGTACGGCATACCCGTGGACCGCGAGCACCTCATCGGCCATGTGGAGGTGGAGGGCACGGACCACACGGATCCGGGGCCGCACTGGGACTGGGACCGGTACATCAAGCTCGTACGGGAGGCGGCGGCGAAGCCGGCCACCCCGGGGCCGTCGTCCCCGGTGTCCCCGTCGTCCTCGGCCGGGGCTGCGGCGGCTAGCTGAGGCCGGCCGTCCGGGCGCGTTCCACGGCCGGGCCTATGGCCTTGGCGACGGCTTCGACGTCCGCGCGCGTGGAGGTGTGGCCGAGCGAGAAGCGGAGCGTGCCGCGGGCGAGCCGGGGGTCGGTTCCGGTGGCCAGCAGGACATGGCTGGGCTGGGCGACGCCCGCGGTGCAGGCGGAGCCGGTGGAGCACTCGATGCCCTGGGCGTCCAGCAGGAGCAGCAGCGAGTCGCCCTCGCAGCCGGGGAAGCTGAAGTGGGCGTTGGCGGGGAGCCGGTCGTCGGGGTCGCCGCCGAGTACGGCGTCCGGGACGGCCGTGCGGACGGCGTCGATCAGCGCGTCGCGCAGGGCGCCGACCTCGCGGGCGAACGCCTCGCGGCGCTCGGCGGCGAGGCGCCCGGCGACGGCGAAGGCGGCGACGGCCGGGACGTCGAGGGTGCCGGAGCGTACGTGGCGCTCCTGGCCGCCGCCGTGCAGCACGGGCACGGGGCTGTGGGCGCGGCCGAGGAGGAGCGCGCCGATGCCGTAGGGGCCGCCGATCTTGTGGCCGGACACGGTCATGGCGGCGAGCCCGGAGTCGGCGAAGGAGACCGGGAGCTGACCGAAGGCCTGGACGGCGTCGGAGTGCAGGGGTACGTCGAACTCCTGGGCCGCTGCGGCGAGTTCGCGGACCGGCAGGACGGTGCCGATCTCGTTGTTGGCCCACATGACGGTGGCGAGGGCGACGCTTCCGGGGTCGCGGGCGATGGCGTCGCGCAGGGCGTCGGGGTGTACGCGGCCGTACGCGTCGACGGGCAGGTACTCGACGGTGGCGCCCTCGTGGTCGCCGAGCCAGTGGACGGCGTCCAGGACGGCGTGGTGCTCGACGGGGCTGGCGAGGATCCGTACGCGGCGCGGGTCGGCGGCGCGGCGGGACCAGTACAGGCCCTTGACCGCGAGGTTGTCGGCCTCGGTGCCGCCGGAGGTGAACACGACCTCGCTGGGGCGGGCCCCGAGCGCTTCGGCGAGCGTCTCGCGGGCCTCCTCGACGGTGCGGCGGGCCCGGCGGCCGGCGGCGTGGAGGGAGGACGCGTTGCCGGTGGCGGCGAGCTGGCGGGTCATCGCCTCGATCGCCTCCGGCAGCATCGGAGTGGTCGCGGCGTGGTCGAGGTAAGCCATGGTGCCCCGATTCTACGAGGCGGGGGCGGGTCGGCGGCGGGCGCGTATCAGGCTCTTCGCCGGGCGCTGGGACGCGGGGCGCACGCGGGGCGCGACGCGGCCTAGCCGAGGCTCCAGGAGACGGTGCCGTTGAGGTGGACGAGCACGGCGAGGACGGTGAGGTCGGCGACGCCGAGGGCGAGGCCGAGGAGGGCGCGGCCGCGCCGTGCGGTGCGGGCGCGCAGGGCGAGGAGGGCGAGGCCGATGGCGACGGGGCCGAGGACGATGTTGAAGACGACGAGGCCGACGAGGCCGAGGACGAAGGCGGCGACGGCCATCCCGTCGGCGTCGCGACGGGCTTCGCGCCGGGCTTCGTTCCGGGCTTCGTTCCGGGCTTCGTGCCGGGCCTCGCGGGGTGCGCTGCGGGCGGTGAGTTCCATGGCGTGAGGGCTCCTCAGCTGGTGCGGCGCTTGCGGGCGAGGCGTTCGCGGGCGGCGAAGGCGACGAGCCAGGCGGCGATGACGGTGGCCGCGGCGGCCGTGACGGGGACCGGAGCGAGGGCGGCGGTGCCGAGCAGGGTGCCCAGGAGGAGCAGGGCGGCGACGAGGAAGAGCATCGGGTTGCCTCTCGGACGAATTGAGCTGACAACTGTGCACTGACTCATCAGTCTAGGGCGTGCGAGCACTGGATCCGTTCGGAGAACAGTTGTTTACTGCATGGCATGAGTCACACGCCGGGAGCGACGAGCGGAGTACGCCGGGCGCAGAAGCAGAAGACCCGTCAGGCGCTGCTGGACGCGGCTCTCGCGCTGCTGGAGGACCAGAGCCTCAGCAGCCTGGGCCTGCGGGAGGTGACACGCGCGGTGGGGATCGCGCCGACCGCGTTCTACCGGCACTTCCGTGACACGGCGGACCTCGGCGTCGCGCTGGTGGACGAGACGCTGGGCAGCCTGCACGGCCCGATCCGTACGACGCTCGCGACGACCGGGGGCAGCGAGGAGCGGATCGCGGGGACGGTGGAGCTGATCGCCGCGCTCGTACGGGACTTCCCGGCGCACGTGCGGTTCCTGGTCCGCGAACGGCACGGCGGCGTACGGGCGGTGCGGGACGCGATCGGCGGCCAACTGGACCGCTTCGCGAGCGAGGTGGCCGACGAACTGGCCCGCCTGCCGGAGTCGCGCGGCTGGCGGCGCGACGACCTGCTGATGCTGGCGGGCCTGTACGTGGACCTGATGGTGATGACCGCCTCGGCCTTCCTGGCGGCGGGCCCGGCCCC
>NZ_JABWDV010000401.1 GCF_013362995.1 Streptomyces sp. TRM64462 | reverse complement strand
CCAAGCCCGCGCCCAAGCCCAAGGCCGCCCTCCCCGCGCCCCGCGACCCCGAGCCCGGTCGCCTCCAGGCCGCCACCGCGCTCCTCGCCGGGCTGCGGCGCGACCACCCGCGCCTCCTCCTGGCCGAACCGGACGTCCAGCGGCTCGCCCCCGCCGTCGCCGCCTGGCTGGAGCGGGACGCCCGCCCCGACGCCGTACGGCAGGCCCTCACCGCCGGGTTACCCGAGCAGATCGCCCACCCCGCCGCCTTCCTCGGCCACCGGCTCGCCGCGCTCATCCCGCCGCCCCTGCCCGACGAGCCCGCCGCCGACCGGCCCGCCCCGCTCCAGACCTGCGAGGACTGCGACCGCGCCTTCCGCGCCCCCGCACCCGGCCGCTGCCGCGACTGCCGCCCCGTCGCGGCCTAGCATGAACGAGGTGACTCCATCGGCCCCACAGCCCCTCTGACAAGGAGCGAGCGCCATGACCATCGCCCCGGACGACGCGCGGCGTGACGCATTCCTCTACCAGGCCATGCGCGACGCCGTCGAGCGGACGCAGGACCGCGTTCCGGGAAAGCTGGAGATCACCAAGGAAGGGATCGTGCACGACATGATCTCCCCCGGGGGCCCGCATGAGCTGACCGCAGCCCAGGTCAGCCGGCGCATGGAGAGGGTCATGCCGGAGCACTTGCTCGCCCACACCGGTACGCCTGATGTCGAAGACGAGCCGGAAGGCATTCTCAGGCACCCCGACGTGGTCGTGATCGCGTGGGCGGACATGGAGATCGAGGGGTCCTTCGATCCCCGTACCCTCATCGCCGCCATCGAGGTCGTCTCCCGATCCAACCCGGACAACGACTGGATCGGCAAGCTCCGCGACTACCCGCTGCTCGGGATCCCCGTGTACGCGATCTTCGACCCCCGTACCGGTTCCGGGGCCGTGTTCTCGGACATCCACCCGACCCCGGAAGGGCCGCGCTACGCGACCCGCCAGGACTTCCTCTACGGGGAGGACGTCACCATCGCCGAGTGGACGATCTCCACCCGCGACCTGCCCCGCTACGCCTGACGCTCGTCGCGCGCCCTGCGCCAGTCGGCCAGCAGCTCCTCCACCTCGAAGGGCTTCAGGTTCAGGGGCGGGCCCGGGGGTGGGCGGTGGATGGCCGCGGTGATCTTTTCGTTGATCTCCGCCACGATGCGGCGCACCTGGGCCTCCGACGCCGCCTTGCCCACCGCCTCCAGCGCGTCCTCCGCCTCCTTGCGGAGGGCCAGCGTCGGGGGCAGGGCGGAGAGGCCCTCGCGGTTCATCTTGCCCTTGACCCACCACAGCTCGTCGTACGGGGCGGAGTCGTCGGGGAGGGGCTTGCCCAGGCCGGCCAGGTTCTGGAAGTCGCCGCGTTCCGTCGCCTCACGGATCTGTTTGTCGACCCATGACTCGAAGTTGATCCCAGGGGGTTTCCGTTCGGTCATGGCCTCAGCGTACGGAGAACGGGCGGGCCCTGGACAGGCAGACAGGCAGGAGCCCCGTTTCCGCACAGCGGGAACGGGGCTCCTTGGTACTGCTAAGTCGGGGCGATCACGACCGCCCGTCTCACGTCACAAAGGACGTCAGGCGGGGGTGACGTTCTCCGCCTGCGGGCCCTTCGGGCCCTGCGTGACGTCGAAGTTCACGACCTGGTTCTCCTCGAGGGAGCGGAAGCCGGTCGCGTTGATCGCGGAGTAGTGAACGAAGACATCCGGGCCGCCGCCGTCCTGGGCGATGAAGCCGAAGCCCTTTTCAGCGTTGAACCACTTGACGGTTCCGGTAGCCATAAGCCCTCCTTGGGCCAAAGGGTTGCCCTGCTCCAGAACCTGCAAACAAGTCTGAAAACTACAAAAGCCTGCGGGTCACATGCTCCGCAGGCTCTGTACTGCAAGGGAAACCAAACTGCAACTTGCGTTGAGCCTAGCACGCAGCGTGCGGGCATGGGTAGAGGGAAAGATCACTCCATCGTGGTGTCACCCGGATGTTTGAACCGCAGGTGGGGCCGTATGACCACCCTGTGAGACGGCGGGCGTGCGGCTGGGGCTAGCCTCGCCGTGTGGACATGCACGTGGACATTTCGCGGCGGAACCGGCCTCGCGTCGGGCACATCCAGTTCCTGAACTGCCTGCCCCTCTACTGGGGACTCGCCCGCACCGGGACCCTGCTCGACCTGGAGCTCACCAAGGACACGCCCGAGCGGCTCAGCGAGCAGCTCGTCGCCGGTGATCTCGACATCGGGCCGGTCACCCTCGTCGAGTACCTGCGGCACGCCGACAGCCTCGTCGCCTTTCCTGATCTCGCCGTCGGGTGTGACGGGGCCGTCATGTCCTGCGTGATCGTCTCGCAGCGGCCGCTGGAGCAGCTCGACGGCGCCCGGGTCGCTCTCGGGTCCACCTCTCGTACCTCCGTACGGCTCGCCCAGCTCCTGCTCGCCGAGCGGTACGGCGTCGCCCCCGACTACTACACGTGTCCGCCCGACCTCGGCGTGATGATGCAGGAGGCCGACGCGGCCGTCCTCATCGGCGACGCCGCCCTGCGCGCCTCCCTGCACGACGCGCCCCGCCTCGGCCTCGACGTCCACGACCTCGGGCTCATGTGGAAGGACTGGACCGGGCTGCCGTTCGTGTTCGCCGTGTGGGCCGTACGGCGCGACTACCTGGCCCGGGAGCCACTCGTCGTGCAGAAGGTGCACGAGGCCTTCCTCGCCTCGCGGGACCTCTCCCTGGAGGAGGTCGCCAAGGTCGCCGAGCAGGCCTCACGCTGGGAGTCCTTCGACGCGGCCCTGCTGGAGCGTTACTTCACCACCCTCGACTTCCGCTTCGGGCCCGAGCAGCTCGCCGGCGTACGGGAGTTCGCCCGCAGGACCGGGCCGACGACCGGGTTCCCGGCCGACGTACGGGTCGAGCTGCTCGGCCGCCCCCAGCGGTAAGGCCTGTTACGACGCGGGTATCGGGGCCTGCATGTGCTCGCTGATCCACTGGATCGAGCCGTCGCCCATGCCCTTCACATACGTCTTCGCGTTGTGCTCGCCGTCCTGGATGACCTCCAGGCGCGTCTTCACCGGGCCCTTGCCGTAGTTCTTGATGAAGTTCCGGAGGTTGTTCAGGCCCGACTCCTTCGTGCCGATCTGGAACGCCAGGTACACGTCCTTCTCCGGGTCCGCCGGCTGCGCCGACAGCGCCTTCGCCAGCTTCTCCGGGTTGTTCGCGGCCTTCTCCGCCTCATGTCCCGCCCACAGCGGCGAGTCCGGCACCGTGTCAGGACCTGACGCGATCACCGCCTTGAACTTGTCCGGGTGCTTCAGCACGGACTTCAGGCCGACGAACGCGCCCGACGACGAGCCCATGAACGCCCAGCCGTCACGAGACTTGAACGTACGGAAATTCGCCCTGACGAAATCGGGAACATCCTCCGTCATCCAGGTGCCCATCTTCTGCTGCCCCGGGATGTCACTGCCGTCGTAGTAGTACTTGTCGTCCGGATTCAGGACGGGCATCACGACGATGAACGGAAGGCTCTTGCCCTCCTTCGACCACTTGCTGATGCTGCTCTGCAGCTTGAGGTCGGTGCCCATCCAGTAATTCTTCGGATAGCCGTTGCCGCCCGGCAGCGCGATCAGCACGGGGAAGCCGCTGTTCGCGTACTTCGGGTCGAAATACTGCGGTGGGGCCCAGACCCAGACCTTGCCCGTGAAACCGGACTTCTTTCCTTCGAGGGTCGTGACACCGATCTTCGTGCCGTCGTCGACGGTGTTCTGCGTCGTGAACTCGGCCTTCGGGCCCGTCGGCATCAGGGTCTTCGCCGCGGCCTCGTCGGCCGCCTTGTCGCCGCTGCCGCTGCTGCTGCCGCCTGTCGCCTTGCCGCCGTCCGCCGACGCGGCTGCGGCCGGCGGTGTGTCGAAGGAGACCGGTTCGCCCGAGCAGCCCGTGGCCAGGGCGAGGGAGCCGAGGACGGCGGCGGCCACGAGTGCCTTGAGCGGACGTTTCATGGAGCACTCCGGATTGCGAGATGAGATGAGAGGAGAGGGGAGGTCGGACAGGGGAGGTCGGACAGGGCGGGGGTGTGATTACGGCCAGGTAGATGGCGGAATGCCCGTAACGGTTGGCTGTTCGGTGTGGGGAATCGCCGTGATGGCGTCGACTCGCGGCCTCTACGCTGCTGTCGGCAGGGTCGGCCGTCGTGGCCGTCACGTCGTACGGAGTCGTACGGAGTCGTACGGATCGGGGGAGCGCGAGCGCATGCAGCCGTTGGAGGCGGACGAACCACGGGTGATCGGCCCCTACCGGCTGCTCGGCAGGCTGGGGTCCGGCGGCATGGGCCGCGTCTACCTGGCCCGCAACGAGGGCGGCCGCACCGTGGCCGTGAAGGTCGTGCACCCGCACTTCGCGCTGGACGAGGAGTTCCGGGCGCGGTTCCGCCGCGAGGTCGAGTCGGCCCGCCGGGTCGGCGGCCGGTGGACCGCGCCCGTCCTGGAGGCCGACCCCGAGGCCGCCGTCCCGTGGGTGGCCACCGGGTACGTCGCCGGGCCCTCGCTCACGCAGGCCGTCACCGCCCACGGGCCCCTGCCCGAGCGCTCCGTACGGGCGTTGGGCGCCGGACTGGCCGAGGCGCTCGGAGCCGTACACGCGCTCGGGCTCGTCCACCGGGACGTCAAGCCGTCGAACGTGCTGCTCGCCCTCGACGGGCCCCGGCTCATCGACTTCGGCATCGCCCGCGCCACGCACGGCACCGCGTCGCTCACCTCCACGGGCGTGTCCGTCGGGTCGCCCGGCTACATGTCGCCCGAGCAGATCCTCGGCAAGGCCGGCGGGCAGGGCGTGTCCGGCGCGGCCGACGTGTTCTCGCTGGGCGCGGTCCTGGCGTTCGCGGCGACCGCGACGGCGCCGTTCTCCGGGGACTCGTCGGCGGCGCTGCTGTACAAGGTCGTCCACGAGGAGCCCGAGCTGGACCCGGCACTGACCGGTGAGCTGCGGGACCTGGTCGCCGCGTGCCTGGTCAAGGACCCGGCGGCCCGCCCCGAGCCGGGGGAGCTGGCCCGGGCGCTCGCCCCCGGCGGGGCGGCCGCGCTGGTGGCGGCCGGGTGGCTGCCGGGCGCCGTCGTGGAGGACGTCAGCCGGGCCGCCGTACGGCTCCTGGACCTGGAGCCCGCGGCCGCGGACCCGTCGGCGGTGTCCGGGCCCGTGCCGTTCAGCAGCCCGGCGGTCGCGCCGCCGGTCCCCGGGCGGCCTCCGGCGGGAGCCGTGTCGGCGGGGGCCGCGCCGGGCGGGCCTCCGCCGGGCGCTCCGCCCGTCGCGCATCTGCCGACCATGGACGCGGTGCCTCCGCCCCGTACCCCGCCCGTCTCCCTCTCCGTCACCACCAGCGCGGAGCCCGCCGGGCCGCGCGGCGGCCGCCGGGTGAGCTGCACGATCGCCCTCGCCGCCGCGGGTGCCCTCGCGGCCGTGGCCGTGGGCGGCGCTGTCCTCTTCGACCTGCTCCCGGGCGCCGGAGGCGGCGACAGCGACAACCTGGCCGAGCCCAAGCCCAGTGCCTCGGCCCCCGGCACTGCCACGTCAGGCCCGGCGGACGGCGCGGCCGAGCCCGGGGCCGTACCCAAGGCGTTCGTCGGGACGTGGAAGGGACAGGTAACGGCCTCCGGTCTCTTCGACATCCCCGCGGGCACGTTCACCGTGGTGATCAAGGGCGGGAAGCCCAAGGACCAGATCGGCACGGTTGCCCAGCACGACATCACGGGCCGGTTCATCTGCGAGGACGTCCTCGTCCTCCGCAGCGCCACCGCCGACACGCTCGTCACCGAGGGTTCGGCGAGCGACAGGTCCACCAACGTCTGCACCGGCGGCACCCACACCGTGACGCTCACCCTTAAGGACGGCAAGCTCCTCTACACCTCCGACGACGCCGCCGCCGGCAAACCCCGCGCCACCCTGGACCGCCAGAAATAGCGGCGAACGCCCTGGCGTAGGCTTGCCCAGTCCGTCCAGACCCCGCCGAAAGGTACGCACCCGGTGACCGAGAAGGCCGACCTCCAGTCCGTTCTCGACCGCGCCGCCGCCGGTGGGCGGATCACTCCCGACGAGGCGCTCGACCTGTACCGCTCGGCGCCCCTGCACGCCCTCGGCGCGGCCGCCGACGCCGTACGGCGCCGCCGCTACGCCGGTACGGAGCACATCGCGACGTACATCATCGAGCGCAACATCAACTACACCAACGTGTGCGTGACGGCGTGCAAGTTCTGCGCCTTCTACGCCCCGCCCAAGGACACCGCCAAGGGCTGGACGCGCGACCTCGACGACATCCTGCGGCGCTGCGCCGAGACCGTCGAACTGGGCGGCACGCAGATCATGTTCCAGGGCGGCCACCACCCCGACTACGGCGTCGAGTACTACGAGAAGCACTTCTCGGCCATCAAGGAAGCCTTCCCGCAGCTCGTCATCCACTCCCTCGGCGCGTCCGAGGTCGAGCACATGGCGCGGATCTCCAAGGTGTCGGTCGAGGAGGCGATCCGGCGCATCCACGCCGCCGGGCTCGACTCCTTCGCGGGCGCCGGCGCCGAGCTGCTGCCCGCGCGGCCGCGCAGGGCCATCGCCCCGCTCAAGGAGTCCGGTGAGCGCTGGCTGGAGATCATGGAGATCGCGCACGGCCTCGGCGTCGAGTCGACGTCCACCATGCTCATGGGCACCGGCGAGACCAACGCCGAGCGCATCGAGCACCTGCGCATGATCCGTGACGTGCAGGACCGGACGGGCGGCTTCCGCGCGTTCATCCCGTACACGTACCAGCCCGAGAACAACCACCTGAAGGGCCGGACGCAGGCCACCATCTTCGAGTACCTGCGCATGATCGCCATCGCGCGGCTCTTCCTCGACAACGTCGCCCACATCCAGGGCTCCTGGCTGACCACCGGCAAGGAGATCGGCCAGCTCTCGCTGCACTACGGCGCCGACGACCTCGGCTCGATCATGCTGGAGGAGAACGTCGTCTCGTCGGCGGGCGCCAAGCACCGCTCCAACCGGCTGGAGATCATCGACCTGATCCGCAAGTCGGGGCGTGTTCCGGCGCAGCGGACCACGACGTACGAGCACATCGTCGTGCACGACGACCCGGCGGACGACCCGGTCGACGAGCGCGTGGCCTCGCACATCTCGTCCACGGCCATCGACGGCGGCACCGCCCACCCCGAGCTGAAGCTGCTCGACGCGAACTGACGCGGCCGGGATACGTCCTTGTGCTGACCCTTCACACCGCGCCCCTGGTCCTGCCCGTCGCCGCCCGCCCGCTGCCCGGCGGCGCCGTGCTGGTCGAGCGCGACCGGATCGCCGCCGTCGGCCCGTACGAGGAGCTGGCCGCCGTCCATCCGAGGGCGCGGGTCCGGCGCTGGCCGGGGCTGCTCACGCCCGGGCTGCGCCAGTGGCACGGCCGCTGGCTGCTCACCCGGCTCTACCACCCGGACCCGAGGGAGGCGGACGTCCTCGGCACCGAACCCGTACCGGCTGAGGCGCTCGGCGACCCGGAGGCGGTCGACTGGGCAGGGAGCGTGCGGCGCGGGCTGCAGCGGATGCTCGCGCACGGTTCGACGGCGGTGGCCGGGCCGTTCCCTGAGCCGATGCTGCCCGCCGTACGGCGGTCGGGGCTGCGTGTCGTGTCGGCGGTCGGGGCCCCGGGGATACTCGTGTCCGGGCCGAGCCTCGACCCGCTCGTGGAGGGGTGGGACCTGGCCGGGGCCGTGCACACCGCGCTGGAGGCGGGCGCGCCCGCCGACCTGGCCGCGTTCGACGCGCCCGACGAGGCCGCGCTGCGGGAGCGGGGCGCCGGCTGCTGCGTCGCCACCGTGCTGGGCGGGCGGCTGGTGTACCGGGGGGTGTAGCCGCGCGGCCACGCGCGCGTGCAGCCGTCCCCGTGTGCCGTCCCCGTGTGCCGTCCTCGTGTCGCCGTCCTCGCTCAGCCGGCCTCGTCTAGCCGTGCGGCCCGCTTCACGCAAGCCTTTCGGGTACGCCCTCAAGCCTCGCTCGCGTCCCGGCTCCCCCGGCAGCATCCGGGCATGCCCGCCCTCCGGACCGCCGGAGGGCACATGACCCGAGGGGAGCCACGACGTGCACCGACGGACCGTCATCACGGCAGGAGCCGCACTGGCCGCCGGCCTGACACTCGGTGCGGGAGGCGGCGGGACGGCCGCCCGCGCAGCCGAACGCTTCACGCCCCGCTTCACGCCCCGCTTCACGCCCCGGCTGCCCGCGCCGACCGGCCCGTACGGCATCGGGGTCACCGCCCTGTACCTGGTCGACCGCGCGCGGCGCGACCCCTGGGACGCCGGCGTTCCGGTACGGGAGCTGATGGCCACCGTCTTCTACCCGGCCGTCCCCCGGGCCGCCCGCACCCGGCCGCTCGCGCCGCACATGACCGAGGGCGCGGCGCGCGCGTTCGCCGGGTTCGTGCCGCAGTACCTGCACCCGCAGTTGCCGAAGGCCGGTGTGGACTGGGCGGCGACGCTCACGCACGCCCGCCTCGACGCGCCCGTACTGCCGCCGCCCGGGCAGCGGCGGTGGCCGGTGCTGCTGTACAGCCCCGGCGGCGGGGACTCGCGCAACCTCGGCACGGTGACCGCCGAGGAGGCGGCCGGCCATGGGTATGTGGTCGTGACCGTGGACCACCCCGGCGACGCCAGCGAGGTCGAGTTCCCCGGCACGACTCCGTACCGCGACAGGACCGTGCGGCCCACCGCCCTCATCGGCGATCCGCGGCAGGACCCGCCGGTCTTCCGCACGGCCATCGACACACGGGTCGCGGACCTCCGCTTCGTACTCGACAGCCTCCTCGGCCACGGTCCCGGCCGTCCGCACCCCGCCCTGCCCCGCGGTCTCGGCCGGGCGCTCGACCCGGGCCGCGTCGGTGTGTACGGGCACTCCGCCGGGGGCACGGCGGCGGCGCAGGCGCTGTACGAGGACCGGCGCGTGCGCGCGGCGATCACGATGGAGGGCTACCTGGACCACCCGCCCACCGCCCCCGGCCGCCCCGGCGAACCGTTCCCGGTCGCCCGCGACGGCGTCGACAGGCCCCTGCTCCTGCTGAGCACCGACGGCTTCCCCCACCGGGAGGCGGTGGAGCGCTCGTGGGCGCCCCTGCTCGCGAAGCCCCACCGCCACACGCACCGGCGGCGGATCGAAGGCGCCACGCACCACGTCTTCACCGACTACGCCGCGCTCGCCCCCGGCCTGGAGGCCGCGGGCCTGATGAGCCCCGCCGGCCGGGCGACGCTCGTCGGGACGCTGCCGCCCGAGCGAGCGGTGCGGCTGGTGCGCGGCCAGGTCCTGTCGTTCTTCGCACGGCACCTGTAGGAGGCGCGGGCGCGCCCCGACGCCCCGACGGCCGGGCGTCCGCCGGGACGCCCGGGGCCGCCTGCTTGAATGGGCTGCGTGACCCGAGCAACGCTGGACAAGCAGCCGCACGACGTCGCCTCGATGTTCGATCGTGTCGCGGCGAACTACGACCTCACCAACGACGTCCTGTCCCTGTTCCAGGACCGCCGCTGGCGCAAGGAGGTGGCCAGGGCCGTCGACGCCAGGCCCGGGCAGAAGGTCCTCGACCTCGCGGCGGGCACCGGCACGTCGTCCCTGCCGTTCGCGGAGACCGGGGCGTACGTCGTGCCGTGCGACTTCTCCCTCGGCATGCTCCAGGAGGGCAAGAAGCGCCACGCCTGGCTGCCGCTGACGGCCGGCGACGCGATGAACCTGCCGTTCCGGGACGGGGTCTTCGACGCCGTGACCATCTCCTTCGGGCTGCGCAACGTCCACGACACGGACGCGGCGCTGCGCGAGCTGTACCGCGTGACGAAGCCGGGCGGGCGCGTGGTCATCTGCGAGTTCTCGCACCCGACGTGGGAGCCGTTCCGGAAGGTGTACGAGGAGTACCTGATGCGTGCGCTGCCGCCGGTCGCGCGCGCCGTCTCCTCCAACCCGGAGGCGTACGTCTACCTCGCCGAGTCCATCCAGACCTGGCCCGGGCAGCGCGAACTGGCCGCCCTGCTCCAGAAGGCCGGCTGGTCGAAGGTGGCGTGGCGGAACCTGTCGGGCGGGATCGTCGCGCTGCACCGCGGCGTCAAGGCGCTGTAGCCCACTGCTACAGCTCCAGGCCGAACCGGTGCGCGTACCGCTCCTCGTGCCCCGGCAGCGGGAGCGTCTCCTCCAGGCGCATGCCGAGGCGCCGCGTCACCGCGACCGACCGTTCGTTGCCGGCAAGCACCATCGCCACCACCCGCTCGACGCCCGCCGCCCGTACCCGCTCCAGCGTGGTGCGGGCGGCGGCCGTCGCGTACCCCTTGCCCCACGCGCGGCGCCCCAGCCGCCAGCCGATCTCGACGGCGCCGACCGGGCCCCACGGGTGCGGCCACGGCTGCGCGCCGGTGAAGCCGACGACCTCGCCGGAGTCGTCGAGCAGCGTCCAGAGGCAGAAGCCGAGCTCGGCGTCGTGGCGGCGCTGCCGGGCGGTGAACTCCTGGTAGACGGACAGCTCGGCGGGCCGGCCGCCGTGGAACTCCATGACCTCCGGGTCGTCGAACACCCGGTGCCAGGCGTACGCGTCCTCCTCCGTCGGCACCCGCAGCGTGAACACCGGCCCGTCGACGGGCCGGTCGGGAACGCGGAGCAGCTCGGTCATCGAGGGAGGCCCTTTCGGGTCGGGGACGCCGGGTCCCCATAGACTGCCCGTGTCCTGTGCTTTCGGCACGTCATTTCGCGCCTCGGGAGAATCAGCCGTGACCGAGTCCCTCACCGAACACACCGAACGCACCGCGGATGTGATCGTCGTCGGGGCGGGCCCGGCCGGCTCCACCACCGCGTACTACCTCGCCAAGGCGGGGCTCGACGTCCTGCTCCTCGAAAAGACCGCGTTCCCCCGCGAGAAGGTCTGCGGCGACGGCCTGACGCCCCGCGCCACCAAGCAGCTCGTGGCCATGGGCATCGACATCTCCGAGGAGGCCGGCTGGCTGCGCAACAAGGGCCTGCGCATCATCGGCGGCGGCGTCCGCCTCCAGCTCGACTGGCCCGAGCTCGCCTCGTACCCGGACTACGGACTGGTCCGCAAGCGCGACGACTTCGACGAGCAGCTCGCCCGGCAGGCGCAGAAGGCCGGCGCCCGGCTGTACGAGCGGTGCAACGTCGGCGCGCCGGTCGTCGACGACCGTACGGGGCGGATCACCGGCGTCCACGCCAAGCTGGGCGAGGAGAAGACGCCGGTCACCTTCCACGCCCCGCTGGTGGTCGCCGCCGACGGCAACTCGACGCGGCTGTCCCTGGCGATGGGGCTGCACCGGCGCGAGGACCGTCCGATGGGCGTCGCCGTCCGTACGTACTTCACCTCGCCCCGCCACGACGACGACTACCTGGAGTCGTGGCTGGAGCTGTGGGACAGGCGCGGCCCGCAGGACCGGCTGCTGCCCGGCTACGGCTGGATCTTCGGCATGGGCGACGGCACGTCCAACGTCGGTCTCGGCATCCTCAACTCGTCCTCCGCGTTCCGCGAGCTGGACTGGCGCGAGGTGCTGAAGGCGTGGTGCGCGTCGATGCCGGAGGACTGGGGCTACACGCCGGACAACATGACGACGCCGATCCGCGGCGCGGCCCTGCCGATGGCGTTCAACCGGCAGCCGCACTACACGCGCGGCCTGCTGCTCGTCGGTGACGCGGGCGGCCTGGTCAACCCGTTCAACGGCGAGGGCATCGCGTACGCCATGGAGTCCGGGCAGCTCGCGGCCGACGTGATCGTGCAGGCGCACGCCCGCGCGACCCCGGCGCAGCGGGAGCTGGCGCTGCACAACTACCCGAAGGTCCTCAAGGAGACCTACGGCGGCTACTACACGCTGGGCCGCGCGTTTGTGAAGCTCATCGGCAACCCGAAGGTCATGAAGATCGCGACGCAGCGCGGTCTGACGCACCCGGTGCTGATGAAGTTCACGCTGAAGATGCTGGCCAACCTCACCGACCCGACGGGCGGCGACGCGATGGACCGGATCATCAACGGCCTGTCGAAGGTGGCCCCGAAGGCCTGACGCCTGACGCCTGACGGCTGTCGCGCGGCCGCCGTACGACACCGAGGGCCGGCGCTCCCACCCCGAGCGGGGGAGCGCCGGCCCTTCATGCCATGTGGGGTGTCAGAGGATACGGACCGCGCCCGACGGCCGGTCGTAGTCGAGCGACCGCTCGACGACTCCGGTGCTGGGGTTCTGCGCGCCGACGAAGTTGCCGCCGCCCACGTAGATCGCCACGTGGTACGAGCCGCTGCGGCTGCCCCAGTAGAGGATGTCGCCCGGCTGGAGGGCGTCCAGCGAGACGGAGCGGCCCATGCTGGACTGGGAGCCCGAGACGCGCGGCAGGTCGATGCCGGCCTGGCGGTAGGCGGCCTGGACGAGACCGGAGCAGTCCCAGGCGTTGGGGCCGGTGGCGCCCATGACGTACGCGTCGCCGACCTGGGCGCGCGCGAAGTTCACGATGGCGGCGGCGGAGCCGGTCGCCTGCGACGAGCTGGAGCTGGAGCCGGCCGAGCTGCTCGACGAGCCGGAGTCGCTGTCGCCAGTGGACGCGGAGAGCGTGGTGCGCTCGGCGGTGCGGGAGGCGCGCTCCCGGGCCTCGGCGCGGGCCCGCTCCTCGGCCTCGCGGGCCTCCTTGGCCTTGCGCTCGGCCTCGGCCTTGCGGTCCGCCTCGGCCTTGGCCTTCTTGGCGTCCTTCGCCGCCTTGGCGGCAGCCGCGTCCTCCTGCGCCCGGAGCTCCTGGGCGAGGGCGTCCTGCTCGGTCGCCTCGGCGGAGGCGGCCACGGCGCTGGACAGCGCCCCGGAGAGGTCCACGTTCGTGAGCGTGGGCATCTCGATGGTCTCGGTCACCGGCTCGGCCTGAGCCGGCGACGCGGCCACCGCGATGGTGCTGAGGACGCCACCGGCAACTCCGGCGCGCAGCGCGAGCTTCGACGAGCTGCGGCGGGGCTTCCGGTGGCTGGGTATGTGAGCGGTGTGGGACATGAGAACAACCGCTATCAGGGCGCCCAGGTTCCCATCAAGAAACGTGTGTTGCGCCACAGTTACGTACGGAACGGCCTAATCCGCTTCCCAGGGGCCTTTATTGACGCCGTAACGGACATTTCAGGCTGGTGTGATCAGCCCTGTGGGCACAGTCTTTCCGTGAAACGTCCGAATTGCCGCACGCTTACCATCGCTTCACACTGATGGCCAAGCCCCGTTCTCCTGACGCCCCGTCGGGCGTGGCGCAGGTCACAGAACGGCAACTGCCGGCGGCAGGTGCGGCTCGTGAACGTGTGCACGCGTCCGGTGCCGCGTCCACCTCCGTACGGACCGGCCCCCCGCACGGGTGGGGTGACTCCCTTTATCACTCACGGGTGTCCATGGCGAATTTGCCTGTACGGGGAATCCTTTGATAGGCGCCAACCCCTCCGACCAGCGATGACCGGCACTGATGTCACGTATCGTCGCCACTCGACCACGCCTGGTGTGAAGATCACCGTTCATCCGAATTCATGATCCTTCGCCAGGTGGTGGAGATCACAAAGGCGTTGACGTACCCCGTGTCGCAGATCACAGATCGACGGGCATAGGATGCGTTGCAGTCGGGCTTGTGAACTGCCTCACATGTAAGCGATCTTCCCGGATTGCCCGGGATCTTCCGAGGCGGCGAGACGGATGCCCGGTGCGGTCCAACGGTCAAGGACGACTGGAAGGAGCGAGGAGCGTGAATGCGTACACGCCCATCCTCGTGCTCGGCGCCCTCGGGGCAGCGTTTGCGATCTTCTCCGTGGTCATGGCCACGCTCATCGGCCCCAAGAGGTACAACCGGGCCAAGCTCGAGGCGTACGAGTGCGGCATCGAGCCGACACCCACGCCGGCCGGAGGCGGCCGCTTTCCCATCAAGTACTACCTGACGGCGATGCTCTTCATCGTCTTCGACATCGAGATCGTCTTCCTCTACCCCTGGGCCGTCACCTTCGACGCGCTGGGGCTTTTCGGGCTCGTGGAGATGCTGCTCTTCGTGCTCACGGTCTTCGTCGCCTACGCGTACGTATGGCGGCGCGGCGGCCTGGAATGGGACTGAGGGGCTACTGAGGGGCTGAAGGGCACACTCATGGGACTCGAAGAGAAGCTGCCGAGCGGATTTCTGCTGACGACGGTCGAACAGGCCGCGGGATGGGTGCGCAAGGCGTCCGTCTTCCCCGCGACCTTCGGCCTCGCCTGCTGCGCGATCGAGATGATGACCACCGGCGCCGGCCGCTACGACATGGCCCGCTTCGGCATGGAGGTCTTCCGGGGCTCGCCGCGCCAGGCCGACCTGATGATCGTGGCCGGCCGGGTGAGCCAGAAGATGGCCCCGGTCCTGCGCCAGGTCTACGACCAGATGCCCAACCCGAAGTGGGTGATCTCCATGGGCGTCTGCGCGTCGTCGGGCGGCATGTTCAACAACTACGCGGTCGTGCAGGGCGTCGACCACGTCGTCCCCGTGGACATCTATCTGCCCGGCTGCCCGCCACGCCCCGAGATGCTGCTGGACGCGATCATCAAGCTCCACCAGAAGATCCAGTCGTCCAAGCTCGGCGTCAACGCGCGGGAGGCGGCCCGCGAGGCGGAGGAAGCGGCGCTCAAGGCGCTCCCCACGATCGAGATGAAGGGGCTGCTGCGGTGACCGACCAGCCGAACCAGCCGAACCAGCCCGACCGGGCCGACCGGTCGCGCGAGCCGGAAGCGGCGCACGCGCCGAACCCCGAGAAGGACCTCAGCACGCAGAACCTGCCGGGACAGCGCGGCGAGCACGGCGAGGAGATCCGCGTCCAGCGCGGCATGTTCGGCGCCGAGAACGGCGGCGACACCTCCGGATACGGCGGCCTCGTCCGCTCGATCCGCCTCCCCGGCCCGGCCACGCGCCCGTACGGAGGCTACTTCGACGAGGTCGCCGACGAACTGGAAGGCGCCCTGGAGGAACAGGGCCTCGTCCCCGAGAACGCCATCGAGAAGACGGTCGTCGACCGGGATGAGCTGACCTTCCACATCGCCCGCGAACACCTCGTACGGGTCGCCCGCACCCTGCGCGACGACCCCGCCCTGCGCTTCGAGCTCTGCATGGGCGTCAGCGGCGTCCACTACCCCGGCGACAAGGGCCGCGAACTGCACGCCGTCTACCACCTGCGCTCGCTCACCCACGGCCGGCGCCTCCGCCTCGAAGTCAGCGCCCCGGACAGCGACCCGCACGTCCCGTCGCTCGTCGCCGTCTACCCGACCAACGACTGGCACGAGCGCGAGACGTACGACTTCTTCGGCCTGATCTTCGACGGGCACCCCGCCCTCACCCGGATCATGATGCCGGACGACTGGCAGGGCTTCCCGCAGCGCAAGGACTACCCCCTCGGCGGCATCCCCGTCGAATACAAGGGCGCCCAGATCCCGGCTCCGGACCAGCGGAGGTCGTACTCGTGACCAGCCCCAAGGCAACCCCGCACGCCCCCCGGCCCGCCGAGGCCCCCGAGGCGGAGGCCCGCGAGACCACCGAGGGCACCGTCTACACCGTCACCGGCGGCGACTGGGACGAGGTCGTCGAGTCCGCCACCAAGGCCGACGACGAGCGGATCGTCGTCAACATGGGCCCCCAGCACCCGTCCACGCACGGCGTGCTCCGGCTCATCCTGGAGATCGACGGCGAGACCGTCACCGAGGCCCGCTGCGGCATCGGCTACCTCCACACCGGCATCGAGAAGAACCTCGAATACCGGACCTGGACGCAGGGCACCACCTTCGTCACGCGCATGGACTACCTGACGTCGTTCTTCAACGAGACGGCGTACTGCCTGGGCGTGGAGAAGCTGCTCGGCATCGAGGACCAGATCCCCGACCGTGCCACGGTCATCCGCGTCATGCTCATGGAGCTCAACCGGCTCTCCTCGCACCTCGTGGCCATCGCCACCGGCGGCATGGAGCTCGGCGCCACCACGATCATGATCTACGGCTTCCGCGACCGCGAGATGATCATGGACCTGTACGAGCTGATCACCGGCCTGCGCATGAACCACGCGTTCATCCGCCCCGGCGGCCTCGCCCAGGACCTGCCGCCCGGCGCCGTCGACCAGATCCGCGAGTTCGTCAAGACGATGCGGAAGAACCTGCCGGAGTACGACAAGCTCGCCACCGGCAACCCCATCTTCAAGGCCCGTATGCAGGACATCGGCTACCTGGACCTGGCCGGCTGCATGGCCCTCGGTGCCACCGGACCCATCCTGCGCGCCGCCGGCCTCCCGCACGACCTGCGCAAGTCCGATCCGTACTGCGGCTACGAGACCTACGAGTTCGACGTCCCGACCGCCGACACCTGCGACTCCTACGGGCGCTTCCTCATCCGCCTGGAGGAGATGCGCCAGTCGCTGCGGATCGTCGAGCAGTGCCTGGACCGGCTCAAGCAGGGCCCCGTGATGGTCGCCGACAAGAAGATCGCCTGGCCCGCCCAGCTCGCCCTCGGCACCGACGGCCTCGGCAACTCCCTCGACCACATCAAGAAGATCATGGGCACCTCCATGGAGGCCCTGATCCACCACTTCAAGCTGGTCACCGAGGGTTTCCGCGTCCCCGCCGGACAGGCCTACGCCGCGGTCGAGTCCCCGAAGGGCGAACTCGGCGCCCACGTCGTCTCCGACGGCGGCACCCGCCCCTACCGGGTCCACTTCCGCGACCCGTCCTTCACCAACCTGCAGAGCATGGCGGCGATGTGCGAAGGCGGCATGATCGCCGACGTCATCGTCGCCGTCGCGTCCATCGACCCCGTGATGGGAGGCGTCGACCGGTGACCGACGTCCAGCTTGGGATGCCCGAACTCCCCGCCCCCGACTACCCCGCCGACGTACGCGCCCGGCTCGCAGCGGACGCCGAGGAGATCATCGCCCGCTACCCCGACTCGCGCTCCGCGCTGCTCCCGCTGCTGCACCTCGTGCAGTCCGAGGAGGGCCACGTCACCCGCACCGGCATGCGGTTCTGCGCCGAGACACTCGGCCTGACCACCGCCGAGGTCACCGCCGTCGCCACCTTCTACACCATGTACCGGCGCAAGCCGAGCGGCGACTACCAGGTCGGCGTCTGCACCAACACGCTCTGCGCGGTCATGGGCGGCGACGCCATCTTCGAGGAACTCAAGCAGTACCTCGGCGTCGGCAACCAGGAGACCACCGACGACGGCAAGGTCACCCTCGAACACATCGAGTGCAACGCCGCCTGCGACTTCGCGCCGGTCGTGATGGTCAACTGGGAGTTCTTCGACAACCAGACGCCCGAGACCGCCAAGCGGCTCGTCGACGACCTGCGCGCCGGCCGCCCCGTCGAGCCCACCCGCGGCGCGCGGCTGTGCACCTTCAAGGAGACCGCCCGCATCCTCGCCGGCTTCCCGGACCCGCGCCCCGACGCGGTCGAGGCCACCGGCGGCGCGGGCCCGGCATCGCTGATCGGCCTGAAGCTCGCCAAGGGCGAGGCCCTCCCGCCCCGCATCGTCCACCCGCGCGGCGAGACCAAGGGCGGCGGCCAGGCTCCCGGCGGCGACACCCGGCACGACGGCACCCCGCAGGACAGCGCCCCACACGACGGCACCCCGCACGACGAGAACACCGAGGGGGAGTGATGACCTTGGCACCCGAAATCGGGGAGACCAGCCCCGAGAAGCTGCTCGCACCGGTCCTGTCGGCCTTCTGGGACCAGCCCCACTCCTGGACCCTGGAGACCTACCGGCGGCACGACGGCTACGAAGGGCTGCGCAAGGCCCTCGCCATGACGCCCGACGACGTCATCGCGTACGTCAAGGACTCCGGCCTGCGCGGCCGCGGCGGCGCGGGCTTCCCCACCGGAATGAAGTGGCAGTTCATTCCGCAGGGCGACGGCAAACCCCACTATCTCGTTGTCAACGCCGACGAATCGGAACCCGGGACCTGCAAGGACATCCCGCTCCTGTTCGCCAACCCGCACTCCCTCATCGAGGGCATCGTGATCGCCTGCTACGCGATCAGGTCCTCGCACGCCTTCATCTACCTGCGCGGCGAGGTCGTCCCCGTACTGCGCAGGCTGCACGAGGCCGTACGCGAGGCGTACGCGGCGGGCTACCTCGGCGAGAACATCCTGGGCAGCGGACTCGACCTCGAACTCACCGTGCACGCGGGCGCGGGCGCGTACATCTGCGGTGAGGAGACCGCGCTGCTCGACTCGCTCGAAGGCCGTCGTGGCCAGCCCCGGCTGCGTCCCCCCTTCCCCGCGGTCGCCGGTCTCTACGCGTGCCCCACTGTGGTGAACAACGTCGAGTCCATCGCCTCGGTTCCCGCGATCATGAACCGCGGCAAGGACTGGTTCAAGTCGATGGGCAGCGAGAAGTCCCCCGGCTTCACGCTCTACTCGCTCAGCGGCCATGTCGCGGGCCCCGGCCAGTACGAGGCGCCCCTCGGCATCACGCTGCGCCAGCTCCTCGACATGAGCGGCGGCATGCGGCCCGGCCACCGCCTGAAGTTCTGGACGCCCGGCGGCTCGTCCACGCCGATGTTCACCGACGAACACCTCGACGTGCCCCTGGACTACGAGGGCGTCGGCGCCGCCGGCTCCATGCTCGGCACCAAGGCCCTCCAGTGCTTCGACGAGACGACCTGTGTCGTCCGCGCCGTCACGCGCTGGACCGAGTTCTACGCCCACGAGTCCTGCGGCAAGTGCACCCCCTGCCGCGAAGGCACGTACTGGCTCGTCCAGTTGCTCCGCGACATCGAGGCCGGCAAGGGCAAGCTCTCCGACCTCGACAAGCTCGCCGACATCGCCGACAACATCAACGGCAAGTCGTTCTGCGCCCTCGGCGACGGCGCCGCCTCGCCGATCTTCTCCTCCCTGAAGTACTTCCGCGGCGAGTACGAGGAGCACATCACCGGCAAGGGCTGCCCCTTCGACCCCGCCAAGTCGACCGCCTGGGCGGACAACCACGTGGAGGTGAACGCATGACCGTCACCACGTCCTCCACCGGTGGAGGAGCGGGACCGGCGGTGCCGCCGGAGGATCTGGTCACGCTGACCATCGACGGCGCCGAGATCTCCGTCCCCAAGGGGACGCTCGTCATCCGCGCCGCCGAACAGCTCGGCATCGAGATCCCCCGGTTCTGCGACCACCCCCTCCTCGACCCGGCCGGTGCCTGCCGGCAGTGCATCGTCGAGGTCGAGGGCCAGCGCAAGCCCATGGCCTCCTGCACGATCACCTGTACGGACGGCATGGTCGTGAAGACTCAACTCACCTCCGAGGTCGCCGAGAAGGCCCAGGTCGGTGTGATGGAGCTGCTGCTCATCAACCACCCCCTGGACTGCCCCGTCTGCGACAAGGGCGGCGAGTGCCCCCTGCAGAACCAGGCCGTCTCGCACGGACAGGCCGACTCCCGCTTCGAGGGCAGGAAGCGGACGTTCGAGAAGCCGATTCCCCTGTCCACGCAGGTCCTCCTGGACCGCGAGCGGTGCGTGCTGTGCGCCCGCTGCACCCGCTTCTCGCAGCAGATCGCCGGCGACCCGATGATCGAGCTCCTGGAGCGGGGCGCGCTCCAGCAGGTCGGCATCGGCAACCACGACCCGTTCCAGTCGTACTTCTCCGGCAACACCATCCAGATCTGCCCGGTCGGCGCGCTCACCTCGGCGGCGTACCGATTCCGCTCCCGCCCCTTCGACCTGGTCTCCAGCCCTTCCGTGTGCGAGCACTGCGCCGGCGGCTGCGCCACCCGCACCGACCACCGGCGCGGCAAGGTCATGCGGCGGCTCGCCGCCAACGACCCGGAGGTCAACGAGGACTGGCTGTGCGACAAGGGACGCTTCGCGTTCCGGTACGCCCAGCAGCGCGACCGCCTCACCACGCCGCTGGTCCGCGGCGCCGACGGCACCCTGGAGCCCGCCTCCTGGCCCGAGGCCCTGGAGGCCGCGGCCCGCGGCCTGGTCAGGGGCCGCACCGGCGTCCTCACCGGCGGGCGGCTCACCGTCGAGGACGCGTACGCCTACGCCAAGTTCGCGCGCGTGGCGCTCGACACCAACGACATCGACTTCCGCGCGCGCGTGCACAGCAGCGAGGAGGCCGACTTCCTGGCCGCCCGGGTCGCCGGGCACGGCGTCGATCTGGACGGCGCCGGGGTCACGTACAGCTCCCTGGAGAAGGCCCCGGCGGTGCTGCTCGCCGGAATCGAGGCCGAGGAGGAGGCCCCCGGCGTCTTCCTGCGGCTCCGCAAGGCCTGGCGCAAGCACGGCCAGCGGACCTACGCCCTGGCCCCGTACGCCACCCGGGGCCTGGAGAAGGCGGGCGGCACGCTCCTGCCCGCCGCGCCCGGCACCGAGACCGAGTGGCTGGACGCCCTGGCCTCCGGCACCGGCCTGGACGAGCGGGGCGCCGCCGCGGCGGAGGCCCTGCGCGCGGAGGGTGCCGTCCTCGTAGTCGGCGAGCGGCTCGCGGCCGTGCCCGGCGCCCTGACCGCCGCCGTACGGGCCGCGAACGCGACCGGCGCCCGCCTGGTGTGGATCCCGCGCCGTGCCGGTGAACGCGGCGCCGCGTGGGCGGGCGCGCTGCCGTCGCTGCTGCCCGGCGGGCGGCCCGCGACGGATCCCCGCGCCCGCGAGGAGACGGCCGCCGCCTGGGGCGTGCGCGAACTGCCGCACCGCTACGGGCGGGACACCGGCCAGATCCTGGAGGCCGCCGTCACCGGCGAGCTGGGCGCCCTGCTCGTCGCCGGCGTCGAGGTCGCCGACCTTCCGGACCCGGCACGCGCGCGTGAAGCCCTCGACGCGGCGTTCGTCGTGTCCCTGGAGCTGCGGCCGAGCGAGGTCACCGAGCGGGCGGACGTCGTCCTGCCGGTCGCCGCGGTCGCCGAGAAGCCCGGCACGTTCCTCAACTGGGAGGGCAGGGTGCGGATGTTCGAGGCCGCCCTGAAGCCCGACCAGATGACCACCCCGCTCCAGCCCGCCGACGCGCGCGTACTGCACATGCTGGCCGACGCCATGGACGTGTATTTCGCCCTGCCGGATCTCCGGTCCGTACGGCGCGAGATGGACCGGCTCGGTGCCTGGGACGGCGCCGCGGCGGCCGACCCGTCCGAGACGGCGCGGCCGCTGCCGCGCGCCGGTGAGGGCGAGGCCGTCCTGGCCGGTCACCGGATGCTGCTCGACCAGGGCCGCCTCCAGGCCGGCGACGAGGCCCTCGCGGGCACCCGGCACCGGGCCGTCGCCCGGCTCTCGGCCGCCACGGCCGCGGAGACCGGCGTCAAGGACGGCGACGTGCTCGCGGTGACCGGCCCGTCCGGATCCGTGCGGCTGCCGCTCCAGGTGACCGCGATGCCCGACCGGGTGGTGTGGCTGCCGCTCCACTCGGCCGGCGGCGGCGTGCTGTCGGACCTGGGCACCGTCCCGGGCCGGCTGGTCCGTATCGCCCCTGACCCGGCCCCCACCTCGGCCCCTGCCCCGGCCTCGACCCCGGCCCCCGGCTCCGGGTCGCCGGAAGGGCCGGACTCCCCCTACTCGTCGGACTCGTCGGAGGTGCGAGCGTGAACCCGGCCCTCCTCGCGGCCGAGGACCTCTCGATGTTCGGCCGCGACCCCTGGTGGCTCGTGGCCCTCAAGGCGGTCTTCTGCTTCGCCTTCCTCATGGTCACCGTGCTGATCTCCATCGTGATGGAGCGCAAGGTCGTCGGCTGGATGCAGCGGCGCGTCGGGCCCAACCGCCACGGCCCCTGGGGCATGCTCCAGTCCCTCGCGGACGGCGTGAAGCTGATGCTGAAGGAGGACGTGGTCGTCAAGCGCGCGGACAAGGTCATCTACGTCCTGGCGCCGATCCTGGCCGCGATCCCCGCCTTCATGGCCGTCGCCGTGATCCCCTTCGGCCCCGCGGGCAACGAGATCTCCATCTTCGGCACCCGCACCACCATGCAGCTCACCGACCTGCCGGTGGCCATGCTCTACATCCTGGCGATCGGCTCGCTCGGCGTGTACGGCTTCGTCCTGGGCGGCTGGTCGTCCGGGTCCACGTACCCGCTGCTCGGCGGCATCCGCTCGGCCGCCCAGGTCATCTCGTACGAGATCGCCATGGGTGTCGCCTTCGCCTCGGTGTTCCTCTACGCCGGTTCGATGTCGACCTCGGCCATCGTCGACGCCCAGGGGGACCGCTGGTTCGCCGTCCTCCTCCCGGTGTCGTTCCTGGTCTACATGGTGACGATGGTCGGCGAGTCCAGCCGGGCCCCGTTCGACATGCCGGAGTCCGAGGGCGACCTGGTCGGCGGGTTCAACACGGAGTACAGCTCCATCAAGTTCGCGATGTTCATGCTCGCCGAGTACGTGCACATGGTGACCGTGTCGATGATCGCGGTGACGCTGTTCCTCGGCGGCTGGCGCGCCCCGTATCCGATCTCCGCCTTCTGGGAGGGCGCGAACCACGGCTGGTGGCCGATGCTGTGGTTCGTCGGCAAGGTCGTGGCGTTCATCTTCTTCTTCGTGTGGCTGCGCGGCACGCTGCCCCGCGTCCGCTACGACCAGCTCATGCGGCTGGGCTGGAAGGTCCTCATCCCCGTCGCGGTCACCTGGCTGATGCTGGTGGCGACCGTGCGCGCGCTGCGGAACGAGAACGTCGCGTTCCAGTCGATCGTGCTGTACGTCGCGGGCGCGGTCCTCGCCGTGCTGCTGCTGTCGTTCGTCATCGACATGTTCCGCGAGCGCAGGGCAGAGGGAGAGGCCGAGGCCGAGGAGGCCGCGAAGACCGGCGAGTTCGACCCCATGGCCGGCGGGTTCCCGGTGCCGCCGCTGCCCGGACAGACACTGCCGCCGGTGCCGCGCCGACGGCCGAGGGGTGAACGAGAGCTGCTGCAGAGCAGTGTCAGTGGTGCCCCCGACACTGGGAGTGACGGAAAGGAGACGGACCGTGTCTGATGAGTCTTCCCGGGGGGACACCCCCCGGACCCCCTTCCAGAACCCGGTGGCGGGATTCGGTGTCACCTTCAAGGCCATGTTCCGGAAGCGGCTCACCGAGCAGTACCCGGAGCAGCCGAAGACCACGGCGCCGCGTTTCCACGGCCGGCACCAGCTCAACCGGCATCCGGACGGTCTGGAGAAGTGCGTCGGCTGCGAGCTGTGCGCCTGGGCCTGCCCCGCCGACGCCATCTACGTCGAGGGCGCCGACAACACCGACGAGGAGCGCTACTCGCCGGGCGAGCGGTACGGCAGGGTCTACCAGATCAACTACGCCCGCTGCATCCTGTGCGGGCTGTGCATCGAGGCCTGCCCCACACGCGCGCTGACCATGACCAACGAGTTCGAGCTGGCCGACAGCTCCCGCGCGAACCTGATCTACACCAAGGAGCAGCTCCTCGCGGGTCTCGAAGAGGGCATGGTCGACTCGCCGCACGCCATCTACCCGGGCATGACGGAGCAGGACTACTACCGGGGCCTGGTCACCGAGGCCGCGCCCGGCACGGTCCCGCAGCCCGCGGTGAGCAAGGGCGACCAGCCGCCGCAGGAGGCCGCTTCGGACTTCGGCGAGGGCGAGCCCGCGTCCGAGAAGGTGATCGAGGCATGACCGCGCACACGCTGGCCGCCGCGTACAGCACATCGACCGGTGAGGCCGTGCAGTTCTGGCTGCTCGGCACGGTCGCCGTGATCGGCGCCCTGGGCACCATCCTGATGAAGAAAGCCGTGCACAGCGCCCTGTGCCTGGCCGGCACCATGATCATCCTGGCGGTGTTCTACCTCGCCAACGGCGCCTACTTCCTGGGCATCGTGCAGATCGTCGTCTACACCGGCGCGATCATGATGCTGTTCCTGTTCGTCGTCATGCTGGTCGGTGTCACCGCGGCGGACTCGCTGAAGGAGACGATCAAGGGCCAGCGCTGGCTGGCCGCGGTCTGCGCCCTCGGCTTCGGGATCCTCCTCGCCGCCGGCATCGGCAGCGCCTCGCTGGAGACCTTCAACGGGCTCGGCACGGCGAACGCGGGCGGCAACGTCGAGGGCCTCGCGGCGCTCATCTTCACCAAGTACGTGTTCGCCTTCGAGATCACGGGCGCGCTGCTCATCACGGCCGCGGTCGGCGCGATGGTGCTGACGCACCGCGAGCGCACCGAACGGGCCCGTACCCAGCGCGAGCTGGCCGAGCAGCGCGTACGGGAGGGCAAGCAGCTCCCGCCGCTGCCCGCGCCCGGTGTGTACGCCCGGCACAACGCGGTGGACATCGCCGGTCTGCTGCCGGACGGCACCCCGTCCGAGCTGACCGTGAACCGCACGCTGCGCGCGCGGGGCCAGATCCGGGACGTGTCGTCGCAGGCCATCGACGAGCTGAAGGCCCTGGAGCAGCGCGCCGGCGAACGGCTCGGCCGCGACCGGGACCGCGACCGCGATCGTGACCGGGATCGGGACGGAGAGGAGGCGGCCAAGTGAATCCCGTCAACTATCTCTATCTCGCCGCCCTGTTGTTCACCATCGGCGCGACCGGGGTGCTGATCCGGCGGAACGCCATCGTCGTGTTCATGTCCGTCGAGCTGATGCTCAACGCCTGCAACCTGACGCTGGTCGCCTTCGCCCGGATGCACGGCAACCTCGACGGCCAGATCATCGCCTTCTTCACGATGGTCGTCGCCGCCGCGGAGGTCGTGGTCGGGCTGGCGATCATCGTCTCGGTGTTCCGTACCCGCCATTCGGCCTCGGTCGACGACGCCAGCCTGATGAAGCTGTAAGGGGTCGCTGAATCGTGGAGAACCTGATCGCGCTGCTCGTCGCGGCGCCTCTGCTGGGAGCGGCCGTCCTGTTGTGCGGCGGCCGGCGGCTGGACAGGGCCGGGCACTGGCTCGGCACGCTGCTGGCGGCCGCCTCCTTCGTCATCGGCGTGGTGCTCTTCGCCGACATGCTGGGGAAGGGCGCGGACGAACGGGCCGTGCACCAGCGGCTGTTCTCCTGGGTGCCCGTGGAGGGCTTCCAGGCGGACATCGCCTTCCAGCTCGACCAGCTGTCGATGACGTTCGTCCTGCTCATCACCGGTGTCGGCACGCTCATCCATGTGTACTCGATCGGGTACATGGCGCACGACGAGCGCCGCCGCCGCTTCTTCGGCTATCTGAACCTGTTCCTCGCGGCGATGCTGCTCCTCGTCGTCGCCGACAACTACCTGCTGCTGTACTTCGGCTGGGAGGGCGTCGGCCTCGCCTCGTACCTCCTGATCGGCTTCTGGCAGCACAAGCCCACCGCGGCCACGGCCGCCAAGAAGGCGTTCCTGGTCAACCGGGTCGGTGACATCGGCCTGTCCATCGCCATCATGCTGATGTTCACCACGTTCGGGACGTTCGCCTTCGGGCCGGTGCTCGGCTCGGTGGGGGAGACGTCCGAGGGCACGCTGACGGCGATCGGGCTGATGCTGCTCCTCGCCGCGTGCGGCAAGTCCGCGCAGGTGCCGCTGCAGTCCTGGCTGGGGGACGCCATGGAGGGCCCGACCCCGGTGTCGGCGCTCATCCACGCGGCCACCATGGTCACCGCGGGCGTCTATCTGATCACCCGCTCCGGGGCGATCTTCAACGCGGCGCCGAGCGCCCAGCTCGCGGTCGTGGTGGTCGGCGCGGTCACGCTCCTCTTCGGTGCGATCATCGGTTGCGCCAAGGACGACATCAAGAAGGCCCTGGCCGGTTCGACGATGTCGCAGATCGGCTACATGGTCCTCGCCGCGGGCCTCGGCCCCATCGGCTACGCGTTCGCGATCATGCACCTGGTCACGCACGGCTTCTTCAAGGCCGGGCTGTTCCTCGGCGCCGGATCCGTCATGCACGGCATGAACGACGAGGTCGACATGCGCAAGTACGGCGGCCTGCGGAAGTACATGCCCGTCACGTTCGTGACGTTCGGCCTCGGCTACCTCGCGATCATCGGCTTCCCCGGCCTGTCGGGCTTCTGGTCCAAGGACAAGATCATCGAGGCGGCGTTCGCGAAGGGCGGCACCGAGGGCTGGATCCTCGGGGCGGTCACGCTGCTGGGCGCCGGCATCACCGCGTACTACATGACCCGCGTGATGATCATGACGTTCTTCGGCGAGAAGCGCTGGCAGCCGGCGCCCGACCCGGACAAGGCGCCCAGCGTCGAACCCGGCGTCGAGGCGAAGCCCGGCGACATGCCGCACCCGCACGAGTCGCCCAGGTCCATGACCATCCCGATGATCCTGCTCGCCTTCGGGTCCGTGTTCGCGGGCGGACTGTTCTCGCTGAACAGCGCGTTCGTGAACTGGCTGGAGCCGGTCACCGCGTTCGAGCACGGGCACCCGCCGGTGAGCGCCGCCGTGATCACCACATCGACCATCGTCGTCCTGCTGACCGGCGTCGCCATCGCGTACGCGCAGTACGGGCGGCGGCCCGTGCCGCTGGTCGCGCCGCGCGGCTCGCTGTTCACCCGGGCGGCCCGCCGCGACCTCCTCCAGGACGACTTCAACCATGTGGTCCTGGTCCGCGGCGGCGAGCACCTCACGCGCTCGCTGGTGTACGTCGACCACACCCTCGTCGACGGGGTCGTCAACGGCACGGCCGCGTCGATGGGCGGACTCTCCGGCCGGATGCGCAAGCTGCAGACCGGCTTCGCCCGCTCCTATGCGGTCTCCATGTTCGGAGGTGCTGCGGTGCTGATCGCCGCGACCCTGCTGATGAGGGCGGTGTGACCGCGATGTCCTTTCCTCTCCTGACGGTGACCGCGGCGCTGCCGGCGGTCGGTGCGATCGTCACCGCCGCCGTCCCGGCCGCGCGGCGCACCGCCGCCAAGTGGCTGGCGCTGCTGTTCTCGCTGGCCACGCTCGCCCTGGCCGCGACCGTGTTCGTCCGCTTCGACCCGGGCGGCGCCCGCTACCAGCTCACCGAATCGCACACCTGGATCAAGGACTTCGGGGTGCGGTACGAGCTGGGCGTGGACGGCATCGGCGTGGCGCTGATCGCGCTCACCGCGCTGCTCATCCCGTTCGTCATCCTCGCCGGCTGGCACGACGCCGACCCCCTGGAGACCCAGTCCAAGCGGTGGCGGCCGACTCAGGGCTTCTTCGCCCTGATCCTCATGGTCGAGGCCATGGTGATCCTCTCCTTCGAGGCCACCGACGTCTTCCTCTTCTATCTGGTCTTCGAGGCCATGCTCATCCCGATGTACTTCCTCATCGGAGGCTTCGGGGACCGGGCGCACACCGGCAGCGACGAGCACGCCGCCGCCCAGCGGTCGTACGCGGCGGTCAAGTTCCTGCTCTACAACCTGGTCGGCGGGCTCATCATGCTGGCCGCGGTGATCGGGCTGTACGTCGTCGCCGGGAACTTCTCGCTCACCGAGATCGCCGCCGCCCGCGCGAGCGGCGAGCTCACCATGGCGACCAACACCGAACGGCTGCTGTTCCTCGGCTTCTTCTTCGCCTTCGCGGTGAAGGCGCCGCTGTGGCCGCTGCACACCTGGCTGCCCAACGCCATGGGGGAGTCCACGGCACCGGTCGCGGTGCTCATCACGGCCGTCGTCGACAAGGTCGGCACGTTCGCGATGCTCCGCTTCTGCCTCGGCCTCTTCCCGGAGGCGTCGAAGTGGGCCACGCCGGTGATCATCGTCCTCGCGCTGGTCAGCATCGTGTACGGGGCGCTGCTCGCGGTCGGCCAGCGGGACATCAAGCGGCTGATCGCGTACGCGTCGATCTCCCACTTCGGCTTCATCATCCTGGGCATCTTCGCGATGACCAGCCAGGGCCAGAGCGGCGCCACGCTCTACATGGTCAACCACGGCATCTCGACGGCCGCGCTGATGCTGGTCGCCGGGTTCCTGATCTCGCGGCGCGGGTCGCGGCTCATCGCCGACTACGGCGGGGTGCAGAAGGTCGCCCCCGTCCTCGCCGGCACGTTCCTCGTCGGCGGCCTCGCCACACTGTCGCTGCCGGGTCTGGCGCCGTTCGTCAGCGAGTTCCTGGTACTGGTCGGCACGTTCGCCCGCTACCCGGTGGCCGGCATCGTGGCCACCGTCGGCATCGTGCTGGCCGCGCTCTACACGCTGGTCCTGTACCAGCGGACCATGACGGGCCCGGCGAAGGAGGAGGTGCGGGCCATGCCCGACCTCAGGGTGCGTGAACTGGTCGTGGTGGCCCCGCTCGTCGCGCTGCTGCTGTTCCTCGGCGTCTTCCCGAAGCCGCTGACGGACGTCGTCAACCCGGCGGTCAAGCACACCATGTCCGACGTACAGCAGAAGGACCCCCGGCCCGAGGTGGAGGCGGCCAAGTGAGCACAACGGACTTCCACAGCCTGTGGACGACGGCCGCCCAGCCACTCGGCCAGATCCAGGGCCCGAAGATCGAGTACGCCCAGCTGGCGCCCGTCCTCATCGTGGTCGGCGCGGGCGTACTCGGCATCCTCGTCGAGGCCGTCGTACCGCGGCGCGCCCGCTACCACAGCCAGCTGTTCCTCAGCGTCGTGGCGCTCGCCGCCGCGTTCGCCGCGGTCATCGGCCTCGCGGTCGCCGGGTACGGCACGACGAAGGCGGGCATCTCGGCGATGGGCGCCATCGCCGTCGACGGACCCGCGCTGTTCCTGCAGGGGACCATCCTGCTGTCGTCGCTCGTCGCGGTGTTCACCTTCGCCGAGCGGCGCCTCGACCCGGCCCACCACGGCCACCGGGTCGACTCGTTCGCCGCCGAGGCCGCCGCCGTGCCCGGCAGCGACCAGGAGAAGGCCGCGGTCAAGGCCGGGTTCACCACCACCGAGGTGTTCCCGCTGGTGATGTTCGCCATCACCGGCATGCTCGTCTTCCCCGCCGCCAACGACCTGCTGACGCTGTTCGTCGCGCTGGAGGTCTTCTCGCTGCCGCTGTACCTGCTGTGCGCCGTCGCCCGCCGCAAGCGGATGATGTCGCAGGAGGCCGCGGTGAAGTACTTCCTCCTCGGCGCGTTCGCCTCCGCGTTCCTGCTGTTCGGCATCGCCCTGCTGTACGGCTACGCGGGCTCCGTCTCGTACGCGCGGATCGCGGACGTCGTGGACGGCGCGGTCGGCACGGTCGATCCGGCGCTCGCCGCGACCATGGGCAGTGACGTACTGCTCCTCATCGGGTTCGCCATGGTGCTGATGGGGCTGCTGTTCAAGGTGGGCGCGGTGCCGTTCCACATGTGGACGCCGGACGTCTACCAGGGCGCGCCGACGCCGGTCACCGGCTTCATGGCGGCCGCCACGAAGGTCGCGGCGTTCGGCGCGCTGCTGCGGCTGCTGTACGTGGTGCTGCCCGGGCTGACCTGGGACTGGCGGCCGGTCCTGTGGGGCATCGCGATCATCACCATGCTGGGCGGTGCGATCGTCGCCATCACGCAGACCGACATCAAGCGGCTGCTCGCCTACTCGTCGATCGCCCACGCGGGCTTCATCCTGGCCGGTGTCATCGCGGCCACGCCGTCCGGCATCTCGTCGGTGCTGTTCTACCTGGCGGCGTACTCCTTCGTGACGATCGGCGCCTTCGCGGTCGTCACGCTGGTGCGGGACGCGGGCGGCGAGGCGACGCACCTGTCCAAGTGGGCGGGGCTCGGGCGGCGTTCGCCGCTGGTGGCCGCGGTGTTCGCGGTGTTCCTGCTGGCGTTCGCCGGCATCCCGCTGACGTCCGGCTTCTCCGGGAAGTTCGCCGTGTTCAAGGCGGCGGCGGAGGGCGGGGCCGGGGCCCTGGTCGTGGTCGGTGTCATCGCATCGGCCATCGCCGCGTTCTTCTACATCCGGGTCATCGTGCTCATGTTCTTCAGCGAGCCGAAGCCGGAGGGCCCCACGGTCGCCGTGCCGTCACCGCTGACGATGGCGACGATCGGGGTGGGCGTCGTGGTGACGCTGGTGCTGGGCCTCGCGCCGCAGTACTTCCTGGACCTCGCGAGCCAGGCGGGCGTGTTCGTCCGGTAGCGGTGTCCGGCGCATACGGCCGGGCGGGGTGCGGTGGCGCACCCCGCCCGGCCGTTGACGTACGGGACGTCCGGCCGTGCGGCCGTTCCACGGGCGGCGGTCCGCGGGCGGCGGTCCGCTGGCGGCGGCCTGCGCGCGGTTCCGTCAGCCGGCCGTCGTCAGTCGGCCGTCGCGATCCGGCCGGTGACCTCGCCGAGCCCGACCTTCGCACCGTCCGGCCCCGGGGCCCACGCCGTGAGCGTGACCTCGTCGCCGTCCTCCAGGAACGTCCGCTTGCCGCCGGACAGTTCGAGCGCGTCCCGCCCGTTCCAGGTCAGCTCCAGCAGCGAGCCGCGCTGGTGCACCTCCGGGCCGCTCACCGTCCCGGATCCGTACAGGTCGCCGGTACGCAGCGAGGCGCCGTTGACCGTCATGTGCGCCAGTTGCTGGGCAGCCGTCCAGTACATGGTCGAGAACGGCGGCTCGGCGACCACCTCGCCGTTGATCCGTACCGTGATGTGCAGCTCGAACCCGCCCGGCTCGTCCTCGCCCGCGTCGTCCAGGTACGGCAGCAGCGGGAAGTCGCGGGCGGGCGGCGCCACCCGAGCTGCGTCCAGGGCCTCCAGCGGCGTCACCCACGCCGACACCGACGTGGCGAACGACTTGCCGAGGAACGGGCCCAGCGGCACGTACTCCCACGCCTGGATGTCCCGCGCGGACCAGTCGTTGAGCAGCGTCAGCCCGAAGACGTGGTCCCGGAACGCGCCGAGTGGCACCGGCCGGCCCATCGCGGACGGCGTGCCGACGACGAAGCCCACCTCCGCCTCGATGTCCAGCTTCGTCGAAGGCCCGAACACCGGGGCCGCGTCCGACGGCGCCTTGCGCTGCCCGGAGGGCCGCACGACGTCCGTGCCCGACACGACGACCGTGCCGGAGCGGCCGTGGTAGCCGATCGGCAGATGCTTCCAGTTGGGCGTCAGCGGCTCGCCGTCCGGGCGGAACATCCGCCCCACGTTGGTCGCGTGATGCTCGCTCGCGTAGAAGTCGACGTAGTCCGCGACCTCGAACGGCAGGTGCAGTGCGACCTCGTCCAGCGGGTGCAGCAGCGGCTCGACGTCCGCGCGGTGGGCGGGGGACGTCACCCACGCGGTGAGCGCCCGGCGCACGTCGCGCCATGCCGTGCGGCCCGCGGCCATCAGCGGGTTCAGGGACGGCTGTGCGAGCAGGCTCGCGTACGGCGAACCGAGCGCGTGCGCCGCGGCCCCGGCGTCCAGCACATGGCCGCCGATCCGTACGCCGACCCTTCGGCGCCCGGGTTCGCCGGCGGTCGAGAACACGCCGTACGGGAGGTTGTGCGGGCCGAAGGGATCGCCTTCGGCCAGGTCGAGCGGGCTCTTTTCGGGCTGCTCGGGCATCGGTGCTTGCCTCGCTTTCCACGTGTGTGGAGGACACGTTACGGCCGGGGCGTGACCTTCTCCCAGGTCCTGTGGAAAACCACCTCGTCATGCCCGTCGCCGCTGACCAGGCCGCAGACCAGCTCGGTACGGGTGAGAAGCCCGCCGGTCGGGTCGGTCTCGTGGGTCTGGCCGGTCCCGTCGGTCCATGTCGTCTCCGAGCGGACCTCCACGGTGGCGTTCCAGGGAAGGTCCGGGCGGTGCAGCCGGATGTGCCACTCGGCCTCCACGCGCGCGGAGCGCGGTCCCGAGGCGTCGACGCCGTATGTCTCGTGGGCCTCCTCGGTGAGTTCGAGGCCATCCGGGTACGTGCGGACGCTGCCGTGCTCGTCGCTGCACGGGTCCGCCTCCAGGCGCCACGCCCCGCGCGCGACGTCCCGGACGACGAGCAGAGGCGGCCGCGCCCCGGCCGCCTCGTCCAGCATGACGGGGACGCTCACGGCCAGCGGCTCCGCCTGCTCGGGCGCGGCGAAGCCGACCGTGGCGTCGTGCGGCGCGGGGGAGCGGACGGGCAGCCGCAGGGAGCTGCCCGCCGGGTCGAGCGTGAACGTGTCCGCCGCGCCCGGTTCCGGCCAGACCCAGGGCCAGTACGCCGAGGACACCGCGATCCGGACACGGTGGCCGGGCGGGAAGGAGTGCCCGGCGGCCCCCAGCTCGCAGGTGTACGTCCGGGACGCGCCCTCCTCCGTCCGGAACGCGACGGTGCCGCGCGTGACCAGCGTGGACGTACCGTCCGGGGCGACGTCGCAGAGGCGCGCGACGAGCTGCGCGCGCGGGGCTCCGTCGGCTCCGCCCTTCAGGGCGAGGTGAACGAGGGGGCGGCCCAGGATCTCGACGGGCGCGCCGTCCACGGGCACGGGGAAGTCGAAGCAGGCCGAGTGGGCGTCCTCGGTGCGCTGGTCGGGCGGCAGGTCCGCGTCACCGCCGGAGGGCGCGAAGCGCCCGGCGTCCAGGCCGGTGTGCAGGGGCGACCGTACGGTGACGGGCGAGCCGTGGAGCGCGTACGTGACGGGGGTGACGTGCGGGGGCGGCCAGGCGTCGTCGCCGCGCCAGCCGCGCGTCCAGGAACGCAGCAGCGGCTCCGCCATGACGCCGTTGTCGGCGCCCTTCAGATGGTGGTCCCACCAGCGCAGCGTCTCCTGGAGGAACCCGATCGCGGGTCCGGGCGGCTCGCCCTGGTCCGGGTAGCGGTGCGGCCACGGCCCGAGCACGCCCCGCACCAGGCCGCGCGGCACCCGCTCGACCAGCCGCAGGACGCTGTCGCGGTACGGGTCGTACCAGCCGCCCACGGCGAGCACGGGCACCCGCACCGCCCCGTGGTCGAGCGGCGCGACCTCCTGCGGAACCGGGTCCAGCGCCTCGAGGCGCGCCGCCCACAGGTCGCGCCAGGCATCGCCGACGTACCGCGGATCCGGCGGCCGCGCGTCCCGCGCCAGCCGCGCGGCCACGGCGGCGACGGGGGCCGCGAACCCACCGCTGCCGCCGGTCCCGCCGTCGTGCCCGTCCCACCCGCAGACGGCCACCACAGCCGCAAGCCCCGCCGCCGCCCCACCGCCCGGGCCCTCCCGGCCCTCCCGGCCCTCCCGGCCCTCCCGGCCCTCCCGGCCCTCCCGGCCCTCCC
>NZ_JABWDV010000400.1 GCF_013362995.1 Streptomyces sp. TRM64462 | reverse complement strand
AAGGCTTAGCTTCCGGGTTCGGAATGTAACCGGGCGTTTCCCTAACGCTATGACCACCGAAACCCTATTGGGTTCGAGCGAACAAGCACACTATTCACTTGAATGATGTGATGTGACGTGGTGTGCCGGTGCGACTGTTCGCAACCCGGGAACCACACAGTGGACGCGAGCAACTGAGGACAAGCCCTCGGCCTATTAGTACCGGTCAACTCCACACCTCACGGTGCTTCCATATCCGGCCTATCAACCCAGTCGTCTACTGGGAGCCTTACCCCATCAAGTGGGTGGGAATACTCATCTCGAAGCAGGCTTCCCGCTTAGATGCTTTCAGCGGTTATCCCTCCCGAACGTAGCCAACCAGCCATGCCCTTGGCAGAACAACTGGCACACCAGAGGTTCGTCCGTCCCGGTCCTCTCGTACTAGGGACAGCCCTTCTCAATATTCCTACGCGCACAGCGGATAGGGACCGAACTGTCTCACGACGTTCTAAACCCAGCTCGCGTACCGCTTTAATGGGCGAACAGCCCAACCCTTGGGACCGACTCCAGCCCCAGGATGCGACGAGCCGACATCGAGGTGCCAAACCATCCCGTCGATATGGACTCTTGGGGAAGATCAGCCTGTTATCCCCGGGGTACCTTTTATCCGTTGAGCGACGGCGCTTCCACAAGCCACCGCCGGATCACTAGTCCCGACTTTCGTCCCTGCTCGACCCGTCGGTCTCACAGTCAAGCTCCCTTGTGCACTTACACTCAACACCTGATTGCCAACCAGGCTGAGGGAACCTTTGGGCGCCTCCGTTACCCTTTAGGAGGCAACCGCCCCAGTTAAACTACCCATCAGACACTGTCCCTGATCCGGATCACGGACCCAGGTTAGACATCCAGCACGACCAGAGTGGTATTTCAACGACGACTCCACCCATACTGGCGTATGAGCTTCACAGTCTCCCACCTATCCTACACAAGCCGAACCGAACACCAATATCAAACTGTAGTAAAGGTCCCGGGGTCTTTCCGTCCTGCTGCGCGAAACGAGCATCTTTACTCGTAGTGCAATTTCACCGGGCCTATGGTTGAGACAGTCGAGAAGTCGTTACGCCATTCGTGCAGGTCGGAACTTACCCGACAAGGAATTTCGCTACCTTAGGATGGTTATAGTTACCACCGCCGTTTACTGGCGCTTAAGTTCTCAGCTTCGCCCCACCGAAATGGAGCTAACCGGTCCCCTTAACGTTCCAGCACCGGGCAGGCGTCAGTCCGTATACATCGCCTTACGGCTTCGCACGGACCTGTGTTTTTAGTAAACAGTCGCTTCTCGCTGGTCTCTGCGGCCACCCCCAGCTCCGAGTGCAAAACTCTTCACCAGGAATGGCCCCCCTTCTCCCGAAGTTACGGGGGCATTTTGCCGAGTTCCTTAACCATAGTTCACCCGAACGCCTCGGTATTCTCTACCTGACCACCTGAGTCGGTTTAGGGTACGGGCCGCCATGAAACTCGCTAGAGGCTTTTCTCGACAGCATAGGATCATCCACTTCGCCACAATCGGCTCGGCATCAGGTCTCAGGCTCATGTCACGCGGATTTGCCTACGTGACGCCCTACACCCTTACCCCGGGACAACCACCGCCCGGGATGGACTACCTTCCTGCGTCACCCCATCACTCACCTACTACCAGATAGGGTCACCGGCTCCACCACTCCGACCTCGTCCGAAGACTCAGCCGGCGGCTTCACGGGCTTAGCAGCCCTGGATTCAGCGTTGGCGCTTCAAAGCGGGTACCGGAATATCAACCGGTTGTCCATCGACTACGCCTGTCGGCCTCGCCTTAGGTCCCGACTTACCCTGGGCAGATCAGCTTGACCCAGGAACCCTTAGTCAATCGGCGCACACGTTTCCCACGTGTGTATCGCTACTCATGCCTGCATTCTCACTCGTGAACCGTCCACAACTCGCTTCCACGGCTGCTTCACCCGGCACACGACGCTCCCCTACCCAACCCAGCCGGCGTTGGCCGTACATGCTGGATTGACACGACTTCGGCGGTACGCTTGAGCCCCGCTACATTGTCGGCGCGGAATCACTTGACCAGTGAGCTATTACGCACTCTTTCAAGGGTGGCTGCTTCTAAGCCAACCTCCTGGTTGTCTCTGCGACTCCACATCCTTTCCCACTTAGCGTACGCTTAGGGGCCTTAGTCGATGCTCTGGGCTGTTTCCCTCTCGACCATGGAGCTTATCCCCCACAGTCTCACTGCCGCGCTCTCACTTACCGGCATTCGGAGTTTGGCTAAGGTCAGTAACCCGGTAGGGCCCATCGCCTATCCAGTGCTCTACCTCCGGCAAGAAACACACGACGCTGCACCTAAATGCATTTCGGGGAGAACCAGCTATCACGGAGTTTGATTGGCCTTTCACCCCTAACCACAGGTCATCCCCCAGGTTTTCAACCCTGGTGGGTTCGGTCCTCCACGAAGTCTTACCTCCGCTTCAACCTGCCCATGGCTAGATCACTCCGCTTCGGGTCTTGAGCGCGCTACTCTACCGCCCTATTCGGACTCGCTTTCGCTACGGCTTCCCCACACGGGTTAACCTCGCAACACACCGCAAACTCGCAGGCTCATTCTTCAAAAGGCACGCAGTCACGACATACAAGCAAGCTTGCATGCGACGCTCCCACGGCTTGTAGGCACACGGTTTCAGGTACTATTTCACTCCGCTCCCGCGGTACTTTTCACCATTCCCTCACGGTACTATCCGCTATCGGTCACCAGGGAATATTTAGGCTTAGCGGGTGGTCCCGCCAGATTCACACGGGATTTCTCGGGCCCCGTGCTACTTGGG
>NZ_JABWDV010000399.1 GCF_013362995.1 Streptomyces sp. TRM64462 | reverse complement strand
CGGACGATCGTGGAGTCGACCGCGACGACCCAGTCGAGGTCGCCTTCGGCGTCGGCCTGGGCGAGCAGGGCGGTGAAGACCTTCTCCCAGGTGCCGTCGGCGGCCCATTTCCGCAGCCGGTTGTGGGCGCCTTTCCATGAGCCGAAGTGCTCGGGCAGCTCCATCCACGGAGTGCCGGTGCGGTACTTGAAGGCGATCGCGTCGATCACCTGCCGGTGGTCCCGCCACCGGCCACCCCGCTTCGGTGTCCGGTCCGGCAGCAACGGCTCGATGCGTGCCCACTGGGCGTCAGTCAACGACACGCATCAACCAACGATCAGATGATCCGAAGGAAACGGCCTAGGGCCCGGGTCCTCCTCCGGCTGGTCTGAGACGATGGGAGGGTGAATGAGATTCCGCGCGGCACACTCCAGGAGCAGACGTTCTACGAGCAGGTGGGCGGCGAGGAGACGTTCCGGCGCCTCGTCCACCGCTTCTACCAGGGCGTCGCCGAGGATCCCCTGCTGCGGCCGATGTACCCGGAGGGGGATCTGGGCCCGGCCGAGGAGCGGCTCGCGCTGTTCCTGATGCAGTACTGGGGCGGCCCCCGCACGTACAGCGACCACCGTGGGCACCCGCGGCTGCGGATGCGGCACGCGCCGTTCGTGGTCGACCGGGCGGCGCACGACGCCTGGCTGAAGCACATGCGGGTCGCTGTGGACGAGCTCGGGCTGCCCGAGGAGCTGGAACGGCAGCTGTGGAACTACCTGACGTACGCGGCGGCGTCGATGGTGAACAGCGCGGACTGAGACCGAGCGGGCGCGGAGAGTCCCGGCCATTCCCCGGCCCTACAGCGAGCGAGACCGCCAGGCCGGACGCAAGTGGGGCGCTCCGTTCCGGACAAGGCCGCCGCTTCACCTCCCAGCTACCCCACCCACCGCATAAGTTCACAGCCACAACACATCGAACAGGCATCCGCGTCTCTGCTGCGGATGCCTCTCTTCTGTGCATCCTGTGGAGGTTCAACGTGCGACGGAGAACCATGCGCCTGGGTGTGGTGCTGATCGGTGCCGCGACCGCTCTGTTCGGGGCGGGGGCGGCCCACGGCGACACCTACTACGTGTACTCGGGCGACAACTTCGGCTACATCGGCCGGACCCACAAGTACGCGGGTGTGTGCGACCGCGAGGCGGACGGCGCCAGCGTGTTCGTCAACTTCCAGCGGACGTTCCCGGGCACCACCGTCCGCATGGAGGAGAACCGCGGGCACGGGTTCTGCCGGACGTCCACCACAGGCACCTATTCCGTGTACCGCCTCCAGACCTGTCAGAACCTCCCCTGGCTGCCGGACACCTGCTCCAGCTGGCACGAGCACCGCTGAGGACCATGCCCGCCCGCACCCTGAACGTCTCCGGTCTCACCTGCGCGGCCGGCGGCCGCATCCTGCTGCGTGACGCCGCGCTGACGGCCGTGCCCGGCGAGTCCGTCGCCGTCACGGGCCCGAGCGGCAGCGGCAAGTCGACGCTCCTGTCCTGTCTCGCCGGGCTGCACCGCCCCGAGGCCGGGACGATCGAGGTGTGCGGTACGGACCTCGCCACGCTGCGGCCGGCCAAGGCCGCGGCGTGGCGGCTCCGGACCGTCGGCTTCGTCTACCAGTTCGGCGAGCTGCTGCCCGACCTGAGCGCCGTCGAGAACGCCGCCCTGCCGCTGCTGATCGCCGGCGCGGCGCGGCGCGAGGCGTACGGGACGGCCGAGCGGCTGCTGGACGAGCTGGGCGTCGGCGCGGTGGCGGACTCGCGGGCGGGCGTCCTGTCCGGCGGCGAGCGCCAGCGGGTCGCCGTGGCCCGGGCCCTGTCCACGCGGCCGCCGCTGATCCTCGCGGACGAGCCGACCGGGGCGCTGGACGAGCACGCCACGGACGACGTGTGCGCCCTGCTGTTCGGGTTGCCCGCCCGGTACGGCTGCACGGTGGTCGTGGTCACCCACAATCCCGTGGTCGCCCACTACGCCGACCGGCGGCTCACCCTGCGCGACACCGCGCTGCGCGACACCACGGAGGCCCCCGCGTGAGCGGCCCCCGCGTGAGCGCCACGCGGCGCGGCGCGACGGCCCAGTTGCTGGCGGTGGGGCGCCGCGCGTCGTCCGGGGGCCGGGACCCGCGCGGCACCGTGCAGGCGCTGTGCCTGGTGCTCGCCGCGGCGGGCGCGGCGGTCCTGGTGTGGGGGCTCCAGGTCACGCACGCCGTGTACGAGGCGCGGGACGCGCGGCTGTCGGCCCGGGTGCCGGTCATGGCCGCCCCCGACGACTCCCGCGACGTCCTGTTGCGCTGGTCTGACCCCGGGGACACGTGGGACGGCCGGAGCTTATCCGTGGTGAACATCGAGCCGGTCGAGCCGGTCGTGCCGGTCGTGCCGGCCGCGCCGGCCGCGCCGGGAGCGCCGGGAGCTTCGGGAGCGCCCCTGCCGCCCGGGCTGCCGCGCTGGCCGCAGCCCGGGGAGGCGTACGTGTCCCCCGCGCTGCTCGCCGCCATGCCGGAGGCGGCGACCCGGTACGGCGTCCTCGCCGGGACCATCGCTCCGGACGGTCTGGCCGACCCTGGCGAACTGTTCGTGTACCGCCGCCCTCCGCCGGGTGTCGGCATGGGCGAAACGGCCGGTCTCGGAGCCGTCGGCTTCGGCGCGCCGCCGGAGCGTGCGGCCCTGTTCCACAGCCAGACCTTCGACCGGGCCGAGGGCGACCTGCACCTGCTGATGGCCCCGTTCGTCGGCCTGCCGGTGATGGTGCTGCTCGTCGTCGCCTCCCGGCTCGGCGCGCGGGAGCGTGACCGGCGGCTGGCCATACTGCACGCCATCGGGGCGGGGCGGTCGGTGCGGGCCAGGATCGCGGCCGGGGAGTGTCTGCGGCCGCTGGCGGCGGGCACCGTACTCGCCGCCGTACCGCTGACGATTCCGACGCTGACCGGGCTGCGGCTGCCGCTCACCGGGTACGAGATCGCGGCGGCCGATCTGGCGCCGGTGCGCTGGTGGTTCCCGCTGACGCTGGTGGCCGTGTGGGCGGCGCTGTGCGTGCTGTTCGCCGCGCTGCATCTGCGGATCGGCGGGGGCGTGGCGGAGGGGAACCGCCCGCGGCCCGGCCGGGAACGGACGCCGGCCTGGCCCGGGTACGTGTGCGGGCTCGGCACGCTGTGCGCGCTGTGGGGCGCGATGATCGGGTTCCAGGTGGGCGTCCGGCTGTTCCTCGTCGGCGTGGTGCTCGCCCTGGCGGGACTTCCGCCGCTGCTGGGGCGGGCGGCAGCCGGGATCGCCGGGCGGCTGACCGGCGGCCGGCGCGGCCGGGGTGACGCGGCCCGGCTTCTCGGCGGGCGCTGGGCCGCCTCCCGTCCCGGCGTGATCACCCGCACGTGCGCGGCGCTCGCCGTCCTGCTGGGGCTCGTCGCGCAGGCGCATGTCTTCGTCACGCACCTCTCCGGGCCCGCGCGGGAGGCCGCCGCGCTCGCCCGCCATCTGGACGGGCGGCTGCTGCAGGTGACCGCCGCGCCCACGGGTGAGGAGTCCGTCGGCCGCTTCCTGGCCGCGCTCGATTCCGGTGACCGTGTCCTGCGGATCCGGTCGGACGCGTCGGGGAAGGGGACGGTGCTGCGCGGCAGTTGCGAGGACCTGGCGGCGCTCGCGCCGCTGCGCGCCTGTCCCAGGGAGGCGGCGGACCAGCCCCCGTACGTCTTCCGTCAGCGCACACCGCTGACGGAAGCCCTGCGGTGGATGCACTTCGGCCCCGTGAGCGTGCAGGCGACGACTTCGCCGGACGAACTCCTGCCGGGGAACGGACCGTTCGTCATCCTGCCGGCGACCGCGGACGGCCGGGAGCGGGTGGAGCGAGCCGCCCAGGCCCATCTGGCCCTGCCGGATGTCGGCACGCCCGGCGAGTCGTTCACGGTCGGCGGCTCCGCCAACGCCCGGATCGGGGACTGGGCCGTGCTCGTGGCGGCGATCGGCTTCGTGCTGCTGGCGCTGACCGGTGTCACGGGGCTGTTGCACGCGTTCCTGGACCGGGCCGACGCGTTGCGGCCGCTGGCCGGGTACACGTCCGGGGTGCGGTTCCATCTGCGAGTCGCGTGGTGGGGCATGGGCGTGCCGACGCTGTGCGCGATGGTGCTGGCGACGCTGTTCGCGGGGGTGCTGGCCGCGTTCAGCGTGGGGTTCCTGGCGCCGACGGCCGACTCGCCGGTGCCCGTGCTGGCGGGCGGACTCGCGGTGGCCGTGGCGGTGTGCGCGGCGGCGACGGTGGCGGGCGGCCTGCTGGCGGCCCGATTCACGCACCGGTGGGTGCCGCACGGGGACTGACGAGGACCAGCGCGGACCGGCGCGGCCCCGGCCCGGCCCCGGGGCGGACCCGGCGCGGAGCGGCGCGGAC
>NZ_JABWDV010000398.1:1570-13479 GCF_013362995.1 Streptomyces sp. TRM64462 | reverse complement strand
GGGGTCGGGGCGGGCATGGGGGCTCCTTGGGGCGGAGGACGGGGGCGGCCGCCATGGTGTGCGGCGGCTCGCCCCTACTTCTTCCGCGCCCGGCTGGACTCGACGTGACCGCCCGGCGGAGCGTGGGTGTGCGATGGCTGAATGCCCGGTCGGTCAGGGAACGAGGGCGGCCGTGATGCGGGCCGACGCGGCGCGGGCGGCCTGCTCGGGATCACGGCCCTGGAGCACCGCGGTCATGTACGGCTTGATGGGGTTGTCCGCCTCGACGTCCGCCCACCGGGGCGAGTTGGGGGTCGCCCGGCCGCGCGCCGCGCCCGCGGCCATGGCGGCGGTGGCCTCCTGCCCTTCCACGACGGAGGCCAGGGAGGTCTTGTTGGGTACGTAGTTCATGGTGCGGGCCAGGTCGGTCTGCCACTTCTCACCCGCGAGTGCCTTCACGACGTCGATCGCGGCGGCCCGTTCGGGGGCGTTCACGGGGACGACGAGGTCGGAGCCGCCGGTGAACACGGCGCACGGCTTGTCGGCGGTCTTGCCGGGGATCGGGAAGAAGCCCAGCTCGCGCCCCACGGCGGGGTTCAGCTTCTCGATGGCCGTGGCGACACCCGGCGTCGCGATGATCTGCGCCACCCGGCGCTCGGCGAAGACCTCGGCCTGCGGCGGGTTCTCCTCGTCGGCGTCCTTCGGCCCGGAGCCGAGCTGCTGGAGTTCCTTGTAGAACTCCATGCCCCGCAGCGCGGCGGGGGTGTCCAGTGCGCCGAGCCACTCGCCGTTCTTCTCGACGGCCAGTTCCCCGCCCTCGTCCCAGACGAACCCGGAGAGCGTGTACCAGTCCTGGCCCGCGAGGTAGATGCCCTCGGCCCCGGTCTCGTTGATCTTCTCGGTGTCCTTGAGCCACTGCGCGCGGGTCTTGGGCGGTTCCTCGATGCCGGCGCGCTCGAAGAGGTCCTTGCGGTAGATGACGACGCGGTTCGCGGCGTACCAGGGGATGCCGTACTGGCTGCCGTTGATGCTGCCGGGCTCGGCGAGTCCCGGGAGCCAGTCCTCGTGTCCGAGGTCGCGCACCGACTCCAGCGACAGGTCGAACAGCTTCTCCGTCTCGGCGTACCGGGCGACCTGGGTGTTGCCGACCTCGATGACGTCGGGTGGGGTCTCGCCGCCCAGGGCATCGGTGACCTTCTTGCCGATGCCGGTCCACTCCTGGATGACGAATTCGAGGCGTACGGACGGGTTCTCCCGTTCGTACGCCGTGGTGAACCGCTCCAGGAAGTCCTCGGACACGCTGTTCCGCATCAGCCAGACGGTGACGGTGCGGGTGCCGCCGTCCTGGCCTGGCAGGAGGCCGCAGCCTGACAGGGCGAGGGCGGACAGCAGCGCGGTGGGACAGGCGAGCAGGCGCTTCTTCACGTAGGTCACCTTCGGCGGGGGGAGGAAGGGCGGACGGACCCGACGTGGGGGGAGCGAACGTGTTCGCACGGGCGGATGGCTGGATTTTGGTATGGACCAATGGGCGGGTCAAGTCCTGGACCTCCCCCGTCCGCTCGTCCGCCTCGCGGAGCCGGGCCGGGTGGGGCACCGTGGAGAGGACCGAACCGCGGGCGACGAGGAGGCCGCCATGTCACACCACACGTATCGCGTCACCGAGATCGTCGGGACCTCGCACAACGGCGTGGACGAGGCCATCCGCAACGGCATCGCGCGGGCCTCGCAGACGCTGCACAACCTGGACTGGTTCGAGGTGACGCAGATCCGTGGGCACCTGGAGAACGGACAGGTGGCGCACTACCAGGTGGGCATGAAGGTGGGGTTCCGCCTCGACGGCCCGGACCCCGGCGAGGCCTGACCGCCCACGCGAGCCCCGACCGCCGGCGCGAGGCCCGAGCGCCCGGGTGAGGCCCCGCGCGAGGCCCGACCGCCGGCGCCCTCGCCCGTCAGGTGCGGCCCTCCTTCTCCTGGGCCTCCCGCAGCGCCTCGGCGCTCAGCGCCCAGCGGGCCCGTACGACATGGAAGCCGGCCTTCTCGGCGGCGTCGCAGACCAGCTCGTCGTCGTCCACGAGCATGCGCACCTCACGGCCGCGGCTGATCCGGCGCAGTACCTCCAGTTTGGTGACCCTGGCCGGTCGCCGGTCGTCGTCGCGGCGCATGTGGAGGCGGCCGTCGGGCAGGCCGTGGGCGGCGAGCCAGTCCAGGCTGTCCCGGCGGCACCGCTCGGGGCGGCCGGTGAGGTAGCGGATCTCGCACTGCCGTGCCGCCTCCAGGCACATGGCGACGCCCGGCGGGAGCGGCGGGTCCTGCGGGGCCGCGTCGAAGAACGCGTCCCAGTCGCGGGGCGTGCGCTCCAGGAAGCGCTGCCGGTGGCGGGCGTCGGAGAGCGTGTTGTCCAGGTCGAACACGGCGAGCGGTCTGCTGTCGGGCGTCACACGGTCAGGGTAGGTCGTCGGGTGACGCCGCGTGCGGACGACCGGTCGGCGCCGCACGACTCGTTCGGCCGCCCCCTGCGTGTCGCGTGTCTCGCGGGCCCGCGCCCCCGCCGCGCCGGCGGCGGGGACGCGGATCCGGTTCCGGTTCGGGTTCCGGGGGGCGGCGCGGGTCAGGCCGCCGTGTCGAAGGTGTAGAAGCGGGTGTGGTCGAGCATGTCCGCGGGGGTCACGTCGTTCCACGGGCGCATGGTGTCGCCGATGTCGACGACGTTCGGCGTGCCGCCGGAGGGCAGGTACGGGGAACGGGGGTGCCGGGCCTGCCAGTCGGCCCAGAGCTTGTCGACGAAGGCGTGGTGGAGCCAGAACACCGGGTCGTTCGGGGAGACGCCGGTGGCCATCTGGCCGCCCACCCAGACGTGGACGCGGTTGTGGAGGTTGACGCCGCGCCAGCCTTCGAGGTGGTTGCGGAACCCGTCGGACGCGCTGTTCCACGGAGGCATGTCGTAGGTCTCCATGGCGAGGACGGAGTCGACCTCGGCGCGGGTGGGCAGTTGGCGGCCGCCGGCGCCGAGGTCGCGGCGGAGGAAGTCGCGGCCGTCGACGCGGACGCCGATGGTCCAGCGGTTGCCGGAGCGGGCGAACGGGCCGTCCATGACGCGGCCGTCGCGGCTGCGGCCGGTGCCGCCGAGGAAGTCCGGCGCCCAGAGCGACGAGCGGGGTGTGCGGTCGGCGGTCCAGTCCCAGTACGGCAGGGTGACCTCGGGGTCGACGGCCTGGAGGGCCTGTTCGAACTCCAGCAGGAATCTGCGGTGCCAGGGCAGGAACGACGGGGAGCGGTGGCCGACCCGGTCGCTGTCGTCACGGTCGCCCATGATGAAGGCGTTGTGGGTGGTGACGAAGGTGTCGTAGCGTCCGGTGCGCTTGAGCTCCAGCACGGCGTCGACGAAGCGGCGCTTCTCGGTCGCGGTGAGCGTCGCCTGGTTCTTGCGTACGGTCATGGTGTGCGGGCTCCCGGATCAGGCGGTGACGAGGGGGACGAGCGGGGCGCCCTGGAGTTCCAGGACGGCGGCGCGGGCCGCCGCGCGGGGCGAGGCGACCGGCTCGTAGTGGCTGATCACGCTGATCCAGGTGCCGTCGGCGTTCTGCATGACGTGCAGTTCCTCGCCGTCGATGAGCACGGTGTAGCCGCCGTGTCCGCCGTGGCCGCCGTGTCCGCCCCCGTGGTGGCCGCCGTGGCCGCCGGACGCCGGCCGGCCTTGTATGCGGCGGCCGCGGTAGATCTCGTCGAACGCGGCGTTCGGTGCGGCCGTTGCGGGCGACGGGGAGACGGCGGCGAGCGCGGCGGTGCCGAGTCCGGCCACCGCTCCTGCGGCCGCGCCGAGTCCGAGCGCGCGGCGGCGAGTGATTCTGGACATGAGAGTGAAGCCCCCAAGTGAAGACGGTGCACCGCTCGGTGCACCCGGGGCTGTGGTCGGCAGCCCCGGCGGCATATGCCTACCGGGACCGCCCGAGCGGGCAGAAATCCCCGGATTCCGGTGGACCGGAAAACGGATATCTCGCCATCAACTATCCAGAGTTGAACAGAGTTGATCTTGCTGTGGACGATACCCCCACCCCCTAGCCCACCCACAATTCCTGCACGGAATATGACCGCCGCGTGAAGATTCTTTCGCGCGGCGATCACGGGTGTGGCGGAGGCCACGGCGGAAAGGTGGCCTTAAACCGCCCGCCGCCTGGCCGCCCGCAGCCACTCCTTGTTCATCGCGGCGATCGACGGCAGCGGGATGCCCTTCGGGCAGGCCGTGGCGCACTCACCGGTCAGCGTGCAGCCGCCGAAGCCCTCCTCGTCCATCCGCGCCACCATGCCGAGGACCCGGCTCTCCCGCTCGGGCGCGCCCTGCGGCAGCACGTTGAGGTGGTTGACCTTCGCCGACGTGAAGAGCATCGCGGAGCCGTTGGGGCAGGCCGCCACGCAGGCGCCGCAGCCGATGCACTCGGCGTGCTCGAAGGCGCTGTCCGCGTCGGCCTTGGGCACCGGCGTCGCGTGCGCCTCGGGTGCGGCGCCGGTGGGGGCGGTGATGTAGCCGCCGGCCTGGATGATCCGGTCGAAGGCCGAGCGGTCCACGACGAGGTCCTTGACGACCGGGAAGGCCGCGGCCCGCCACGGCTCGACGTCGATGGTGTCGCCGTCCCGGAACGACCGCATGTGGAGCTGGCAGGTGGTGGTTCTTCCCCAAGCTCTCGACTCCGCTCCAGCAGGGGAGGCCCCATTCGGGCCGTGCGCGTCGCCGTTGATGACGAGACTGCACGCGCCGCAGATGCCCTCGCGGCAGTCGTGGTCGAAGGCGACGGGGTCGTCGCCGCGCAGGATCAGCTCCTCGTTGAGGGTGTCGAGCATCTCCAGGAACGACATGTCCGGGGAGATGCCGTCGATCTCGTACGTGGACATCGCGCCGTCGGCGTCCGCGTCCTTCTGGCGCCAGACGCGCAGGGTGAGCTTCATGCGTAGCTCCGCTGGGTGGGGTGTACGTGGTCGAAGACCAGGTCTTCCTCGTGCAGGACGGGTGCCTCGCCGGTCCCCGCGAACTCCCAGGCGGCCGTGTACGAGAACTCCTCGTCCTTGCGGGCGGCCTCGCCGTCCGGGGTCTGGGACTCCTCGCGGAAGTGGCCGCCGCAGGACTCGGTGCGGTGCAGCGCGTCGAGGCACATCAGCTCGGCGAGCTCCAGGTAGTCGACGATCCGGTTGGCCTTCTCCAGCGACTGGTTGAGCTCATCGCCGGTGCCGGGCACCTTCACACGGCGCCAGAACTCCTCGCGGATCTGCGGGATGCGCTCCAGGGCCTTGCGGAGTCCGGTGTCCGTACGGGCCATGCCGCAGTGGTCCCACATCAGTTCGCCGAGCTCCCGGTGGAAGGAGTCCGGGGTGCGGTCGCCGTCGACGGAGAGGAGCCGCCGCAGCCGCCCCCGGGTCTCCCCGACGGCCTCGGTCACCACCGGGTGGTCGTCCTCGACCGGCCCGAGGTCCGGGACGCGGGCCAGGTAGTCGTTGACCGTGGACGGCAGCACGAAGTAGCCGTCCGCGAGGCCCTGCATGAGGGCGGACGCGCCGAGCCGGTTGGCGCCGTGGTCGGAGAAGTTGGCCTCACCGATCGCGAACAGGCCCGGGACGGTGGTCTGGAGGTCGTAGTCGACCCACAGACCGCCCATCGTGTAGTGCACGGCGGGGTAGATCCGCATGGGCGTCTCGTACGGGTTCTCGTCGGTGATCCGCTGGTACATGTCGAAGAGGTTGCCGTACCTGGCCTCGACGGCCGCGCGGCCCATGCGCCGGATCGCGTCCGCGAAGTCGAGGTAGACGCCTTGACCGCCGGGGCCCACTCCCCTGCCCTCGTCGCAGACGTTCTTCGCGGCGCGCGAGGCGATGTCGCGCGGCACGAGGTTGCCGAACGACGGGTAGATCCGCTCCAGGTAGTAGTCGCGCTCCTCCTCCGGGATCTCGTTCGCCGGCCGCCGGTCGCCCTTCGCCTTCGGCACCCAGATGCGGCCGTCGTTGCGCAGCGACTCGCTCATCAGGGTCAGCTTGGACTGGTGGTCGCCGGTGCGCGGGATGCAGGTGGGGTGGATCTGCGTGAAGCAGGGATTGGCGAAGTAGGCGCCGCGCCGGTGCGCCCGCCACACGGCGGTGGCGTTGGAGTTCATGGCGTTGGTCGACAGATAGAAGACGTTGCCGTAGCCGCCGGTGGCGAGGACGACCGCGTCCGCGACATGAGTGGAGATCTCGCCGGTGACGAGGTCGCGGGCGACGATGCCGCGGGCGCGTCCGTCGACGACGATCAGGTCCAGCATCTCGGTACGGGCGTGCAGTTCGACGTTGCCCGCGGCGATCTGCCGGGACAGCGCCTGGTAGGCGCCGAGCAGCAGCTGCTGGCCCGTCTGGCCGCGGGCGTAGAACGTGCGGGACACCTGGACGCCGCCGAAGGAGCGGGTGTCGAGGAGGCCGCCGTACTCCCGGGCGAAGGGGACGCCCTGGGCCACGCACTGGTCGATGATCTCGACGGAGATCTGGGCGAGCCGGTGGACGTTGGACTCGCGGGAGCGGAAGTCACCGCCCTTGACGGTGTCGTAGAAGAGGCGGTGCACGGAGTCGCCGTCGTTGCGGTAGTTCTTCGCGGCGTTGATCCCGCCCTGGGCGGCGATCGAGTGGGCGCGGCGCGGCGAGTCCTGGTAGCAGAACTGGACGACGTGGTAGCCCTGTTCGGCGAGGGTCGCGCCCGCTGAGCCGCCCGCGAGGCCGGTGCCGACGACGATGACGGTGTGCTTGCGGCGGTTGGCGGGGTTGACCAGCTTCGCTTCGAAGCGGCGCCGGTCCCAGCGCTCCGCGATGGGCACGTCGGGGGCCTTGGTGTCGGCGATCGGTGCGCCGGTGGTGTACGCGACGTACGCGTTGGTCGTCTGGCTCATGTCAGCTCACCACTCCGGTCATGACGGCGACGGGTACGGCGACGAAGCCCGCCGTGAGGGCCAGGGCGAGCGTGTTCGCGGTGGCCTTCAGGGCCCGGTCGCGGCGGGCGCTGCCCACGCCGAGGGTCTGCGCGGCGGCCCAGAAGCCGTGCCGTACGTGCAGGCCGACGGCGAGCATCGCGACGATGTAGACGACGTTGCCGTACCAGGTGGAGAAGGTCGCGACGACGTTCTCGTACGGATGGCCCGGCTCGGCGTTCGGGTTGACGGTGAGCGTCGTGAGGTCGAGCAGGTGCCAGACGACGAACAGGGCGATGATGACGCCGCCCCAGCGCATGGTGCGGGTCGCGTAGCTCGCCCGCCGCCGCTTGTGCGCGTACGCGGCGGGGCGGGCCTTCAGGCCGCGGCGGCTGAGCTGGTACGCCGAGACGCCGTGGGCGACGACGGCGGTGAGCAGCACGGCGCGCACGATCCACAGGGCCCACTCGTGGTGCAGGACGGGGTCGCCCATGGTGCGCAGCCAGCGCCCGTAGGCGTTGAACTCGTCGGGGCCGAAGAACACCTTGAGGTTGCCCATGACGTGGGCGACGAGGTAGCCGAGGAGGATCAGGCCGCTGACGGCCATGACCGTCTTCTTGCCGACGGTGGATCCCCAGAAGGAGGGTTGGGGGGACGGTTTTCGGTCCGTCCCGCGTGGGTGCGTCCGCTGCGTCCGCGTTGCCAGAGCCATGGCACGGGACGGTAGGGCCGGACATCCTCAGAGGTCCAAGACATGGTCCGGCTCATCTTGATAGCTGCCGCCTATCGTGCCCTATCGTGGGGCGTATGCAGTTCCAGCAGCTCGTGTACTTCGTGGCCGTCGCCGACACCCGGCACTTCACGCGGGCGGCCGAGCGGGTGCATGTCTCGCAGCCGTCGCTGTCGCAGCAGATCCGGGCCCTGGAGAAGGAGCTGGGGGCGGAGCTCTTCAGCCGCGCCCGGGGGAACATCGCGCTGACGGACGCGGGTGAGGCGCTGCTGCCGCTGGCCCGGAGGATCCTGGCGGACGCGGACACGGCCCGGCAGGAGGTGCAGGAACTGGCGCAGCTCCGGCGGGGCCGGGTGCGCCTCGGGGCGACGCCGAGCCTGTGCACGGGTCTGCTGCCCGATGTGCTGCGGACGTTCCACGGGCTGTACCCGGGGATCCGGCTGCTGATCGAGGAGGGCGGCTCCCACGACCTGGTACGGGAGCTGGCGCGCGGCGCGCTGGACCTGGCGCTGGTGGTGCTGCCGCTGCCGACGCCGTCGCCGGCGCTGACGACGGTGGAGCTGCTCCAGGAGGACCTGGTGGTGGTGTCGTCGGCGGCGGATCCCGCGGTGCCGCGGCGGCCGGTGCGGATCGCGGACCTGGCGGGGCGGCCGATGGTGATGTTCCGGCACGGCTACGACCTGCGGGAACTGACGGTCGCGGCGTGCCGGGCGGAGGGGTTCGAGCCGTCGTTCACGGTCGAGGGCGGCGAGATGGACGCCGTGCTCGGCTTCGTACGGGCGGGGCTCGGGCTCGCGGTGGTGCCGAGCATGGTGGCGGCGCGGGCAGGGAGGGACCTGCGGGTGACGGCGCTGGCGCCGCCGGGGCTGCGCCGGACGATCGCGCTCGCGCACCGCAGCGACGTGGCCCCGCCGCGGGCGGCACGGGAGTTGCAGCGGGTGCTCGTGCGGATGGCCGTGGGCAGCTGAGGTCCGCGATCGGGTGCGGGCCGGCGTCGTGTGCGGGCCGGGGTCGGTGCTGGCCGGCGTCGGATGCGGGCCGTGGGCGGCTGAGGTCCGCGGTCGGGTGCGGGCCGGGGTCGTGTGCGGGCCGGCGTCAGGTGCGGGCCGCGGTCGGGCTGTGCGGAGGCGCCCGCTACACCGCGTCCGCCAGGGCCAGCGTGTGGATGCGGTCGGGGGCGCCGGGACGGGCGTAGTACCAGCCCTGGGCCGTGTCGCAGCCGATGCGGCGCAACTGCTCGGCCTGCGCCGCGGTCTCGACGCCCTCGACCGTGACGGCCAGGTCCAGGCTGTGGGCCAGCGACACGATGCCCTCGACGATCTTCAGGTCCACGGGGTCCGCCGGGTGCTGCTGCATGCCGCGTGTGAAGGAGCGGTCCAGCTTCAGGATGCTCACCGGGAGGCGGCGCAGGTTCGCGAGGTTCGAGTAGCCGGTGCCGAAGTCGTCCAGGGCGATGTTCACGCCCATCTCGGCGAGGTGCCGCAGCGGCTTCAGGACGTCCTCGTCGGCGCCGATCAGGGCGGACTCGGTGACCTCCAGGCACAGGGCGCCGGGGTCGAGACCCGACCGGTCGAGTACGTCGACGACGTCGCCGACGAGGCCGGGGTGGTGGAGCTGGGTGGGCGACAGGTTGACGTTGATGCGCAGCGGCCCGCCGTCGGTGTGGCGGTGTTTCCAGAACCTGGCCTGTCGTACGGCCTCCTCCAGGACCCAGCGGCCGAGCGGCACGATGAGCCCGGTGTGCTCGGCGAGCGGGATGAACCGGTCGGGGCCGAGGACACCGTGCTGCGGATGGCACCAGCGGACCAGGGCCTCGGCGCCGTGCACGGTGCCGTCGCCGAGGTGGACCAGCGGCTGGTACTCGATGAAGAACTCGCCGCGCTCCAGCGCCGCGGGCAGGGCCGTGGTGAGGCCGTGCCGGGTGATGGCGCGGGCGTCGGCCTCGGCGTCGGCGCGTTCGAAGCGGTTGCCGCCCGCCGCCTTGGCCCGGTACATGGTGATGTCGGCGCTGCGCAGCACCTCCGCGGACGTGCGTTCGCCGGCGCGGCCCTCGACGATGCCGATGCTGCCGCGCACGGTGATGTCGCGGCCGTCGAGGCCGATGGGCGTGGCGAGGGCGCCCAGGATGCGTACGGCGAGGTCCTCGGTGTCCTGGGCGGTGACGGACGGTCCGGTGGTCAGGGCCACGAACTCGTCGCCGCCGAGCCGGGCGACCATCTCGCCGGGCGCGGTCGCGCAGCTCTGGAGCCGGTCCGCCACCTCGACGAGGAGCCGGTCGCCCGCCGCGTGGCCGAGGCTGTCGTTGATGGCCTTGAAGCCGTCGAGGTCCAGGTAGCACAGGCCGAAGCGGCTGTCGTCGGCGGCCAGGGCCTTGTCGAGGCGTTCGGCGAACAGGGTGCGGTTGGGCAGCCCGGTCAGGGCGTCGTGGGTGGCCTCGTAGCGGAGGCGGAGGTTGAGGAGGCGGCGTTCGGTGGTGTCCTCCATGAGGGCCAGCTGGTACTGGGGGCGGCCCTCGGCGTCGCGGAGCAGGGACACCGTCAGATTCGTCCACAGGACGGTGCCGTCGGTGCGGTAGAAGGGCTTCTCGACGCGGAAGTGCTCGCGTTCGCCGCGGACGAGTTCGCCGTAGAGCTTCCAGACGTGCGGGGCGTCCTCGGGGTGGACCCACTCGGTGACGTTCCGGGCGCGGACGAGCGTGTCGAGGCCGCCGAACATACGGGTGAGGGCCTCGTTGACGTCGAGGACGTTGCCCTGGAGGTCGGCGATGCCGATGCCGATGGCCGCGTCCTCGAACACGGCGCGGAAGCGGGCCTCGGTGGCGTGCAGGGCCTGTTCGGCGAAGGCGCGGGCGGTGAGCGCGGAGCGGGCGATGGCCTCCTGCTCGCTGAGGGTGCGTTCGCGCAGCGCCCGGGCGAACCCGGCGGCCAGCGCGTGCTGGATCCGGGAGCAGCGGGCGCGCAGGTCGTCGACGGGCGTCCCGGTGTGGACGTTGCCGCAGTACAGGACGAGGTACGCGTCGACGACGCCGAGGGTGCGGCTGAGCGCGTCCGGGTCGGTGCAGTGCGCGGCCACCAGGGCGGCCCCGACGTCCTGGGCGGGCGCCGCGTCGAAGGGCAGGGCGTGCAGGGCGGCGCTGAGCTGCCGGGCCAGCGGCAGCAGATGCTGTTCGAACTCGGTGCGGGTCATGGACGTGGCCGTCACCGGGAAGATGGCCCGGCTCCAGATCGTCGCGAACCGCTGGAGTCTGTCCTCCAGGCCGTCCGGCTCCGCCGCGGAGCCGGGCGCCTGCGCCGGCACGCTCACCCCTTGCGCCCCACCCCGGCGAAGCCCGAGAAGGCGTACGGATCCTCCTGCTCGGGCGGTGTCTCGGGCCGCCAGCGCGGCATGGACACCAGGCCGGGCTCGACCATCTCGTACCCCTCGAAGAAGCGGGCGACCTGGTCGCGGGAGCGCATGACGAGGGGGCTGCGGATGTCGCGGTAGACGCCGACGGTGCCGCCCGCCTGCTCCTGCGGGACGGGGATGCCCTCGAAGGAGGCGTGGGTGAGGATCAGCAGGCTGCCGGGCGCGAGCGCGTCGCGGAGCTCGGCGACCGCGGCGTGCGGGTCGTCGGCGTCCTCGACGAAGTGGAGGACGGCGACGAGGAGGAGGGCCACGGGCCGGTCGAGGTCGAGGAGTTCGCGGACCTCGGGGCTGCCGAGGATGTCCTGCGGTTTGCGCAGGTCGGCGGCGGTGATGCCGGCGTGGTCGTTGCCTTCCAGCACGGCGCGGCTGTGGGCGACGGCGACCGGGTCGTGGTCGACGTAGACGACGCGGGCCTCGGGCGTCGCCCGCTGGGCGATCTCGTGGACGTTGCCGAACGTCGGTATGCCGGAGCCTATGTCGAGGAACTGCGTGACGCCCTCGGCGACGGCGTGGTGCACGGCGCGGCGCATGAACGCCCGGTTGGCCTGCATGATTTTGGGCAGGCCCGGCATGAACTCCATGGCCCTGCGGGCCGCGTCGCGGTCGACCTCGAAGTTGTGGGAGCCGCCCAGGTAGTAGTCGTAGATGCGGGACACGCTCGGCACCGAGATGTCGATGCCCGGCGGGGCCCAGGCGGGACGCTCCATCGTTGTCTCCAACAGTCGCCACGGCGGATCGGCCGTGTTCATGGCCGGTGTTCGAGCCGAGGCTACTGATCGCCCGCCGGGAGGGCGAGGGGAAACGGAAAAATGCGATCCGTTCTTGGTCACAGGCCGCTGGCACGTGCGCGTTCGCGGACAGCCGGACGCGGCCGGCCC
>NZ_JABWDV010000398.1:0-1547 GCF_013362995.1 Streptomyces sp. TRM64462 | reverse complement strand
TGGGAGGCGGCGGGCCGGCCAGGCCGGAGTCGCGCGTGGGGGACTCTACTCGGGCGCTCCGACCAGCTCTCCGTCGGGCGAGACGGCGTACCAGCTTCCGCCCACGCCCTGCCCGTTGGTGTCGCCGGGCTTCTTGTCGCCGGCGAAGGTGTAGAGGGGCCAGCAGTCGATGGTCTGCTGCTCCTTGCCGTCGGGCCGCTTGAAGGTGACGTAGCCCCGGTTCGGGCCTGACCCCTTGAGCTCGATGCCTTCGGTGTCGTTCTTGTCGACCGGCGCGACGACCGGCCACTTGTCGAGGCACTCGCCGGTGCAGGCGGTCTTCATGGGCCAGGCGGAGTCCTTCGTGAACCGGTAGACGGTCCTGCCGTCCCTGTCCACGATGATGTCGCCGAGCTTGGGGTCCTTGCGGACGGAGAGACCGGGGCGGTCGGCGGGCTCCGCGCCCTGCTCATCGCCGTCCCCTTCACCGCCGCCGACGCCTTCGCCGCCGCCTCCTGCGGAGCCGGGTGCGGCCTTCTTCCCGTCGGGTGCGGCGGCGTACCAGGTGCCTCCGACGCCCTGGCCCTTGAGGTCGCCGGGTGCGGTGTCCTTGGCGTAGCGGTACATGGGCCAGCCGTCGACGGTGAGTTGCTTGGTGCCATCGGGGCGGGTGAGGACGCCGAGCTTCGACGCGTCGACACCCGACGGGGGCTTGGCGCCCTCCGCGGTCACCACCGGCCAGGCCTTGGCGCAGTCGCCTTCGCAGGCGGACTTGGGCGGGTTGGCGGAGTCCTTGTCGAAGCGGTAGAGGGTACGGCCCTCGCTGTCGGTGAGGACCTTGCCGAGCTGGGCGGTGTCACGGGCGGCGAGCTGACCGGCCTCGGAGATCTCGGCCCCCGCGGCGCCGGCGTCCTTGCCGTACCCGGCGCCGTAACCGTCTCCGTATCCCGCGCCGTTCCGGCCCGGGGCGCCGGCGGGTGCGGCCGCGCCGACCGACTGGCCGCCCAGGCTGTCGCCCTGGTCCTGTCCGCAGGCCGTCAGCGTCAGGGCGGCCGCCACGGCAGCCGCCGCGAGAGCGGCGTTGCGCCTGGTGTTCATCTCAACTCCCGTTGGTGTCCGGTGGTGTCCGGTTCCTCAGTGGCGTCCGCGGTGCGCCGTTGTCATGGCCCTAGGTACGGGTGCGGGGGCCGGGTGTGTTCAACGGCGGGCGAAAGACCTCGAAATTTCTCCGCCTACCTCCCTTCCGAACGGCCCGCGCGGACACGGGCGTTCGAGCGCTGTCCTCCATCAGGGGAATCCGCGCGGTTCCTCTCGTGCGACGGCACTGGCTTGATCATGCTCGTGCGCGTGTATGGAACCTCCCTCGCACGAGCAGCGGCGGCCGGTGCGCTGGCCTGTCCGCTCGTCCTCTCCTCCGCCCTCGTGCCGCAGGCCGCCGCGGACGCGTGCGCCTACGCCTCGACCGGCCCGGGCGGTACGACGGCGGTGTCCGTCGCGGGCGGCGGCGCCACGTGCACGCCCGCCCCCGTTCCCGTACCGCCGCCTCCGCCGGTGCCGACGCCCACGCC
>NZ_JABWDV010000397.1:12506-37832 GCF_013362995.1 Streptomyces sp. TRM64462 | reverse complement strand
CGGCCTGTTCGGTCTTGTCGAAGTCGCCGTCGGCGCCGCCGATGACGATGCCGATCTGGATGACGGCGCGGGCCTCGGCGGGCTTCTTCTTCGCCTTGGCGATCTCCTGCATGACGCTGACCTTGCCGAGAGCGAAGTCGGCCGTCAGCTTCTCCAGGTTGGCCTCGAAGCGGCGGTGGAGGTCGTCGGCGGGGAAGTTGCGCAGGACGTCGTTGGTGGCGATGAGCTGGGCGACGCGCTGGCGCTCGGCGGGGTCGATCGTGCCGTCGGCGGCGGCGACGAGCGCGCACATGGCCATGCTGGCGTCGCGGAAGGCGCCGCTGGTGAGGTCGTTCTTCTTCGCCATGAGCTGGGTCTGCATCGTCGACGCGGACTCCTTGATGCGGTCCCACAGGGCCATGAGAACTCCTTCGTCACGCGCCCCGGGTGCGGGCGGTCCCGCCCCCGGCACGCTACTTCTACGCGAATGTAGAAGTTATCAGGTGCGGCGCGCGTCAGGGATGGGAGGGGTGCTCCCGGTGCGGGCAGCGGCCCGGTGCCGTGAGGAGGCGGCGCACCTGCTCGCCCGCTTCGGCGGCGTCCCGTGCCGTGGACGGGAAGAGGAGGCGCAGGTCGCACTGGCCGGCGTCGCCGTATTCGCAGCGCACGGTGATGCCGTGGCGGTCCAGGGCGAACGGCAGCACCCGGACCGCGCCCTGCGGCAGTCGGGGTCCGGCGAGCGTCAGCAGGTGGGCCACCATGTCCTCGTGGGCGTCCGCGAGATGGGTGAGCATGGCGGCCTCCTCGACGGCGAGCGGGTCGGGCGCGGCGAGCGCGACCTCGTCGAGGCCGACCTCCACCGCGCCCGCCGACGTCCGCAGCGTCACGCGCGCGGTGTCCAGGCGCAGCCGCCCGCTGCCATCGATGTGACCGTCGCCGTCTCCCGCCTCCGCCGGGGCCAGCCAGCCGGAGACGGTGACCCTGGCGCGTACGCGGTCGCGGACCGCGGTCGGGGCGATGTCCGTGAACTCCAGCAGCGCGGCGAGGCTGCCGCGCGGCGCGGTGGCGACCTGGGCGGCGAGCGGGCTGTCCGGCCGGGCGTGCAGGGTGATCCGCCCCTTCCGGCCGACGGTGTGCATGCCGATCAGGTCGTAGCTCTGGCCGTCGGTGGTGAGGGACAGGGAGATCGCACGGGCCAGTACGGACCGCACCCGCTCGGCGGCGGTCAGCTCGGGCAGGGTGGACGGTTCGGTGTCGGCTCGGGTGCTCAACGGGACTCCCTGCGGTACGGGTTGCATCGGAACGCCTCCATCCGTACAGCGGGCGCGCGCGAACGGCACCCCCTGAGGTGAGGTAAGGCTAACCTTACTTCACGGGGGTGTGGAGGTGGAACCCGTCATCCGGTCCGTCAGGCGGCCGGGCAGCGTCCCTCCGTGACCTCGGCCGAGAACCGCTCACGCGGCGCGAGCCTCACGCAGAACCGGTGCTCGCCGGAGCGCGTGGCGATGTCGTACACGTCCTCGCGCGGCGACTTCAGCGTCAGCTCGTCCGCCGGCCCCTCGCCCTGCTCGTCGGCCGTCTCGCGCAGGGTCAGCATGAAGTGCGAGTCGTCCGGGCGGTCCGGCACGCCCTGGCCGGACGCGGCGCTCGCGGCGGCCCGCTCGCGCCCCCACGCCTCCGCCACGTCGTCGACGACCGCGAGCACTTCGTCCCGGCTCCAGGACCTCGCGTCGACACCCGACGCTGCCCACAGGCCACAGCCCACCATCAGGGCGCAGAGCACGAGGAACCGCGCGCGGCCCTCCCGGCGCCTGACGGCGAGCCAGAGTCCCACGCAGGCCAGGGCGAAGCTGACGGCGATGAGCGGAAAGCCGATGACGTTCATGTGGTGGTTCCCCCGTGCTGTGGTCGGTGTGAGCAGCGGCCGTGCAGTGTACGGGGCGTGACAAATCTCCGGGCGGACGGGTGCCGGACCCGGGTAGGGTCGCAGTTGATCAGTTGATCAGTTGATCAGTTGATCGAGGGGATCGGTTGATCGAGGGGATCGGTACAGGGGGAAGCCGGAACATGACAGACGTACGCATTCGCAGGGCACGGGCCGCCGACGCGGAGGCGATCACGCGCGTGTTCCTGGCGTCGCGCGCCGCCGCCATGCCGTACCTGCCGCGTCTGCACAGCGACGAGGAGACCCGCGCCTGGATCGAGGCCGTCGTGCTGCCGGGCTGTGCCGTGTGGGTGGCCGAGCAGGGCGAAGGACCGGCCGGCGTCGTCGGGTTCGCGGCGCTCGACGGCACCGTGCTCGACCACCTCTACCTGCGGCCGGACGTACGGCGCCGGGGCATCGGCACCGCGCTCCTCGCGGCCGTACGGGCGGCGTCACCGCACGAGCTTTCGCTGCACGTCTTCCAGCGCAACGACGCCGCCCGCGCCTTCTACGAGCGGCACGGCTTCACCGCCGGCACGTTCGACGACGGCGGCCGCAACGAGGAGAACGAACCCGACGTCACCTATCACTGGACCGCCGCGGCCGGCTGAGCCGGAGCCGGAGCCCGGACCAGGACCACCTCCAGGGTCCTCGGGCCGTGGACGCCCTCCACCCGGTCCAGTTCGATGTCGCTCGTCGCCGAAGGGCCGGAGATCCACGTCAACGGGCGGCGCGGGTCGAGGCGTTCCAGGGCCTGCGGCACCGAGTCGACGACCTGGTCCGGGACCCGGACCACGCAGACGTGGTGGTCCGGTACGAGAGTGATACGGCGCCTGCCCTGGTCGGGCCCGCCGTCCAGCACGATCGTGCCGGTCTCCGCGATCGCCACCGCGCAGCCCGTGACGACGCTGTCCACCGCGTCCAGCTCACGCGCGGTGCTCCCCGCCAGGTCGTGGACCAGCGTCGCGTCCACGGCGGCCGTCCACGCGTGCGGCAGCCCCGGCGGGACCAGCACCGAGCGTGCGCCACGCGCGGCGAGCTGCCGGGCCAGCAGCCCCGGCAGCTCGTCCTCCGTGGCGCGGTGCACCAGGGCCCGGTAGTCGGCGAGGTTCCCGGCCAGGAGTTCGGCCGTCTCGTCCGTGGTCCTGTCGCCGTGGACACGGAGGTACGCGCGCTCCACGGGCGCGTCCGCCGGGCGCTCGGCCCTCGGCACGTCCGCCAGGGCACGGCGGATCCGCGCGAGGACACGATCCCTGCCGGAGTAGCCGGAATTCATCGGCCGTCGCCTCCTCTTGTGCGCTGCCACCAGTCACGGAACGACTCCTCCGGCACCTCCGGAAGCGCCCGCGTGTCCGTCCACGCCCGCCCCGGACCCGGGAGCCGCTCCGGGTGCAGGCGGCGGGTGCGGGACGCCAGTCGCTGCCCGGCCCGCAGCGCCGCCGGGTGGTCCAGGGCCCAGCGGGCCGCACGCATCGCCGCACGCTCCGCCGCGTGCCCCTTCGCGGGCCGCAGCGTGACCTTCGTACCGTTCCTCGTCACCTCGCCGCCCTGCACCACCCGCTCCCGCAGATGCACCAGCACCTCCGGGATGTCGATGGCCACGGGGCACACCTCGTAGCAGGCCCCGCACAGCGACGACGCGTACGGGAGCGAGGCGTCGACCTCGCCGGCCGTGCCGCGCAGCTGCGGCGTGAGGATCGCGCCGATCGGGCCCGGGTAGACGGAGCCGTACGCGTGGCCGCCGGCCCGCTCGTACACCGGGCAGACGTTCAGACAGGCCGAGCAGCGGATGCAGCGCAGCGCCTGCCGGCCCACCCCGTCGGCCAGGGTGTCCGTGCGCCCGTTGTCCAGCAGCACCAGGTGGAAGTCCTGCGGGCCGTCGGAGTCCGTCGTCCCCGTCCACGTACTCGTGTACGGGTTCATCCGCTCCGCCGTCGACGACCGGGGGAGCAACTGGAGGAACACCTCCAGGTCCTGCCACGTCGGCACCACCTTCTCGATCCCCACGACCGAGATCAGCGTCTCGGGGAGGGTCAGGCACATACGGCCGTTGCCCTCGGACTCCACGACCACCAGCGTGCCGGTCTCCGCCACCATGAAGTTGGCGCCCGAGACGCCCACCTTGGCGCGCAGGAACTTCTCCCGCAGATGCAGCCGTGCCGCCTCCGCCAGCTCCGCCGGGGTCTCCGTGAGCCCGTCCGGCGCCGGGCGGCCCCAACGGCCCATCTCCTCGCGGAAGATGTCGCGGATCTCGCCCCGGTTGCGGTGGATCGCCGGGACCAGGATGTGCGACGGGCGGTCCTCGCCCAACTGGACGATCAGCTCCGCCAGATCCGTCTCGTACGCGCGGATGCCCTCGGCCTCCAGCGCCTCGTTGAGGCCGATCTCCTGCGTCGCCATCGACTTGACCTTGACGACCTCGCGCTCCCCGGTCGCCTTCACCAGATACGTGACGATCCGGTTCGCCTCGTCCGCGTCGGCGGCCCAGTGGACCGTGCCGCCCGCCGCCGTGACCGCCTCCTCCAACTGCACCAGATAGTGGTCGAGGTGACGGAGCGTCCGGTCCTTGACGGCCTTGCCGGCGGCGCGCAACTCCTGCCAGTCCGCCAGCTCGGCGACGGCCTTCGCCCGCTTGTCGCGGATGGTGTGCGTGGCGTGCCGCAGATTGCCGCGCAGCGTCGGGTTCCGCACGGCGTCGTGCGCGGCCTTCGGGAAGGCGGGCATGCCGAGATACGTCCGGGGGTCGCCGCTCATACGTAGGGCTCCTGCTCGGTCGAGGCGAGGATCTCCGCCAGGTGCACGGGACGGACCGCCGCGCCCTGCCGGGCGAGCGTCCCGCCGATGTGCAGCAGACACGAGTTGTCGACCGTGCACACCATGTCGGCGCCGGTGGCCCGGATGGCGCGCACCTTGTCCGCGCCCATCGCCGCCGACACGTCCGCGTTCTTCACGGCGAACGTGCCGCCGAAGCCGCAGCACTCGTCGGCGCCCGGCAGCTCCCGCAGCTCCAGGCCCCCGACCCGCTCCAGGAGCCGGCGCGGCCGGTCCCGCAGGCCCAGCACCCGCAGCCCGTGACAGGTCGGGTGGTACGTGACCGTGTGCGGGAAGTACGCGCCGACGTCCGTCACACCGAGGACGTCGACGAGGAACTCGGTCAGCTCGAACGTCCGGGGCACGGCCCGCGCGGCCGCGTCGGCCAGCTCACGGCCACGGTGCTCGGCCGCGGCCTTCGCGCCGATGCGCGGGTAGTTGTCGCGGACCATGGCGGCGCAGGATCCGGAGGGCGTGACCACGTAGTCGTAGCCCTCGAAGGCCGCGTCGAAACGCCGTACGAGCGGCTCGGTCTCGTGGCGGTAGCCGGTGTTGAACTGGGGCTGGCCGCAGCAGCTCTGCGCCGCGGGGAAGTCGACGTCGACGCCGAGGCGCTCCAGCAGCCGGACCACGGCCTGCCCGGTGCGGGGGAAGAGGGTGTCGTTGACGCAGGTGACGAAGAGGGCTACGCGCACGTCTCGTCCTCCTTCTCCGTCTGCCGCTCCGTCCGCTGCTCTGTCCGCTCCGCGATCCGGGACGCGGCCTCGTCCCAGGCCGCACGGCCGCCTGACGGATCGTAGTACCGCAGCGGCTGCGTCGCGCGGAGCAGCGCCCGCAGCTCCGGCAGGCCCCCGCCGATCACGCCGGCCGCGCGCGCCTGGACCAGGACGTTGCCGAGGGCGGCCGCCTCCGCGGGGCCCGCGACGACCGGCAGGCCGGTCGCGTCCGCCGTCAGCCGGCAGAGCAGCGCGTTGTACGCGCCGCCGCCGACGATGTGCACGGTGCCGACGGACCGGCCCGACAGCCGCCGCGCCTCGTCGACGGCCCGGCGGTGCGCCAGCGCGAGGGAGTCCAGGACACAGCGCGTGAACTCGGCCGGGGTGCGCGGCACCGGCTGCCCGGTGCGGGCGCACGCGTCCGCGATACGGCGCGGCATGTCGTCCGGGGCCAGGAAGGCGGGGTCGCCCGCGTCGACGACCGAACGGAGCGGCTCGGCCTCCGCGGCCCCGGCGAGGAGAGCGTCGAGATCCTGCGGGCGGCCCTGCGCCTCCCAGGCGCGCAGGCACTCCTGGAGCAGCCACAGGCCCATGATGTTGCGGAGGTAGCGGACGGTGCCGTCCACGCCCAGCTCGTTGGTGAAGTTCGCGGCGCGGGACGCCTCGGTGAGGACCGGCGCGTCCAGCTCGACCCCGGCGAGCGACCAGGTGCCGGTCGCGATGTACGCGAAGTCGTCCCCGGCCGCCGGGACCCCGACGACCGCCGACGCCGTGTCGTGCGACCCGACGGCCGTCACCGGGACCGGGCCTTCGAGCCCCGTCTCGGCCAGGACGTGGGGCAGCAGCAGCCCGGCGGGATCCCCGGGCCCGCGGAGCGGCGGGAACAGACCGACGTCGATCCCGAGCCGGGCGGCCACGGTGGGGGACCAGTCGCGGGTACGCGGATCGAGGAGCTGCGTCGTCGACGCGTTCGTGATCTCCGTACCCGCCTCGCCCGTGAGCCAGTACGCGATGAGGTCCGGGATCAGCAGGGCGCGCCGCGCCGCCGCGAACTGGGGCGTGCCCTGGGCGGCGACCAACTGGTACACGGTGTTGAACGGCAGGTGCTGAAGCCCGGTCGCCGCGTACAGCTCATCGGGCGGAAGCACGGCGGCGACCTTCTCGGCGGTGCCGTCGGTGCGGGCGTCGCGGTAGTGGACGGGGTTGCCGAGGAGGGCGCCCGTGGCGTCGAGGAGCCCGTGGTCGACGGCCCAGCTGTCGACCCCGACCCCGTCGAGCCGGCCCCCCGCGGCGGCACCCGCCGCCCGCAGGCCGTCCAGGACGCCGCGGTACAGGGCCAGGATGTCCCAGTGCAGGGCCCCGGCGACCCGGACGGGCCGGTTGGGGAAGCGGTGGACCTCCTCGATCTCCAGGGTGTCCGGGGTGACGCGGGCGAGTATGACGCGCCCGCTGGATGCGCCGAGGTCGACGGCGGCGAAGGTGGATGGCATGGGGTCCTCGGTGGGTGGTGGTCAACCGGGGGCTCCGCCCCCGGACGCCCGTATCGCGCCTGGACGGCGCTTGTCCTCAATCGCCGGACGGGCTCGCATTGAGCCCCTCCGGCGTTTGAGGAGCGGGGGTTCGGGGGCGGAGCCCCCGATTCGGGAAGGGGCGGGGTGGGGGATGAATCAGCGCAGGAACGCCGCCGCCACGCCCGCGTCCACCGGAATGTGGAGGCCCGTCGTGTGCGTGAGCTCCCCGCCCGTCAGGGCGAACACCGCGTTCGCGACGTGCTCCGGCAGCACCTCCCGCTTCAGCAGCGTCCGCTGGGCGTAGAACTCGCCCAGCTTCTCCTCCTCCACGCCGTACACCGCCGCCCGCTGCGCCCCCCAGCCGCCCGCGAAGATCCCGGAGCCGCGCACCACACCGTCCGGGTTGACGCCGTTGACGCGGATGCCGTGCTCGCCCAGTTCGGCGGCGAGCAGCCGCACCTGGTGCGCCTGGTCGGCCTTCGTCGCGCCGTACGCGACGTTGTTGGGCCCCGCGAAGACACCGTTCTTGGACGCGATGTACACGATGTCGCCGCCCACGCCCTGCGCGATCATCACCCGCGCCGCCTCCCGGGACACCAGGAAGGAACCGCGCGCCATGATGTCGTGCTGGAGGTCCCAGTCGCGGGCCGACGTCTCCAGGAGCGGCTTGGACACGGAGACGCCGGCGTTGTTCACCACCAGGTCCACGCCGCCGAACGCCAGCAGCGCCGCGCGGAACGCCGCAGCGATCTGCTCCTCGCTCGTGACGTCCACGGTGACGGCCACCGCCCGGTCGGGCCCGCCGAGCTCGTCCGCGACGGCCGCCGCGTTCTCCGCGTTCAGGTCGGCGACGACCACGCACGCGCCCTCGGCGACGAGCCGCCGCGCGATGGCCCGGCCGATGCCGGAGCCCGCGCCCGTCACCAGCGCGATCCTCGCCGCCAGCGGCTTCGGCTTCGGCATGCGCCGCAGCTTCGCCTCCTCCAGCTCCCAGTACTCGATGCGGAACTTCTCCCGCTCCTCGATCGGCGCGTACGACGACACGGCCTCCGCGCCGCGCATGACGTTGACGGCGTTGACGTAGAACTCGCCCGCCACGCGCGCGGTCTGCTTGTCCTTGCCGTACGAGAACATGCCGACGCCCGGCACCAGCACGATCGCCGGGTCGGCGCCGCGCATCGCGGGCGAGTCGGGCGCGGCGTGCCGTTCGTAGTACGCGCGGTACTCGTCGCGGTAGGCGACATGCAGCGCCTTGAGGCGCGCCACGGCCTCCTCCAGGGGCGCGGACGGCGGCAGGTCCAGGACCAGGGGCCTGACCTTCGTACGGAGGAAGTGGTCCGGGCAGGACGTGCCGAGGGCCGCGAGGCGCGGGTGCTCGGCGCGTGAGACGAAGTCCAGGACGGCTTCGGCGTCGTTGAAGTGGCCGACCTGGGGCCGGTCCGCGGACGCGATCGCCCGGATGTACGGGGCGAGCGCGGCCGCCCGTTCCCGGCGCGCGTCCGCCGGCAGCGACTCGTACCCCTCCAGGACCGGGCCGAACGGCTCGGGCCTGCCGTGCTGCGCGAGGAACGTCTCCGCCGTGCGGATGATGGAGAGGGAGTTGGCCTCGCACTCCTCGCTGGTGGCGCCCCACGCCGTGATGCCGTGTCCGCCCAGGACGCAGCCGATCGCCTGCGGGTTGGCCTCCTTCACGGCGGCGATGTCCAGGCCGAGCTGGAAGCCGGGCCGCCGCCACGGCACCCACACCACCTTGTCGCCGAAGCACTCGGCGGTCAGCTTCTCGCCGTCGGCGGCGCAGGCCAGGGCGATGCCCGAGTCCGGGTGGAGGTGGTCGACGTGGGCGGCGTCGACCAGGCCGTGCATGGCGGTGTCGATCGAGGGGGCGGCGCCGCCCTTGCCGTGGAGGCAGTAGTCGAACGCGGCGACCATCTCGTCCTCGCGCTCCACACCCGGGTACACGCCGGTCAGCGCCCGCAGCCGGTCCAGGCGCAGGGCCGCGAGACCGGACTCCCTCAGCGTGCCGAGGTCGCCGCCGGAGCCCTTCACCCACATCAGCTCGACGTCGCCGCCGGTCACCGGATCGCTCGCGGTGCCCTTGGCCGAGGTGTTGCCGCCCGCGTAGTTGGTGTTGCGGGGGTCGGCGCCCAGCCGGTTCGAACGCTCCAGCAGGTCCTTCACCGCTTCGTGCTGTCGCTGTCGCTGTCGCTGCCACTCTGCCATGACCTTCACGCTCCCCATCCGGCCTGGGTCCCGCCCACGCGCTCGTCGACGATCTGCTGCGCCCAGCCCGAGCGGTGGTAGGCCGCGATCGGGTCCGGGTCGATGCCCAGCTCGTCGCGCACCTCGGCGAGCAGCGGACGGACATCGGTGTTGTACGCGTCCATCAGGACGGCGTTGGCGGCGAGGACGTCGCCGGCTGCCTGCGCGGCGGACAGGGCGTCGGCGTCCACCAGCAGCGCCTTGGCGGTGGCCTCCTGGACGTTCATCACGGAGCGGATGATCGCCGGTATCTTCGCCTCGATGTTGTGGCACTGGTCGAGCATGAACGCCACGTCGGCGCCGAAGCCCCCGCCCCGTACCACCTCGTACATGATCCGGAACAGCTGGAACGGGTCGGCGGCGCCCACCATGAGGTCGTCGTCGGCGTAGAAGCGCGAGTTGAAGTCGAAGCCGCCGAGCTTCCCCTCGCGCAGCAGCAGCGCCACGATGAACTCGATGTTGGTGCCGGGCGCGTGGTGGCCGGTGTCGACGACGACGCGCGCCTTCTCGCCGAGCTTCAGGCAGTGCGCGTACGCCGTGCCCCAGTCGGGGACGTCCGTCGTGTAGAAGGCCGGCTCGAAGAACTTGTACTCCAGCAGCATCCGCTGGTCGTCGCCGAGCCGCTCGTACACGGCGGCGAGGGCCTCGGCGAGCCGGTCCTGGCGGGCGCGGATGTCGTCCTGGCCGGGGTAGTTCGTACCGTCCGAGAACCACAGCTTCAGGTCGCGGGAGCCGGTGGCGTCCATGATGTCGACGCACTCCAGCAGATGGTCCAGGGCCTTGCGGCGGACCTTCGCGTCGGGGTGGCAGACGCTGCCGAGCCTGTAGTCGTCGTCCTGGAAGACGTTGGAGTTGATCGTCCCGAGCCTCAGGCCGCGCTCCTCGGCGTGCCGGGCGAGGGCCGCGTAGTCGTCGACCCTGTCCCAGGGGATGTGCAGCGCGACGGTCGGCGCGGCCCCGGTGTGCTGGTGGACGCGGGCCGCGTCGTCCAGCTTCTCCTGAGGGGTGCGCGGGACACCGGCCTGTGCGAACACCTTGAAGCGGGTCCCCGAGTTCCCGTACGCCCAGGACGGTGTCTCGATGGCCTGGGCCCGCAGGGCTGCCTTCACAGCGGAGACGTCGGATCGGCTCGTCATCGTCAGCGCTCCTGATTAATGAATCGTTTCATTGGCGTGAAGCTATGGGCGCCCGCCGTACCTGTCAAGGGCGCGTGACCGCCATGATCCCGGTTCACATCACGAAACGACCAAAGGTTGAAAGTTTGAGGGGGTGACCCATTGACGTTGTCGTATCGGCACGTCTAGCTTCCGGGAAACCTCGTTGAAACCTTTCACGGCGTGAGGGGCCCGACCGCCACCGCCGTTGAGGAGCTCTCCATGAACCAGCCCGACGTGGGCCCGGCCCCCGTACTGGCCCTGACGGACGTCTCCAAGTCCTTCGGCGCCGTACGGGCCCTGCAGGACGTGTCCCTGCAGCTCTTCCCAGGCGAGGCGCACGCCCTCGCGGGGGAGAACGGCGCCGGAAAGTCCACGCTCATCAAGACCCTCGCCGGAGTGCACCGGCCCGACACCGGGCAGGTGCTGCTCGACGGCGTCCCCGTGGAGTTCCACAGCCCCGCCGACGCGCGGGACGCGGGCATCGCGGTGATCTACCAGGAGCCGACGCTCTTCCCGGACCTCTCCATCGCCGAGAACATCTTCATGGGCCGCCAGCCCCGGAGAGCGCTGGGCCGCATCGACCGCAAGGCCGTGCACGCCGCCACGGCCGGGCTGATGGCCCGCCTCGGCGTCGACCTCGCACCCGACAGGCCCGCGCGCGGTCTGTCCATCGCGGACCAGCAGATCGTCGAGATCGCCAAGGCGCTCTCCTTCGACGCCCGCGTCCTCATCATGGACGAGCCGACCGCCGCCCTCACCGGCAGCGAGACCGCCCGCCTCTTCTCCGTCGTCGACGCGCTGCGCGCCGAGGGCGCCGCCGTCCTCTTCATCTCGCACCGCCTGGAGGAGATCTTCCGGCTCTGCCGGCGCGTCACCACCCTGCGCGACGGCCGCTGGATCTCCTCCGAGCCCCTCGACGGGCTCACCGAGGACGACCTCGTCCGCCGGATGGTCGGCCGCGACCTCGACGAGCTGTACCCCAAGCAGCCGGCGGAGATCGGCGAGACCGCCCTGTCCGTACGCCGCCTCACCCGCGAGGGCGTCTTCCGCGATGTCTCCTTCGACGTACGGCGCGGCGAGATCGTCGCCCTCGCGGGACTCGTCGGGGCGGGGCGCAGCGAGGTGGTCCAGGCCGTCTTCGGCGTCGACCGCGCCGACGCCGGCGAGGTACGGGTCGGCGGTACGACGCTGCCCGCCGGCTCGCCCACCGCGGCCATGGACGCCGGCATCGCCCTGGTCCCCGAGGACCGGCGCCAGCGCGGACTGGTCATGGAGATGTCCATCGAACGCAACATCGGCCTCACCGGCCTCGACCGGCTCGGCAAGGGCGGACTCGTCCGCCGGGCCCTGGAGCGGGGACGCGCCGCCGACTGGGCGGTCCGCCTCCAGCTCAAGTTCAACGCGCTCTCCGACAGCGTCGGCGTGCTCTCCGGCGGCAACCAGCAGAAGGTCGTGCTCGCCAAGTGGCTGGCCACCGAGCCGTCCGTGCTCATCGTCGACGAGCCCACCCGCGGCATCGACGTCGGGACGAAGGCCGAGGTGCACCGGCTGCTGTCCTCCCTCGCCGCCGAGGGCCTCGCCGTCCTGATGGTCTCCTCCGACCTCCCCGAGGTCCTCGGCATGGCCGACCGCGTCCTCGTCATGCACGAGGGCCGGCTCGTCGCGGAGATACCCCGCGACGAGGCCACCGAGGAGTCCGTGATGGCGGCGGCGACCGGCCGTACGCCCGCAGGAACAGGAACCGGAAAGGAGGCGGCCGCGTGACCACCGCCCTCGACGAGCCGCCCGCCACAGCCGCCCCCGAGCGACGCGGCGACGCCCGCGGCCTGGCCGACACGGTCTTCCGGGCCCGCGAGATCAGCATCGGCGGCGCGCTCGTCCTCCTGATCCTCGGCACCTGGATCGCCAACCCGTCCTTCCTGGACGGCCAGGGCGTCAAGGACCTGCTCCTCAACGCCTCGATCCTGGTGCTGCTCGCCGTCGGCCAGTCCGTCGTCGTGGTCACCCGCAACATCGACCTGTCGGTCGGTTCGGTCGTCGGCCTCACCGCCTTCACCTGCGGCGACTTCGTCTCGGGCAGCAGCCACGGGCCGGTCGCCACGATGCTGCTCGGCATCGCCGTCGGCGCCCTGTGCGGCGTGGTCAGCGGAGCGCTCGTCAGCATCGGCAAGGTGCCCGCGCTCGTCGTCACCCTCGGCATGCTGTACGTCCTCCAGGGCGTCGACTACGCCCTCGCGGACGGCGGCCAGATCAACGCCGTCAACCTGCCCGAACCGGTGCTCACCCTCGGCAGCGGCAGCGTCCTCGGCATCCCGTACCTGCCGCTGATCGCCGCCCTGGTCCTCGCCGCCACCGCGTACTTCCTGCGCACCTACCGCAGCGGCCGCGAGCTGTACGCCATCGGGTCCAGCCCGGAGGCCGCCCGGCTCGCGGGCATCCCGATCCGGCGCCGCGTCCTCGCCGCGTACGTCTTCTCGGGCGCCGTCGCCGGTCTCGCGGGCGCCCTGTGGCTGGCCCGCTTCGGCACCGTCGTGGCCGGCGCGGCCAGTGGCTGGGAGCTCACCGTGGTCAGCGCGGTCGTCGTCGGCGGCGTGGCCATCACGGGCGGCACCGGCTCGGTGTGGGGCGCGGCGCTCGGCGCCCTCCTCCTCACGACGATCTCCGGCGCCCTCGTCGTCCTCAAGGTCGACCCGTTCTGGGAGCAGGCCATCACCGGCGCCCTGCTGATCCTCGCCATCACCGCCGACCGCGTCGTGCAGGTCCGCACCACCAACGCCCTGCGGAAGAGGAACAGGCGATGACCACGTCCACCACCCCGACCACCCCGAACACGCCGACCACCTCCTCAACCTCCGCCTCGAAGGCCTCCCTCGCCAGGTTCCTGCGCTGGGACAGCGTCGTCGGCGTCCTCCTGGTCGCCGTCTTCCTCGTCGGAACCGGCACCACCGACGGCTTCTCCAGCACCGGCAACCTGTCGGCCGCCCTCAACGACATCGCCGAGGTCGCGCTGATCGCCCTGCCGATGGTCCTGCTGGTCGTCGCCGGGCAGGTGGACCTGTCCGTCGCGTCCATGCTGGGCCTGTCCAGCGCGCTCGCGGGCGCCCTGTGGGACTCCGGCTGGGCCTTCGAGCTGATCGTGCCGGTCTGTCTGCTGGTCGGCGCGCTCGGCGGCCTGCTGAACGGCTGGCTCGTGACCCGGGTCGGGCTGCCGTCCCTCGCCGTCACCATCGGCACCCTCGCCCTCTTCCGGGGCCTGGCGTCCGTGGTCCTCGGCACCAAGGCCGTCGCCGACTTCCCCGAGACGTACGCCCGGTGGGCCACGTACACCGAGACCGTGCCCGGCACGTTCCTGCCGTACCCGGTCGCGCTGTTCGCGGTGCTCGCGGTGCTCGCCGCCGTGGCGCTGCACTGCACGGGCTTCGGGCGCTCCCTGTTCGCCATCGGCGCGCAGGAGGACGCGGCGTACTTCGCCGGCATCCGGGTCAAGCGCATCAAGCTGGCGCTGTTCGTGCTGTCCGGGACGGTGGCGTCCTTCGCGGGGATCGTCTTCACCCTCCGCTACGGCAGCGCCCGCGCCGACAACGGCTTCGGCCTCGAACTCGTCGTCATCGCCTCCGTCCTGCTGGGCGGCATCGACTTCGACGGCGGCAAGGGCACCCTGGGCGGCGCGGTCGCCGGTGTCCTGCTCATCGGACTCCTCCGCAACCTGCTCACGCTGAACGACATCTCCAGCGAGGTCCAGGTCGTCGTCACCGGAGTCCTCCTGATCGCGTCGGTCCTGACGCCCCGCGTCATCGCGGTGGTCTCGGAACGCCGCCGACGCCGAGCGGCGGCCACCTGACCCCGGGCGCCCCGGGCCCACCCCGGACCCGCCCCGGCCCCCCGCTCCCCGGACCCGCCCCGCGCTCTCTCCGCGCCACCACGCACCGCACAGGAAAGGCAGCACCCCTCATGCACCTCCGTTCCCGCACCCGCCGCGGCACCCTCGTGGCCACCTCGGCCCTCTGCTCCCTGGCCCTCGCCCTCACCGGCTGCTCCGGCACCACCAAGGACTCCGCGCGGAACGACTCCGCCGGCACGGCGTCCGGCGCCACGGCCAACCCCGACGCCGAACTGAAGAAGGGCCTGAAGCTCGCCTTCCTGCCCAAGCAGATCAACAACCCGTACGAGAAGATCGTCGACGAGGCCGGCATCGAGGCCGCCAAGGAGTTCGGCGCCACCGGCAAGGAGGTCGGCCCCTCCGACGCCAGCGCCTCCTCCCAGGTGTCGTACATCAACACGCTCATCCAGCAGCGCCAGGACGCCGTCCTCATCGCGGCCAACGACCCCAACGCGGTCTGCACGCCCCTCAAGAACGCGATGAAGCAGGACATCAAGGTCGTCGCCTACGACTCCGACACCGCCAAGGACTGCCGCCAGCTCTTCATCAACCAGGCAAGCTCCGAGGAGATCGGCCGCAGCCAGGTCCGCAGCATCGCGAAGCAGCTCGGCCACAAGGGCGAGATCGCGATCCTCTCGGCCACCCAGAACGCGACCAACCAGAACACCTGGATCGAGTTCATGAAGGACGAGCTCACCAAGCCCGAGTACAAGGACATGAAGCTGGTCAAGGTCGCCTACGGGGACGACGACGACCAGAAGTCCTTCCAGGAGACCCAGGGCCTCCTCAAGGCGTACCCGAACCTGAAGGGCATCATCTCGCCCACCACCGTCGGCATCGCCGCGGCCGCCCGCTACATCAGCTCGTCCTCGTACAAGGGCAAGGTCGTCGTCAACGGTCTCGGCACGCCCAACCAGATGCGCAAGTACGTCAAGGACGGCACCGTCGAGCAGTTCGCCCTGTGGAACCCGAAGGACCTCGGCTACCTCGGCGCCTACGCGGCCGCCGCCCTGGCGTCCGGGCAGATCACCGGCGCCGAGGGCGAGAAGTTCACGGCCGGGAGGCTCGGCGAGTACACCATCGGCAAGGACGGCGAGGTCGTCCTCGGCCCGCCGGCCGTCTTCGACAGGAACAACGTCGACGAGTTCGACTTCTGAGGGGCGGACCGTACCCGTGCAGCGCGTCTGCTTCCTGCTGAAGGTGCGTCAGGACCGGCTGGCGGAGTACCGCGAGCGGCACGCGGCCGTGTGGCCCGAGATGCTCGCGGCGCTCTCCGCCGCCGGATGGCACAACTACTCCCTCTTCCTCCGCGACGACGGCCTGCTCGTCGGCTACCTGGAGACCGAGGACTTCGACCGGGCCCGGGCGGCCATGGCCGGTACCGAGGTCAACGCCCGCTGGCAGGCCGAGATGTCCGACTTCTTCGAAGCGCTCGACGGGGCCGGACCCGACGAGGCGATGCGCCCCCTCACCGAAGTGTTCCACCTCGCCTAGGAGCATGCCCATGAGACGATCCCCGGCCGCCGCGGCCATGGCCACCGCCCTGCTCTCCGCCGCGTCGCTGACGACCGGCACCGCGAACGCGGCAGACCCCGCCCCGGCGGTCAGCCGGATCAACGACACCCGCCTCGACTCCCAGGCCCTCTACTTCGTGTCGTACAACGGCCTCGTCAACAACAACTCGTTCCAGAAGAACGGGCTCCTCACCTACAAGGGCTACCAGTACGCCGCCTGGTACACCGCCGACCGCAACGCCGTCGTGGCCCGCCGCGCCCTCGGCTCCACCACCTGGCAGACCGTCACGGTCGGCCACAAGCTGCGCTACAACGACTCGCACAACGTCATCTCCATGGGCGTGTCACGGATCGACGGGCGGCTCCACCTCACCATGGACTCGCACAGCGACGCCTTCTTCTACGTGAAGTCGACCGCGGGCCTGCTCGACAACCCGGGCGGCCGGGCCTGGACCGCGAGCCAGTTCGGCCCCGTCCAGACCACCCTCGACGGCCTCGGGCTCACCTCCCGGTTCACCTACCCGCAGTTCGTCGCCACGCCCGAGGGCCGCCTCCAGCTCAGCTACCGCGTCGCCGTGTCCGGCAACGGCCGCAACGCGCTCGCCGAGTACGACGGCACCCGCTGGACCGCGCTCGGCGAGTGGACCAGCTCCACCGGCACGTACCGGAGTGAGCACGGCTCCAGCACCGCCCGGAACATGTACCTGCACGGCATCGACTACAGCGCCGACGGCACCCTGCACGCCTTCTTCACCTGGCGCGAGCAGAACGGCGCCGTGATGTGCCACGGCGGCGGCATCAGCAACCACGACACCGGCTACGTCCACTCCACCGACCGCGGCCGCACCTGGCGCAACGCGGCGGGGACGGTGGTCGGCACGACCGGCGGCTCCGACCGGGTCTCCGTCAACGACACCGGACTCGTCGTGGACCCGCTCAACCCCGACCACTCGCTCATGAACCAGGAGAGCCAGGCCACCGACTCCGCGAACCGGCCGCACGCGATCATCTCGTACGTGCCCGGCCGCTTCGGCCAGTGCACCACGAACTACGTCGACGACCGCACCGCCAACGGGCGCGCCTTCCACGTCCGCAAGGACATCGGCACCGGCGCCTGGCGCAAGACCGAGATCCCCGTACCGCTCAACTCCAGCCAGCGGACCAGGCTGATCCTCGACAAGTACGACAACGCCTACGCGATCATGCCGTTCGGCCGGATCGTCGGCGCATCGAAGGCGTCCGGCTACACCGACTGGAAGGTGCTGTTCGACGGCAGCGGCCTCAACGCCTTCGGGGAGGTCGTCGTCGACGAGACCCGGGTACGGCAGGACGACGTGCTGTCGATCATGTACCAGGAGAAGTCCGGCGGGACGACACCGTCACCGATCCACGTGATCGACTTCGCGCTGCCCCGCTGACGGCCGGGAGCCGGCGGGCAGCAGCCGGGCGACGAGGTCGTGCCAGCCGTCCTCCAGCCGCTCCAGGGACATGCCACGCCGGGTGAGCAGATGCTGTACGAGGCCGATGTCGAGGTAGCCGAGCAGGATCTCGGCGGCCAGCTCGACATCGGCCTCGCTGCCCGCCTGCCGCAGCAGTGCGACGAGGTGCGTACGCCGTACGACACGGGCCGGGACGGCATGCCGCCGCGCGGGGTCCGGCTGGGCGGCCGCCAGGTACAGGTCGCGGTGCTCGTGCTCGTGGCGCAGCGCGGCGGGCCCGAACGCGTGCAGCCGCTCGGCGGCGGGCGCACCGGGCCCGAGCGGGGCGGGCCCTGCCATGAAGGCGGCCTGGAACTGCTGCTCCTGGTGGTCCAGGAGGGCCAGGAGCAGCCCCGCGCGGTCGCCGAAGCGGCGGAACACCGTGCCCTTGCCGACCTGGGCGGCGCAGGCGACGGCCTCCATGGTCAGGTGGGCCGCGCCCTGCTCGGCGGCCAGCCGCGCGGCGGCCTCCAGGAGGCGGGCGCGGTTGCGGGCGGCGTCGGCCCGGAGCTGCGGCTGCGCCCCGGCGGGGGAGAGGGACAGCTCCGTACGTCCGTGCGGCAGCGGAGAGGAGGTCATGGAAGCAGCGTACCGCCGCGGGGAATGAAAGTGGACCGGAGTCCGTTTAGCTGGTACAACTTTCAACGGACCTCGGTCCGGTTACGCACCCCCGCTCCCCGCGGCCTACCTCGTAGGAGTCACCATGTCCGCTCGTATCGTCGCTCTCGTCGGCAGCCTCCGCGCCGGCTCCCACAACCGCCAGCTCGCCGAGGCCGCCGTCGGCATCGCGCCCGAGGGCGCCACCGTCGAGCTGTTCGAGGGCCTCGCCGACCTGCCCTTCTACAACGAGGACATCGACACCGAGGCGGCCCTGCCCGAGGCCGCCGCCCGGCTGCGCGCCGCGGGTGCGCAGGCCGACGCCTTCCTGCTGGTCGTGCCGGAGTACAACGGCACCATGCCGGCGGTCCTGAAGAACGCCATCGACTGGCTGTCCCGCCCCTACGGCGCCGGTGCCATCGCCGGCAAGCCGGTCGCCGTGATCGGCACCGCCTTCGGCCAGTACGGCGGCGCCTGGGCGCAGGCCGAGGCCCGCAAGGCCGCGGGCGTGGCCGGCGGCACGGTCCTCGAAGGCGTGGAGCTCGCCATCCCCGGTTCCGTCACGCGCTTCGCCGAGACCCACCCGGCGGACGACGCCGAGGTCATCACGGGCCTGTCCGCCGTCCTGAACGGCCTGAAGGCCGCCGCGGAGACCCCGGCCCAGGCCGCCACGGCCTGACACCGGCCCCCCGCCGGCCGCACCCGGCCCCCTCACCCCTCGTCAGGGGCGAGGGGGCCGACCGCTGCCCAGGGGCCTCGCGGTTCGGGACGCAGCCGCAGGCAGCGCGAGGTTCATGTCGGATTTCCGCCAGCGAGCCCCCGGCCCGGTCACCGATGCTGGAACCATGCACACCGACACCGAGCGCTGCGTACGGGCCGTCCAGTCCAAGGACGCCCGCTTCGACGGCTGGTTCTTCACCGCCGTCCTCACCACCCGCATCTACTGCCGCCCCAGCTGCCCGGTCGTGCCGCCCAAGCCGCAGAACATGGTCTTCTACCCGAGCGCCGCCGCCTGCCAGCAGGCCGGGTTCCGCGCCTGCAAGCGCTGCCGCCCCGACACCAGCCCCGGCTCGCCCGAGTGGAACGCCCGCGCCGACACCGTCGCCCGCGCCATGCGGCTCATCCGCGACGGCGTCGTCGACCGCGAGGGCGTCCCCGGCCTCGCCGCCCGGCTCGGCTACTCGACCCGCCAGATCGAACGCCAGCTCCGCGCCGAACTCGGCGCCGGACCGCTCGCCCTGGCCCGCGCGCAGCGCGCCCAGACCGCCCGCGTCCTCATCGAGACGACGTCCCTGCCCCTCGCCGACGTGGCGTTCGCCGCCGGGTTCTCGTCCGTCCGCGCCTTCAACGAGACGGTACGGGAGGTCTTCGCGCTCGCCCCCGGCGAACTCCGGACCCGGGCGCACCGCGGCGCCGCCCGCCCCGCGGCGACCCCCGGCACGATCAGCCTCCGCCTCCCGTACCGCACGCCCCTCAACCCGTCCAACCTGTTCGGCCACCTCGCCGCCACCGCCGTACCCGGCGTCGAGGAGTGGCGCGACGGCTCCTACCGCCGCACGCTCACCCTCCCGTACGGGCACGGCATCGTCGCCCTCGCCCCGGCCACCGGCCACATCGCGTGCCGCCTCCACCTCACCGACCCGCGCGACCTCACCCACGCCATCAGCCGCTGCCGCTGGCTCCTCGACCTCGACGCCGACCCCGTCGCCGTCGACGGACAGCTCCGCACCGACCCGCACCTCGCCCCGCTCGTCGACCGCGCGCCCGGCCGCCGCGTGCCGCGCACCGTCGACGCCGCCGAGTTCGCCGTACGGGCCGTGCTCGGCCAGCAGGTCTCCACGGCCGCCGCCCGCACCCACGCCGGCCGCCTCGTCACCGCGCACGGCACCCCCGTCGACGACCCCGAGGGCGGGCTCACCCACCTGTTCCCCACGCCCGACGCGCTGGCCGGCCTCGACCCGGAAGCCCTGGCCCTGCCCCGCACCCGCCGCACCACGCTCACCACCCTGGTCGCCGCACTCGCCGACGGCTCCGTGAAGCTCGGCCCCGACAGCGACTGGGACGACGCCCGCGGCCGGCTCCTCGCCCTGCCCGGCTTCGGCCCCTGGACCGTCGAGGTCATCGCCATGCGCGCACTCGGCGACCCCGACGCGTTCCTCCCCGGCGACCTCGGCGTCCGCCGCGCGGCCACCGCACTCGGCCTGCCCGCGACCCCGGCCGCGCTCACCGCGAACGCCGCCGGCTGGCGCCCGTGGCGCGCGTACGCCGTCCAGTACCTGTGGGCCACGGACAGCCACCCCATCAACCACCTGCCCGCCTGAGGAAGGCCCGCCATGATCAGGAACCACACGGTCGTCGACAGCCCGTACGGCCCGCTCACCCTCGTCGCCACCGACGGCGTCCTCAGCGGCCTCTACATGACCGGGCAGCGCCACCGGCCCCCCGAGGAGACCTTCGGCACCCCCGACCCCCGCCCCTTCACCGAGGCCGTCCGCCAGCTCGACGCCTACCACGCGCGCGAGCGCACCGACTTCGACCTGCCCCTCCACCTCGACGGCACCCCGTTCCAGCGCCGCGTCTGGGAGCAGCTCAGGACCATCCCGTACGGCGAGACGCGCACGTACGGAGAACTGGCCGAGGCCCTGGGCAACCCGGCCGCGTCCCGCGCGGTCGGCCTCGCCAACGGCCGCAACCCGGTCGGCATCATCGTCCCGTGCCACCGCGTCATCGGCGCGAGCGGCGGCCTCACCGGCTACGGCGGCGGCCTCGACCGCAAACGCCGCCTCCTCGCCTTCGAAGGCATCGAAGCCTTCAAAGGCAGCGAAGGCCTCGAAAGCGGCGCGAAGGCACCGGCCGACACCCTGTTCTAAAGCCGCTTCAGCAAGGCGGGCAGCGCCGTGCCGATCGGCTCGCGCACCACCTCGTCCGCGAGCCCGTCGTACGGCGTCGGCTCGGCGTTCACGATGACCAGCCGCGCGCCGTGCTCGGCCGCGATCCCGGCGAGGGACGCGGCCGGCTGCACCTGGAGCGACGAGCCGACCGCGACGAACACCTCGGCCGCCTTCGCGATGCCCATGGCCTCGCCCAGCACCACCGGGTCGAGCCGCTCCCCGAACATCACCGTCGCGGACTTCAGGATCCCGCCGCACGCCGTGCACGCCGGGTCCGGCTCACCCGCCACGACCCGCTCCAGCGCCTCCGCCATCGACGAGCGGGCACGGCACCCCGTACACACCACGGCCCGTGCCGTACCGTGCAGTTCGAGCACCTTGCGCGGCGGCATCCCGGCGAGCTGGTGCAGCCCGTCCACGTTCTGCGTCAGCACCCGCACGGCGAACCCGTCGGTCCGCTCCAGCTCCGCCACCGCCCGGTGCGCGGCGTTCGGCTCGGCACGCAGCACCGGACCGTCCAGCCGCATCCGCCACGACCTGCGCCGGATGTCCGGGTCGGCCATGTAGTACGCGTACGTGACGAGCTTCTCGGCCTCCGGGTCGCGCCGCCACAGCCCGTTCGGGCCCCGGTAGTCACTGATGCCGGAGTCGGTCGAGATACCGGCACCGCTGAGGATCGCGACCAACGTCATGCGCCGAGCGTACGCAGCGGTTCCGCCGAGCGGCGAACGGATATCCGCACCGACCTGTAAGGTCCACGCCATGGCCAAGGTGAACGTCGGTCTCGACGCCGAACTCGTCGTGGAGGTCATGGTCCTCGCGGGCGTCGGCAACCCGCAGGACGCCGTCGAACTGGTCCTCCGCGACTACATCGCCCGCGGCCACCGCACGGAGTCCCGCGCGACCTCCCCGGCCGACGACTCCCACCGCACACGGGAGATCAAGCCCCCCGACCACGAGGCCTGACCCGACCCCTCAGCGGCCCGCCGGGCGGCGGCCGTCCTCCAGCTCGACCGGACCGCCGCCGGCCGCCAGGGCGTCCAGGGCGGCCAGGACGCGGCGGCCCAGGGCGCCCAGCAGATACGCGGGGATGTCCTCGCGGTCCACCAGCTTCCACGACACGAGCTCCGCCTCCTGGAGGCGGATGGCGCGGAACGCCGCGCCGTCGAGGACACCGCCGTCGTACACGTACGCCACGATCGGCGGCCGCCCGGTGCCCAGCACCCAGTCGACGGCGAGCAGGGCGCCCGGCTCCACGTCGAGGCCGATCTCCTCCAGGGTCTCGCGGCGGGCCGCCTGCCGCGGCGTCTCCCCGGCGTCGGACTCGATGGTGCCGCCCGGAAGCGCCCACCCCTCACGGTAGTTGGGCTCCACGAGCAGGACGCGGCCCTCCGCGTCGCGCAGCAGCGTGGCCGCACCGGCGAGCACCTTGGGCAGACCGGCGATGTACGTGGCGTAGTCAGAGGTGGTCACCCCGCCACCCTAGAACGCCCCTCGTCAGAACGTCCCCTCGCCGCCGCCGCTTCCGCCGCCGCTCCCGTCGCCCTCCGACTCGCCCTCCGTACGCGCCCGCGCCGCCCGCCGCAGCCGGTGGTGGCGGGCCGGGGCGGCCTCCGTGACCGCGTCGCCGACCATCGTCCGTACGACGTCCCGCAGCCCGTGCAGCGCGTGCAGCCGCGCCGGGCCCGCCCCCGGGTCCTCCCGCAGCTCCGTCACCAGCGCCCAGCACAGACCGAGCATGACCACCACGAACGGCAGCGCCACCAGGATCGTCGCCGTCTGCAGCGAGTTCAGCCCGCCGACCACCAGCAGCACCGCCGCGACCGACGCCATCAGCGCGCCCCACACCACCACCAGCCACGTCGGCGGATGCAGCGCGCCCCGGCTGGTCAGCGAGCCCATCACCAGCGACGCCGAGTCGGCGCTCGTCACGAAGTACGTCATCACCAGCACCATCGCCACGAACGACGTGACCGCCCCGATCGGCAGCGAGTCCAGCATCGCGAACAGCGACGCCTCAGCGCCGTCCTGCACCGCGTCCGCGAGGTCCGCGGCGCCCGTCGACTGCAGGCGCAGCGCCGAACCGCCCATCACGCAGAACCAGACGACCGTCGCCCCGCTCGGCACCAGCAGCACCCCGATGAGGAACTCCCGCACCGTGCGGCCGTGCGAGATCCGCGCGATGAACGTGCCCACGAACGGCGCCCACGACAGCCACCACGCCCAGTAGAAGACCGTCCAGGAGCCCAGCCACGCCGGGTCCGAGAACGCGCCCGTACGGCTCGCCATGGGCAGCAGGTTCTCCAGATAGCCGCCGATCGACGCCGGGATCGAGTCCAGCACGTACACGGTCGGCCCGACCAGGAACACGAACACCATCAGCGTCGCCGCCAGGATGATGTTCAGCGTCGACAGCCATTTGATGCCCCGGTGCAGCCCGGAGAACGCCGACAGCACGAACGCCCCGGACAGCACCGCGATGATGATCAGCTCCGTCGACAGGTCAGCCGTGACCCCGGCGGTCAGATCGAGGCCCTCCGCCACCTGGAGCGCGCCCAGGCCCAGGCTGGTCGCCGTGCCGAAGACCGTCGCGAACACGGCCAGCAGGTCGATCACCTTGCCCTGCCACGACACGGCCCTGCGCGCCCCGATGAGCGGCACGAACGCGGCGCTCAGCCGGTTCCCGCGGCCCTTGCGGAAGCCCGCGTACGCCAGGGCCAGGCCCGCGATGCCGTAGATCGCCCACGGCGTGAGCGTCCAGTGGAAGAACGAGTACTCCATCGCCGTACGGGCCGCCTCGGACGACTCGGCCCGCACCCCGCTCGCCGGCGGCGGGCTCAGAAAGTGCGTGAGCGGCTCCCCGACCCCGTAGAACATCAGGCCGATGCCCATGCCGGCGCTGAACATCATCGCGATCCACGCGAGGTTCCCGAACTCGGGCTCCGAATCGTCCAGGCCCAGCCTGATCCGTCCGAACCGGCTGAACGCGATCACCAGGCAGAGCACCAGGAAGATGTCCGCGGCGACCACGAACAGCCAGCCGAAGTTGGCCAGGACCCAGGCCAGCCCGTTGGACGAGGCGCTGTCGAAGGATTCCTTGCCCAGCCACGCCCACAGGACCACCGCCGCGACGGCGGTCACCCCGATCCCGACGACCTTGTGGTCGGGCCGGGCCTCCAGCGGGTGGCTCGCGGGGGCGCCCGGAGGGGGCTGATCGATCGGTTCCATGCTCATGACGCCCCACTATGGTGCGAAAACTCGGCACATCAGGGGGTGGCACGCCGTCTGACCGTGCGGATAGGGTCGGCCCTGGCGCGACTGCCTGTTCGATAGCAAGGGATGCAAGGTGACGGACGGAGCAGTTACTGAGGCCGCACGGCAGCATGTGCTGGTGGCGGCCGACAAGTTCAAAGGGTCGCTCACGGCCGTGCAGGTGGCCGAGCGGGTGAGAGCCGGGCTCCGCCATGTCGTCCCCGGTGTCGACGTGGAGGCCCTGCCGGTCGCCGACGGCGGCGACGGCACCGTCGCGGCCGCCGTCGCGGCCGGGTTCGAACGGCGTGAGGTGCGCGTGACGGGCCCGCTGGGCGAACCGGTCACGGCGGCGTTCGCGCTGCGTGACGGCACGGCGGTCGTGGAGATGGCCGAGGCGTCGGGCCTGAGCCTGCTCCCCGACGGCGTCCTCGCACCCCTGACGGCCACCACGTACGGCTCCGGCGAGCTGCTGCGGGCCGCGCTCGACGCGGGCGCCCGCACGATCGTCTTCGGCGTCGGCGGCAGCGCCACGACCGACGGCGGCGCAGGGATGCTGGCCGCGCTGGGCGCCCGCCTCCTCGACGCGTCGGGCGAGCCGGTCGGCCCGGGCGGCGGCGGGCTGCGCGACCTGGCCACGGCGGACCTGTCGGGCCTGGACCCGCGGCTCCCGGACGTGGACGTGGTGCTCGCCAGCGACGTCGACAACCCGCTGACGGGCCCGAAGGGCGCCCCGGCGGTGTTCGGCCCCCAGAAGGGCGCGAGCCCGGAGGACGTGGCCGTCCTGGACGCCGCCCTGTCCCACTACGCGAAGGTCCTGGAGAACGCCATCGGCCCGCGTGCTGCCGAGGCCGCGGCGTCGCCCGGCGCGGGCGGCGCGGGCGGCATCGGGTACGGCGCGCTGGTCGGCCTGGGCGCGAGCTTCCGCCCCGGCATCGAGCTGATGCTGGACATCCTCGGCTTCACCGAGGCCCTGGACCGCGCGACGCTCGTCATCACCGGCGAGGGCTCCCTCGACGAGCAGACCCTCCACGGCAAGGCCCCGGCGGGCGTCGCGGCGGCGGCCCGCGCGGCCGGGATCGAGGTCGTGGCGGTCTGCGGCCGCCTGGCCCTCCCGCCGGAGGCCCTGGGGCGCGCCGGGATCCGGCGTGCGTACGCCCTCACGGAGCTGGAGCCGGACCCGGCCAGGTGCATGGCGGAAGCGGGCCCCCTCCTGGAACGAGCAGCAGCGAACATCGCCCGCGACTTCCTGCGCTGACCCGCCAGCCGCCGGGCCCCAGCGCTGACGCGTGCTTCCGGCCCGGAGGGCCCACCCCGGTGCGTGAGCGGGGATCGCTCGGGCCCGCTGGGGCCGTTCCGC
>NZ_JABWDV010000397.1:0-12467 GCF_013362995.1 Streptomyces sp. TRM64462 | reverse complement strand
GAACGACTGCCCACAGCGGAACGGCGGCTCACCGACCGCAGCGGTGCGGCGGTGCGGGAGCCGTGACCTCGGTGCAACGGAGCGGTGTCAGGATCGCAGGCATGGATCTTGACACCGTACACATCGAGGCGCTCCCCGCCGGGCGCATACGGGACGCCGCCCCCGAGCTGGGAGCGCTGCTGCAGGACGCCGTGCACGGCGGCGCGTCCGTCGGGTTTCTGGCGCCGCTCAGCGGCGGCGACGCGGCCGCGTGGTGGCGGAGCGTCGCGAGAGAGGCCGAGGAGGGCGTACGGAGCGTCTGGGCCGCCCGTGACGGCGACGGTGCCCTCCTGGGGGTCGTCACGCTCGTGCGGGCCACCCATCCGAACCAGCGGCACCGCGGCGACATCTCCAAGCTGCTGGTGCACACCGCCGCGCGCGGGCGCGGTCTGGGGCGGCGGCTCCTCTCCGCGGCCGAGGCGGGGGCCGTCGACCTGGGGCTCACCCTGCTCGTGCTGGACACGGAGACCGGCAGCGCCGCCGAAGGGCTGTACCGGTCAGCCGGGTGGACCCGCGCCGGGGTCATCCCCGGGTACGCGGCCGGCCCGGACGGGGTGCCGATGCCCACCACCTACTACTACAAGGCGCTCGGCTGAGCCGCGTACGGCGCAGCGAAGGGGCCCGGGTGCGTCCATCGCACCCGGGCCCCTTCGTCGTACGAGATCCGCTACGGCAGCTGCGCCGCCCGCGCCTCCCGGCTCTCGCGCCGGTTGTCGCGGAACGTGTTCACCCGCCGCGCCGTCGCGAACAGCGGGATCACCGCGCCCAGCACCACCTGGAGCGCGCAGCCGGTCTGGAGCAGCAGCGCGCCGCCCGGGGCGTCGAACGCCCACGCGGCCAGCAGGCCCATCGCGCCGACGATCCAGCTGAGCATCGCCACCGCGAGGACACCCCGCGGCTTCGGGTACTCGACCCGGCTCACCATGAGCCACGCCGTACCGATGATCGCCAGCAGCGTCGGGATGAAGGGGAGCTCCAGCAGGACGATGGAGACCACCGTCAGCGCGCCGAACGGGCTCGGCATGCCCTGGAACATGCCGTCCTTCATCGTCACGCAGGAGAATCTGGCGAGCCGCAGCACGACCGCCAGCAGCACCACGATCGCCGCCACCGCGGACACCCGCTGGTGCGCGTCGTCCGCGACCATCCCGTACACGAGCACGAAGTACGCGGGCGCAAGGCCGAAGCTGATCAGGTCGGACAGGTTGTCCAGCTCGGCGCCCATGGGGGAGGAGCGCAGCTTGCGGGCCACCAGGCCGTCGAAGAGGTCGAAGACCGCCGCGCACAGCATCAGGATCACGGCCGTTGCGGCGGAGTGACGGGCCATGCCCGTCTCCTCGCTGCCCGTGAGGTGCGGGATGAGGATGCCGGTGGTGGTGAAGTACACCGCCATGAACCCGCATGTGGCGTTACCGAGCGTGAGGGTGTCCGCTATCGACAGGCGGAGCGACAGCGGCATCTCCTCCTGCTCGTCCGCGCTCTCCGCCTCGGCGACCCACTTCGCCTGAGTGTCAGGGTCAATCACGGTCAATGCGAGTCACCCCCGCGGTCATGGTCTGACCGACCTCGACGGCGACGTCCACACCTTCCGGGAGGTAGATGTCGACACGTGAGCCGAAGCGGATCAGACCGATGCGTTCACCCTGCTCGACCTTGGCGCCCTGCGCCAGGTACGGCACGATGCGACGGGCGACCGCACCGGCGATCTGCACCATCTCGATGTCGCCGAGCTCCGTGTCGAAGTGCCAGACAACGCGCTCGTTGTTCTCGCTCTCCTTGTTGAACGCCGGCACGAACCCGCCGGGGATGTGCTCCACGGACGTCACCGTGCCCGCGAGGGGCGCGCGGTTGACGTGGACGTTCAGCGGGCTCATGAAGATGGCGACCCGGGTACGGCCGTCCTTCCACGGCATGATGCTCTGCACCACGCCGTCGGCGGGCGAGATGACCCTGCCCTGCGCGATCTCGCGCTCGGGGTCGCGGAAGAACCACAGCATGCCGGCCGCCAGTGCGGTGGCCGGTACGGCGAGGGTCGCGGCGCGCTTGGAGCGGCGGGCACGGGCGAGGCTGACCGCCGTGGTGGCGACAGTCGGCAGGAGCCACGGCGATGCTCCGCGAGCGAGGCGTACGCCGGCAAGGCTGCCGCGAGATGCAGAGGTTTGGCTGTGGGGCATGGATGACCTTCGTAGCGGATGATGCCGCGCTGGGAACGGGGGACGGCGGCTTTTCGGCGATGCTATCGGTTGCGGGCCGCAACTGGGCAAGCCAGAAGCCGAGTCGAAGGCCGGAAGAAGATGACTGGGTGTGATCTTCTTCGCGGCCCTTTCCTCACGAAACCGCCCCAAAACCGACAATCAGCTCTGGATCCGGTACTCCTCGAGCAGGCGGCGACCGATGATCATCTTCTGGATCTCGGCCGTTCCCTCGCCGATGAGCAGCATCGGCGCCTCGCGGTAGAGGCGCTCGATCTCGTACTCCTTCGAGAAGCCGTATCCGCCGTGGATACGGAAGGCGTCCTCCACGACCTCCTTGCAGTACTCGGACGCGAGGTACTTCGCCATCCCCGCTTCGAGGTCGTTTCGTTCCCCGGAGTCCTTTTTGCGAGCTGCGTTCACCATCATCGCATGCGCGGCCTCGACCTTGGTAGCCATCTCGGCGAGCTTGAACTGAATCGCCTGGTGCTGGGCGATCGGCTTACCGAAAGTGTGACGTTGCTGGGCATAGTCGACACCCAGCTCGAACGCACGCTGTGCGACGCCGCAACCACGCGCCGCGACGTTCACCCGGCCGACCTCGACGCCGTCCATCATCTGGTAGAAGCCGCGCCCGGTCTGGCCGCCGAGCACCCGATTGGCCGGAATCCGAAGGTCGTCCATGATGAGTTCGGTCGTGTCGACGCCCTTGTAGCCCATCTTGTCGATCTTCCCGGGGATCGTGAGACCCGGGCGGACCTCGCCGAAGCCCGGCTCCTTCTCCACCAGGAACGTCGTCATCGACTTGTGCGGCGCCGTACCCTCGGGGTGGCCTTCGTCACTCCGGACCAGAACCGCCACCAGAGTCGACGTACCGCCGTTCGTCAGCCACATCTTCTGGCCGTTCAGGACGTACTCGTCGCCGTCCTTCACCGCCTTCGACGTGATGGCCGACACATCCGAGCCGAGCCCCGGCTCCGACATCGAGAACGCGCCGCGCACCTCGCCCGCCGCCATCCGCGGCAGGAACGTGTCCTTCTGCTCCTGCGTACCGTGCTGCTTGAGCATGTACGCCACGATGAAGTGCGTGTTGATGATGCCCGAGACGGACATCCAGCCGCGGGCGATCTCCTCCACGCACAGCGCGTACGTGAGAAGGGACTCGCCCAGACCCCCGTACTCCTCGGGGATCATCAGGCCGAACAGGCCCAGTTCCTTGAGGCCGTCGACGATCTCCTGCGGGTACTCGTCGCGGTGCTCCAGCTCCGTGGCGACCGGGATGATCTCCTTGTCGACGAACTCCCGGACGGTGGAGACGATCTCCTGCTGGACCTCCGTGAGGCCGGCGGTCTGCGCGAGTCGGGACATGACTACTTCTCCTGCGACTTCAGTTCCGGGCGGCCGGGCTGCTCGCCGCCGCGCTCCTTGATGTACGTCTCGGTGGGGACCATCACCTTGCGGCGGAACACGCACACCAGCGTGCCGTCCTGCTTGTAGCCCTTGGTCTCGACGTACACGATCCCGCGGTCGGACTTGGACTTCGACGGGGTCTTGTCCAGGACGGTCGTCTCGCCGTAGATGGTGTCGCCGTGGAACGTCGGCGCGACGTGGCGCAGTGACTCGATCTCCAGGTTGGCGATCGCCTTGCCCGAGACGTCGGGCACGGACATGCCCAGCAGCAGCGAGTAGATGTAGTTGCCGACGACGACGTTCTTACCGAAGTCGGTCGTCTTCTCCGCATAGTTGGTGTCCATGTGGAGCGGGTGGTGGTTCATCGTCAGGAGACAGAAGAGGTGGTCGTCGTACTCCGTGACCGTCTTCCCGGGCCAGTGCTTGTAGACGGCGCCGACCTCGAACTCCTCGTAGGTGCGTCCGAACTGCATCTCTCTCACGCCTCCGGGGCTTCGAACTTCGAGGTGCGGGTCATGCCGGCGGCGCGGCCCTTGCCGGAGATGACGAGCGCCATCTTGCGGCTGGCCTCGTCGATCATCTCGTCGCCGAGCATCGCGGAGCCCTTCTTGCCGCCCGCTTCCGACGTGTAGTACTCGTACGCGTCCAGGATCAGCTCGGCGTGGTCGAAGTCCTCCTGCGACGGCGAGAAGATCTCGTTGGCGGCGGCGACCTGGTCCGGGTGCAGCACCCACTTGCCGTCGAAGCCGAGGGCGGCGGCGCGGCGGGCGACGGCCTGGTAGCCCTCCTGGTTGCGGATCTGCAGGTAGGGGCCGTCGATCGCCTGGAGGTTGTTGGCGCGGGCGGCCATCAGGATGCTCATCAGGATGTAGTGGTACGCGTCCGCCGGGTAGCCGGGCGGCTGCTCGCCGACGACCAGGGACTTCATGTTGATGGAGGCCATGAAGTCGGCCGGGCCGAAGATGATCGTCTCGACGCGCTGCGAGGCCTGCGCGATCGCGTTGACGTTGTTGAGGCCCTGAGCGTTCTCGATCTGCGCCTCGATGCCGATCTTGCCGACCTCGAAGCCCATCGTCTTCTCGATCTGCGTCAGCAGCAGGTCGAGGGCGACGACCTGCTGGGCGTCCTGGACCTTCGGCAGCATGATGCAGTCGAGGTTCTGGCCTGCGCCCTCGACGACCGTGACGACGTCGCGGTACGTCCACTCGGTGGTCCAGTCGTTGACCCGCACGACGCGGGTCTTGCCCGTCCAGTCGCCCTCGTTGAGGAACTTCACGATGGTGTGGCGCGCCTCCGGCTTGGCGAGCGGCGCGCAGGCGTCCTCCAGGTCGAGGAAGACCTGGTCGGCCGGGAGACCCTGGGCCTTCTCCAGGAAGCGCGGGTTCGAGCCGGGCACCGCCAGGCAGGAGCGGCGCGGACGCAGGCGGTTGACGGTCGTCATGCGGGGACCTCCGTGCTTTCGAGAGGGTTGAGCTTGTTGGCTTTCCGGATCTCGTCGACGATACGACCGATGATCTCCGTGATTCCGAAGTCCTTCGGAGTGAAGACGGCGGCGACACCCGCACGCCTCAGTTCGGCGGCGTCGGCGTTGGGGATGATCCCTCCGACGACGACCGGGATGTCGGCGGCGCCGGCCTCCCGCAGCCGGTCCAGCACGTCCGGGACCAGCTCGGCGTGCGACCCGGACAGGATGGACAGGCCCACACAGTGCACGTCCTCCGCGAGCGCCGCGTCCACGATCTGCTCGGGCGTCAGCCGGATGCCCTGGTAGACCACCTCGAACCCGGCGTCACGGGCCCGTACGGCGATCTGCTCGGCACCGTTGGAGTGCCCGTCCAGGCCCGGCTTGCCCACCAGCAGCCGCAGCCGCCCGGCGCCCAGCTCGGCGGCCGTCCGGGCGACCTTGTCCCGGACGACCGCGAGCGGTGTGCCCTCCTCGGCCGCGACCGCGACCGGGGCGGACGAGACGCCCGTGGGCGCGCGGAACTCGCCGAACACGTCCCGCAGCGCCCACGCCCACTCCCCGGTGGTGACCCCCGCACGGGCACACTCCAGGGTCGCGGCGAACAGGTTGCCGTCCCCGGCGGCCGTCGCCTTGAGGGCGGCGAGTGCCTCCTGGGCGCGGGCTTCGTCCCGGTTGTCACGCCACTCGTGGAGTGCCGCGACGCCCCGGGCCTCGTTCGCCGGGTCCACGGTCTGGATCGCGGTGTCCAGGTCCGCGGTCAGCGGGTTCGGCTCGGTGGACTCGAAGCAGTTGACGCCGACGATCTTCTCCTCGCCGGCCTCGATCCGGGCGCGCCGCTCCGCGTGCGAGGCGACGAGCTGCGACTTCAGATAGCCGGACTCCACGGCGGCCATGGCGCCGCCCATCTCCTGGATCCGGTCGATCTCCGCGAGGCACTCCTCGACCAGGGCCTCCACCTTGGTCTCGATGACGTGCGAGCCCGCGAAGATGTCGTCGTACTCCAGCAGATCGCTCTCGTGGGCGAGCACCTGCTGGATGCGCAGCGACCACTGCTGGTCCCACGGCCGCGGCAGTCCGAGGGCCTCGTTCCACGCCGGGAGCTGTACGGCGCGGGCGCGGGCGTCCTTCGACAGCGTGACCGCCAGCATCTCCAGGACGATGCGCTGCACGTTGTTCTCGGGCTGCGCCTCCGTCAGGCCGAGCGAGTTGACCTGGACGCCGTAGCGGAACCTGCGCTGCTTGGGGTTCTCGATCCCGTACCGCTCGCGTGTGATCTTGTCCCAGATGCGGCCGAAGGCGCGCATCTTGCACATCTCCTCGACGAACCGGACGCCCGCGTTCACGAAGAAGGAGATACGGGCCACCACATCGCCCTTGCGGTCCTCGGGGACCTGCCCGGAGGCGAACACCGCGTCCAGGACCGCGATGGCCGTGGACATGGCGTACGAGATCTCCTGGACCGGAGTGGCCCCCGCCTCCTGCAGGTGGTAGCTGCAGATGTTGATGGGGTTCCACTTCGGGATGTGGTTCACCGTGTAGGTGATCATGTCGGTGGTGAGGCGCAGGGACGGACCCGGCGGGAAGACGTGCGTCCCGCGCGACAGGTACTCCTTGACGATGTCGTTCTGCGTCGTCCCCTGGAGCTTGGAGATGTCCGCACCCTGCTCCTCGGCCACCACCTGGTAGAGCGCCAGCAGCCACATCGCGGTGGCGTTGATGGTCATGGACGTGTTCATCTGCTCCAGGGGGATGTCCTGGAACAGCCGCCGCATGTCACCGAGGTGGGAGACCGGCACGCCGACCCGGCCGACCTCGCCGCGGGCGAGGATGTGGTCCGGGTCGTAGCCCGTCTGCGTGGGCAGGTCGAACGCGACCGACAGACCCGTCTGCCCCTTGGCGAGGTTCCGCCGGTACAGCTCGTTGGACGCCTCGGCGGTCGAGTGACCGGCGTACGTCCGCATGAGCCACGGCCGGTCCTTCTGACGCTCACTCATCGATCGACCTCAGACGTTCCGGAAGCGGTTGATGGCGTCGATGTGCTTCGCGCGCGTCTCCGGGTCGCGCACGCCCAGGCCCTCCTCGGGGGCGAGGCACAGGACGCCGACCTTGCCCTGGTGGACGTTGCGGTGGACGTCGTGGGCGGCCTGGCCGGTGTCCTCCAGGGAGTACACCTTCGAGAGCGTCGGGTGGATCTTGCCCTTGGCGATCAGGCGGTTGGCCTCCCACGCCTCGCGGTAGTTGGCGAAGTGCGAGCCGATGATGCGCTTCAGCGACATCCACAGGTAGCGGTTGTCGTACTCGTGCATGTAGCCCGAGGTGGAGGCGCAGGTGGTGATGGTGCCGCCCTTGCGGGTGACGTAGACGCTGGCGCCGAAGGTCTCGCGGCCGGGGTGCTCGAAGACGATGTCGATGTCCTCGCCGCCGGTGAGCTCGCGGATGCGCTTGCCGAAGCGCTTCCACTCCTTCGGGTCCTGGGTGCGCTCGTCCTTCCAGAACTTGTAGCCCTCGGCGTTGCGGTCGATGACCGCATCGGCGCCCATGGAGCGGCAGATGTCGGCCTTCTGCTCGCTGGAGACGACACAGATCGGGTTGGCGCCGCCCGCCAGGGCGAACTGCGTGGCGTACGAGCCGAGGCCGCCGCTGGCGCCCCAGATCAGGACGTTGTCGCCCTGCTTCATGCCGGCGCCGTTGCGGGAGACGAGCTGCCGGTACGCGGTGGAGTTCACCAGGCCCGGGGCGGCGGCCTCCTCCCAGCTCAGGTGGTCGGGCTTCGGCATGAGCTGGTTGGACTTGACCAGGGCGATCTCGGCGAGACCGCCGAAGTTCGTCTCGAAGCCCCAGATGCGCTGCTCGGGGTCGAGCATCGTGTCGTTGTGGCCGTCGGACGACTCCAGCTCGACGGAGAGGCAGTGCGCGACGACCTCGTCGCCGGGCTTCCAGGAGTTGACGCCCGGGCCGGTGCGCAGGACGACGCCCGCCAGGTCGGAGCCGATGATGTGGTACGGCAGGTCGTGGCGCTTGGCGAGCTCGGACGTCCTGCCGTAGCGCTCCAGGAACCCGAAGGTCGACAGCGGCTCGAAGATCGAGGTCCAGACGCTGTTGTAGTTGACCGAGCTGGCCATGACGGCGACGAGGGCCTCGCCCGGGCCGAGCTCGGGCAGCGGGACCTGGTCGAGGTGGAGCGACTTGCGGGGGTCCTTGTCGCGGGTGGCGAGACCGGCGAACATCTCGGTCTCGTCCTTGTGCACGGTGACCGCGCGGTAGGACTCGGGAAGCGTCAGGTTGGCGAAGTCGGCGGGAGTGGAGTCCGGCGACTGGATCGCGTCCAGGATTTCCTTCACGGTGGTGCCTCCGGCGAAGAGCGAGCGTCCTGAGGGCGGACGCTGAGGGAACGTCGGTGTGCTGCTGTGGAGGTGTGCCGTCGGTTCGGCCGGGTGGTGCTCGGCTGCGCGGGGTGGTGCGCGGAATGCCTGTGACGCAGGCGTCCGGGCGCGCGGCCCCGGGAAGGGCTGCGGGGACAGCCGGCGTACGAGAGGTCTCTGCACGCCGGCCGCCCGGACAACATCAACGTATGGCACGGCGTGCCAGGTGGCAAGACACTGCGTGCCAACAATTTCTCTCAGATGCAATCGGGGTGCGCTCGAATGAGCGATGATCGATCAGTGCAGGTCAGCAACGCGACGGCGGCCGCTACCCCTGAGTAGGGCAGCGGCCGCCGTGCGTGCGAAGGCCGATCAGGCGCCGTGCTCCTTCAGCGCCCGCTCGATGGTGCGCATGACCTCGTCCAGCGGTGCGTCCGTACGGGCCACCGCCACGACCACATCGCCGGACGGGCCGGTCTCCGTGCTCGCCGCGGCGGCCGGGCCCGGCGCCGCGGGCCCGGCGAGCCGGCCGGCGCCGATGCCCGTGCCGAACGTCCTGCGGACGATCGAGAACGCGTGGTCCAGCTGCGCCTCCACGTCCCCCTTGCCGCCCGCCCGCAGCCAGCGGCGCAGTACGTGGTTGTGCGCGGTGACGACCGCCGACGCGGCCACCTCGGCGAGCAGCGGGTCGTCGTTGCCGTCGTGGTGGTCGCGCTCGTCGAAGTGGCCCAGCAGATAGCGCGTGAACAGCCGCTCGTACCGGGCGACCGACGCGATCTCGCGCTCCCGGAGGGTGGGCACCTCACGGGTGAGCCGGTAGCGCGCCACCGAGACCGCGGGCGACGCCGCGTACATCTTCATGACTTCCTTGATGCCCCGGCACACCGTGTCCAGCGGATGCTCGTGCGGCGGCGCCGCGTTCAGCACGGCCTCCGCCCTGACCAGCGTGTCGTCGTGGTCCGGGAAGATCGCCTCCTCCTTGGAACGGAAGTGGCGGAAGAAGGTCCGGCGGGCGACCCCCGCCGCGGCGGCGATCTCGTCGACCGTCGTTGCTTCGTACCCCTTCGTCGCGAACAGTTCCATGGCCGCGGCGGCCAGTTCACGGCGCATTTTCAGCCGCTGCGCGGCGGCGCGGCCGCCGGCGGCGGTCTCCGGGGCGTCGGACGTGGCGGTGGCACGGGGTGACTTGGCGGGCTGGGACATGCCCCGAACGTACTGCATCTCCGCGGGTGACCGCGCCTGAGGGGGAGAGCCGCCCGACGGTTCGAGCAGCCCGCCCCACTCGCCGCGGCACTCCCCGTACGGCTCAGCGCCTCGCATACTCGCGGAAGCCGCGCCCCGTCTTGCGGCCCAGGCAGCCCGCTGCCACCAGGTGCTCCAGGAGCGGCGCGGGCGCCAGGCCGGGCTCGCGGAACTCGCGGTGCAGGACCTGCTCGATCGCCAGCGAGACATCGAGGCCCACCACGTCGAGCAGTTCGAACGGGCCCATCGGGTAGCCGCCGCCCAGCTTCATCGCGGCGTCGATGTCGTCGAGCGAGGCGTAGTGGTCCTGGACCATCTTGATCGCGTTGTTCAGGTACGGGAAGAGCAGCGCGTTCACGATGAACCCGGCGCGGTCGCCGCAGTCCACCGGGTGCTTGCGGACCTTCGCGGTGACCTCGCGGACCGTGGCGTGGACGTCGTCGGCGGTCAGGACCGTACGGACCACCTCCACCAGCTTCATCGCCGGGGCCGGGTTGAAGAAGTGCATCCCGATGACGTCCTGCGGGCGCGTCGTGGCGCGGGCGCAGGCGACGACGGGCAGCGAGGACGTGGTCGTGGCCAGGATCGCGCCCGGCTTGCAGACCTTGTCCAGCGTCGCGAACAGCTGCTGCTTGACCTCCAGGTCCTCCGCGACCGCCTCAAGAGCCAGGTCCACGTCCGCGAACGCGTCCAGCGAACCGGCGGGGGAGATCCGGGCCAGCGTCTCGTCCCTGGCCTCCGCCGTCATCCGCCCCTTGTCGACCGACCGGGCCAGGGACTTGGCGATCCGGGCCTTCGCCGCGTCCGCCTTCTCCTGCGAACGGGCGGCCAGCACGACCCCGTACCCGGCCTTCGCGAACACCTCCGCGATCCCGGACGCCATCGTGCCGGAGCCCGCGACCCCGACGGAGCGCACCTCGCGCGCGGCGCCGCCGCCCTGGGCGCCGTCCCGCGGGGTCAGCGCGTCCGGGACGACGGTGGCGGAGCCCGGGGCGTCGTACGTGTAGAAGCCGCGGCCCGCCTTGCGGCCCGTCAGCCCGGCCTCGCTGAGCTGCTTCAGGATCGGCGCCGGCGCGTGGAGCCGGTCCTTCGACTCCGCGTACAGCGCCTCCAGGACGGTACGGGCCGTGTCGATGCCGACCAGGTCGAGGAGCGCCAGCGGGCCCATCGGCAGACCGCAGCCGAGCCGCATGGCGGCGTCGATGTCCTCGCGGGACGCGTACTTCGCCTCGTACATCGCGGCGGCCTGGTTGAGGTACCCGAACAGCAGCCCGTCCGCGACGAACCCGGGCCGGTCACCCACCGCGACGGGCTCCTTGCCCAGGTCGTGGGCCAGGTCCGTGACGGCGGCGACGGCCTGCGGCGAGGTCAGCACGGACGAGACGACCTCCACCAGCTTCATCGCCGGGGCCGGATTGAAGAAGTGCAGCCCCAGAACCCGCTCCGGGTGCGCCGAGTCGGCGGCCAGCCGGGTCACGGACAGCGCGTTCGTGCCGGTCGCGATGACCGCGTCCGGCCGCACGATGCCGTCCAGCGCGCGCAGCACCTGCTGCTTCGCCTCGTACGACTCCGGCACGACCTCGATCACGAGGTCGGCGTCGGCGGCGGCCTGGAGGTCGGTGAAGGTGCGGAACCGGGCGAGGATGTCGCTCCGCTCCTCCTCGGTGATCCGCTCGCGCGCCACGGACCGGGCGGTGGCGGCCTCCAGCGCGGTGACCGCGCCGCGGGCGGCGGTCTCACTGATGTCGATACCGATGACCTCGCGCCCGGCGCGGGCCAGGACCTCGGCGATGCCGGCGCCCATCGTGCCGAGGCCGACGACGGCGATGGTGGAGAGAGGGGTGTCCATCACGGGACTCCAGGGATGAGTGACGACTGATGAGGGAGCGGGCGGCGCGCGCACGCGGCGGAAGGGAGCGTGTCGCGCGCGGCCGGCGCGGAAGCGGACACGTCGTCGAACGGATGCGTCGAACAGACATGCCGTATGCGTCGCGCGATGAAGGCGAAGGCGAACGTGCCGACGGACCCTGTCCCGGAGTCACATCGTGAAAACCGCTGAACCGACTGGCACTCACGGCGGCTGCGTCACCAGGCCGCCACGAGGGAGGTGCGGGGTGTGTCCCGCTCACCTGAGATTAACCCGCGGGTAATGAGCGCGCCAGTCCTCGTGCGCTGTGATCTGGATCGCGGTGGCGCCGCGTCGCTACGCTGCCCGCCATGGACCCCGAATTCGCCTCGCTCACCGACCGGCTGAAGGACGAGGCGGGGGACGATCCCGCGTACGCCCGCCTCGTGTCGACCCCCGACACGGAGGAGCTCGCCGCGGTCCTCACCGCGCCCGGGCAGCCGCTGTGGGCCCGGGAGACCGCCGCGTTCCGGCTCGGCGTCGCCGGTGACCGGCGCGCCTTCGAGGCGCTGGTCCTGCTGCTGAACCACCGGGACCCGGAGCGGTGCGTCTCCGCGTCCTACGCGCTCGCCCGCCTCGGTGACCCGCGCACGCCGCGCGCGGCGGCCGCGCTCGCCACGAACGAGCTGCGGGTCGCGTACGCGCTGGTGCCGGTCCGGCTGCTGGCCGCCCTGCGGGCGCCCGAGTCCGTGCCGGCCCTCGTCACCGTCCTGGAACGCCGCCTCGCCCCGGACGACCCCCACTGGCGCGTCGGCCTGGCCTGCGCGGAAGGCCTCGGGTCCCTGGGCGACCCCCGCGCACGCCCCGCCCTGGAGGCGGCCCTCCCGCACCCGCGCCTCGGCCCCGCGGCC
>NZ_JABWDV010000396.1 GCF_013362995.1 Streptomyces sp. TRM64462 | reverse complement strand
CTGACGAGCCGTGCGGCGGAGGTACCCAGCCCGGTCGGCGGCATGAACCCCATCGGCGCCGACCGGGTCGTGGTCGCGGTCGCGGTGTTCCGGCCTGAGTGCTGGTGCCAGTGGCCGGTGCCGGCCATACAGTCCCGCAGCCCCTGCACGTATCGCAGCACTGCGGCCCGCGCGGGCACCGCGAGCCCGAGTCCGGGGAGGAGTGCGGGAATCTCACTGCCCGCGATCTCCTCGAACCGCGCCGCCCGAGCGGTCAGCAGGTCCTGGACGATCCCGGTCGCCTCGGCCGTGCCGCACCCCAGGAAGCGCTCCACCACGAGGACCTCGTTGTTGACCTCGCCTTCCTGCTCCACCTCCCGCTGGTAGGAGCAGAGATCATTGTGCAGCCGTACGATGTCGCCGAACGTGTCCTCAAGAGCGCGGAGTTCTGGAGTGGCCGAGGCCTCCGGCGGGAGCACGGACCGGATCGCCACCTCGACAAGCTCGGCCGCCCACGGTCCGCCGCGCCCTTGCCGGCGCATGTCGTGATAGGTGATCGGGTCGGGGACACGGGTCTGCCCGTCGAGGACGAGCTCGCGCTCGTGCTCGTCGAAGACCCCCTCGGTGCTCTCGCGGAACCGCCGCCGCCAGTCCGCCGGCACCAGCGGGGCGGTGCGGGACCAGAGGTCGCGCAGCGCGCGCTCGGTCGGCCCTTCCGCTGCCGGAGCCGGACCGTTCTGCTCTTCGCGCAGCGCCTCGGCCAGCCGGGCGAGGTGGGCACGGCCGCCGTCGAGGTCGCCCCGGCGCATGTACGACTCAAGGAAGTCGTCGTCCAGGAAGAACAGCCAGACGTACCAGTCCGTGACCAGGCAGAGCTCGTCCAGCTCGGCGTCCGGGTGCCCGTAGGCGGTCAGCAGCGCGTAGTCCGCCGCCGCGAACCGCACCGCATCCCAGACCGAACCGTCGTCCAGCATGCCCATGGCCTCGGCCCACTCCCTGGACCGTCGACGGACGGCACCGAGACGGGGGTTCAGCCGCACGGGAGTGAGCGTCGGAAGCGTCGCGAGGGGAGATACGGACCGCACAGTGGACAAACCAGCCTCATCGTGATCCGGGGGACCGAGGCACATGCCTCCAGTCAGGACAGCCACCCGACAAATATGACGTTCCTACGATCAGCAACCGCCCGTCAGAACTGATCTCCATGCGAAGGAGTGACCCCCGAGGTCCCGGGTGGACCCCTGAACCTCCGCCGCTGTACGGAGGCGTGGAGGCGCGGGCAGTGGAGGCCGCGGCCAGAGAAGCTGCTGCACGTGAACATCGGACGGCTCACCACAGCGCACGCGGGCTGGAGGTCGCACAGGCCACGGCTGCGGCGGGCACACAACGCAAAATGCTGGCCGGGATCGCTCCCGACCAGCACTCCGTTGGGTAAAGCCAGTGTCCGAGGGGGGACTTGAACCGTTCCCCAACCAAACATGGGCCACCGGCGAAATCGACGTGCTCTAGAGAGCGTTAGCACTCCAGCCGTAGATCGTTATGTGCCCTGATCTCGGGGCTGTCTGCCGCTGGCGGAAACTCAGGTGGCCTCAGCGCACCATTTGGGTAGGGTCGGGCAATGCCCGAGCTGCAGCGGCTGCATGCCGGCCATGCCCCGGCGGTCCTGGCCTTCGAGTTGGCGAACCGCGCCTACTTCGCCGCCTCGGTCCCCGACCGCGGCGACGACTTCTTCGACCAGTTCACCGCCCGGTACAACGCCTTGCTGACCGAGCAGGCAGCCGGCATCTGCGCCTTCCACGTGCTCGTCGCCGAGGACGGCTCGGTACTCGGCAGGTTCAACCTGGTCGACATCGAAGACCACACCGCGGAACTCGGCTACCGGGTCGCGCAGCACGTCGCCGGCCGAGGCGTGGCGACCACGACCGTCCGGGAGCTGTGCCGACTGGCGGCGGCCCAGTACCGGTTGCGCACACTGCGAGCGGCCACCGTCCGCCAGAATGCCGCGTCCCAAAGGGTGCTGACCAAAGCCGGGTTCGTCCCCGTCGGCCCCGCCGACCCTGCCCGCATCGGCGGTGAGCCAGGCACCTGGTATCAGCGCGAACTGGTGCACGCGATCTTGCCGGGGGACCGGCTGCGGGACGGCCGCGGCCACCGCTGATCAACGGTGTGTGAAGACTCACGATCATGCCGGAGCAGGTCACAGAGTAGATTCTGCCCGCTGGCAGGAGGCGTTCGAGGGCCTGATGGGCCGGATGGCGGGCCGGTTCGCGCGGGTCGAGCCCGGCCCGTACGGCATGCAGCACCTGATCGTCCGGGCCACGTGGGACGCCGACGCCGTACGCGATGACGTGCGGGAGTATGTGGTGGAGCACTTGCGTGACGACGACGCGGTGCTGGTGGTCGACGAGACCGGGGACATGAAGCAGGGCACGCACACCGTCGGGGTCCAGCGTCAGTACACCGGCACCGCGGGCAGGATCGAGAACTCCCAGGTCGCGGTCTACCTCGTCTACGCGGGCCGCCGCGGGCACGCGGCGGTGGACCCGGGTTGTACGTACCGCGCTCGTGGACCACCGACCCGGACCGCTGCCGGGCGGCCGCCGGACTCGGCGACCAGACCGTCTTCGCCACCAAACCGGAGCTGACCGCCCGGCACCGCGTGAGCTGGGTAGCGGGTGACGAGGTCTACGGCGGTAACCCGACGCTGCGAACGGCGCTGGAAGCGCGCGGGGTCGGCTACGTGCTCGCGGTCGCCTGCTCTCATGAAGCGACCACCGATGCCGGGAAGTTCCGCGCGGACGCCCTGGCCGCGGAGGTCCCCAGGAGGGCCTGGCAGAAGCTCTCAGCCGGGGCCGGGCGAAGCGGCACCGCTTCTACGACTGGGCCGTCATCGACCTGGCCGAACCCCGCCCCGGCAGCCACCAGCTGCTGATCCGCCGTAACCGCACCACCGATGAACTCTCCTACTACCGCTGCTGGTCACCAGCCCGGGTACCGCTGGCCACGCTGGTGCGCGTTGCCGGGTCGAGAAGCCCGAACCAGGATCAGTCATTACCGTCGACAGGCCGCGAATCAGACATGAAAATCACGATCTACGGCTGGAGTTACTAGTGCGCCAAGAGCGGGGCCGAGGTGCAACCCCTCGGCCCCGCCCACAGGTTGTCAGTTCGCTGCTGGGCTCGTCGGCTCGATCTCTACGTGCTCGATCGTCCTTCCCCGCTCAGCCGTCTCCACCGTTTCTCCCCTGCCCTGGCCCTTGCGTCAGCAGGAGTCAGGCATCTTGCTCTGGTCGACCGTGCCGTCGGGGTTGACCCACTCCGGCCTGGGCGGCGGGGCGTATCGGACGCCGCCGCCGGCGATCACCGCCAGTCGGTGCACTCGAACGTGGCGCCGTCACGCCACCCGAGGCAGACACGGAAGTGTAGATCCTTGATGGGGTAGTTGCCCCGGTAGTACTTGGAGATCACCTGCTTGTCGTCATCGTGTGTGCAGTCCACGGCGGGCGAACGGTACTGCCAGCCCGACCAGCCCCCACCGGTGTTGACCTTGTACCGGATCTCGGTGACTGCGCACCAGCCGTCCTTGGCCAGGTCATACGCCCCCGCATGCACTTCCACAGTGGTGCCGCTCCAGTCGACCCGACCCCACCCCTGCGCCTGGTACACCTCGGTCACGGGGTAGCTGAACCACCCAGTGGTGCGCTTGTTCGCCAGGCCGCTCCAGCCGCTGATCTGGTGCCAGTCGTCCGACTGCGCCTGCGCCTGCGCGGGCACTGTGGTGCCGATCAGCAGGGCCGTGGCGGCGAACATCAACAACAGCAGACGCTTCACACGTTCCTCCGATGTCGTCTCGGGCGTGTCAGCAACGCACACTACGGAGGCACGCCTTTCCCCGGCTGCCGGATATCTGGCCAGGTTCGACAAGCCTCCGCACGCGTCGATGGGGTGCTGAGCGCCACCGCCAGGCCGCGGCCGCGGAGGCCGCCTGACAGCGGCCCATTCGCATTCCCCACGTACGGCCGGTTCGAAGTTCCCGGATCTTAGTCAGCAGGGCAACGCAGCTTGTGCTCTACCGGGTGAACGTCACCCCTGCCCGTCGGGAGCGGTGCGTACTGCGTGGGGCGGGGACCAGCGCGTCTCGCCGGCGTCGTGCCCCGCCCACGCGATGAAGTCCGCCGCGAGCCCCGGGTCACCGGCCAGCGTCGATGGAGTCACTCCGGTGAACGCCACGGCCTCCCGGTGAAGATGGGACTGATCGGCGTAACCGCATTCCGTCGCGACGTGGGCCGCGCTTCCGCCCGCGGTCAAACGCTGGGCGGCGTGGCGGAAGCGGACCAGTGACGCGGCGCGCTTAGGAGGCAGGCCGATCTGGGACCGGAACCGGGACCACAGGCGCCTGCGGCTCCAGCCGACCTCGGCTGCCAGGTCCTCGATCCTGACTCGGCCGCGGCTCACGAGGATCCGGTCCCAGGCCCGGACCACCTCCGGGTCCACCGGTGGCCCCGTCCCGCGGCGACGGGCGAGGAAGTCGTCCGTCAACGCGAAACGGTCCTCCCAGGACGGGGCCTCGCCCAATTGCTGCGGCCGGTCTTCTATCCACTCACGCTGCTGATGCTGATCATCACGCTCGTGTGGGGTGCGTCCCGGCTCCGCCGGCCGGATGACCAGCCGAGCCGGGATGGAGCCCGTGGACCTTGATCTGGATGTCCTCTTGGTCTCCAGGCGGGCTGCCGAGCCGGCAGTCGGCGATGAGGATCGCCGGGATGCGCTCCTTTGGACCTGGCTCACCCTGCGGCACGAACCGAGCCGTACGGGCAGCACCAGTCGTCACGTTCACGGCGATCGCCGTGACCGTGCCACGATGCCCGAGCGGTCCGCCCCCAGCTCCTGCTCCCGGCTGCGGCGATGCAGGCGATCATCGCCCTGGCCACCTTCTACGCCGCTGACCCGGCACCGCCCCTCTGCGTCGGCTCCCGGGTGCCTTCTACCACGATGCCCTGCCAGAACGCGACATGGTTCTTGATCCTTCGGGCGAGGGGGCTGGGCTTCGGGTAGTACCAGGCAGCGTCCGGGTTGGTCTGTCCGCCGACGCTCACGTCGTAGTAGCGGGCGATCCCCTTCCAGAAGCAGAGCGACCTCCTGCCGCTCTCCACGAAGTACTCGCGGCGCAGCGACTCGGGCGGGAAGTAGTGGTTGCCTTCCACCATGACCGTGCGCGGCGCCTCCGCGATCACCGTGCCGTTCCGCATCGCGCGCATCATGGCCTGCCTGCCCTTCTCCGGGGTGCCGGAGGTCTTCCACGTCCGACGCTATGACGCCAGGGGGCATGGTTCGGTGTCCGGGCTCACACTTCGCGGTCCTTGGTACGGGTCCGGTTCTCGGGCGGGCAGCAGTCGCCGCGCCCGGAGCGGAGGTACCGGACGAGGGCGGTGGCCATGGTCGCCAGGAAGAACGCCGCGATGGCGATCACCCACGGGTTGCCCAGGGCTCCGCCGATTCCGGCAAGCGCGCCGACGGCGATCAGGCCGGGCAGGGCGCAGCAGGCGATCACCAGCAGAACGACGCCGATCCCGCCGGTGGCTGTGCCGGTGCCGGATGATCCCTGGTCGCGGCGCGGGGGCCGCTGGGCAGCGGGCATGGCGGACGCTCCCTTGCGCGTCAGTCCTGGCCGTCAACGATACGTGTGCAGCAGGTCGGTGCGCTGGCGTTGTCCGCGGCCGGCGATCCGGCCAGCACGACCAGGTCGGCCACGCGGGGGTCGCCGACGGAGTAGCGCAGCTTCTTGCCGTCGCGGCGGGCGCTCACGTAGCCGCAGTCCAGTCGTCCGCGAGCCTGGGCTCCGTACGAACGTCGGCCGTGCCGAAGGCGGCCACGCCCTCGCGCCACATCGTCACGAGGTGCGGCGGGAGCGGCACCACTCGCGAGCCCCAGCCCCTCCTTCATGGGCAAGGACGCGACGATGGAGGTCGGTTATGCGCCCGGCCGGAGGCTCGGTCGAGCCTCCGGCCGGGCGGCTGATCCCTGCGGCGAGGTCCTCAGGGCGCTGTGGCCTTCGCCGGTTCGGCGGACGTGACCTTCACCGGGCCGGTGTCGGGTGCGCTGTGCCGTTCGGCCCAGTTCTCCAGGGCTGTGCGGCAGGCATGGTCGAGGTGGTGCAGACCGGACAGGTCCAGCTCGACCGGCCGGTCCTGGGGCAGGGACTCCAGGCTGTCGAGGATCTTCGGCAGCCGCAGGAAGGTCGCGTTGCCCGAGGCGTACACCTGGATGGGGCCGGCGCCCTTGTCGATGACCTCCAGCTTGAGGTGCGACGCCTCCCAGGCGGTCTTGATCACCGCCAGGGCCAGACCGATGAGCACGCCCTCGAACATGTTCACCGCGACGATCGACACGGCGGTGACGACGAGGATCAGTGCCTCGCCCTTGTGCCCCCGCCACAGCACAGCGATCTGGCGGAACGGGATCAGCTTCCACCCCGCGTGCACCAGGATGCCGGCCAGGGCGGGCAGCGGGATCAGCGCCAGCGCGGAGGGCAGCGCGGCGGCGAACAGCAGCAGCCACACGCCGTGCAGCACCCGCGACGCCTTTGTCTTCGCACCCGCCTGGACGTTCGCGGAGCTGCGCACGATCACCGCGGTCATCGGCAGCGCGCCGAGCAGACCGCACACCGTGTTGCCCGCGCCCTGGGCGATCATCTCCTTGTTGTACTGGGTGCGCGGCCCGTCGTGCAGCCGGTCCACGGCGGCCGCGCTGAACAGCGACTCGGCGGAGGCGATCAGAGCGAACGCGATGATGGTGCCCCAGATGGCCGGGCCGGCCAGTTCACCGAAGGCCTCGGACCCGGGCGGCTGGATGACGCCGAGCAGACCCTCCACCTCGACCGTGGCGACGGGCAGGCTGAAGGCGAGCGAGGCGAGCGTGGCCAGCATCACCGCCGCGAGGGCGCCGGGCATGGCCTGCACCTTCTTCGGCATCTTCTTCCACAGCACGATGACAGCGATGGTGCCCGCGCCGAGCGCGAGGGAGGTCAGGGCCTCGGTGTCGCCGAGGGCGTCGGCGAACGCTCCGGGCAGGCCCACGATCTTGCCGATGCCGGTCTCCGGGGCCTTCAGGCCCGCCGCCGCGTAGAGCTGGCCGGCGATGATCACCAGGCCGATGCCGCAGAGCATGCCTTCGACGACGGCGACGGAGATCGCCCTGAACCAGCGGCCCATCTTGAGGAGGCCCATGGCGAGCTGGAGCAGACCCGCCATCAGCACGATCACGCCGAGCGCGGCCACTCCGAACTCGCTGACCGCCTCGAAGACCAGCACGGTCAGGCCCGCCGCCGGCCCCGACACCTGAAGACTGCTGCCGGGCAGAAGGCCGGCGACCAGCCCGCCCACGATGCCGGTGACCAGGCCCAGCTCCGCGGGGACGCCGGAGGCGACCGCCACACCGACGCACAATGGCACAGCGACCAGGAAGACGACGATGGACGCGGCGAAATCCTGCCGCAGGTGAGGGAACCTCGGCATCACTGTCATGGTGTCCCTCACAGCGCCTCGAACGTGTCGGTCTCCCCGCGGTGTTCGCGCACGGCTCCGGTGTGCACCTCGTAGTACCAGCCATGCAGCCGGAGTCGGTCCGCCTGCAGGCGCTTCTCGACGCAGGGGTAGGAGCGCAGCCGCAGCAGCTGCGTCAGGACGTGGTGCTGCACGGCCTCGGAGACCGTCGGGTCGGCGGGGTCGGAGCACTTGGGCTCGCGCGCGGCGTGCGCGAGCCAGTCGCGGACGGCGGGTACGGCGTTGAGGTCGTCGCCGCGCACCACGGCGCCCACGGCGCCGCAGTGCGAGTGGCCGCAGACCACGATGTGCTGGACGCCGAGGACCTCCACGGCGTACTCGATGGTGGCCGCCTCGCTGGTGGGGTACTCGGAGGCGTACGGCGGGACGATGTTGCCCGCGGTGCGCAGCTCGAAGAGCTGGCCGGGGCGGGCGCCCGTGATCAGGGCCGGGACGACCCGGGAGTCGGCGCAGGTGATGAACAGGACCTCGGGCGACTGGCCTTCGGCGAGGCCGGCGAACTCCTCAGGGCGCTGTCCGAACGTGCGGGCGTTGTCGATGAGGGGTTGCATGGTGTGGTGACTCCTCCTGGCGCGCGGCAGAGGCGCGTCGGACGGGCAAGGGCAGGTGTGTGTGGGACTTCTCCGCTGTTCAGCAGCGGAACACCTGAAGTGCCTCCGGGGAGTGGGCTGCAGAGGATCTCGACGTGTGGTGGTGAGCGATACGAAGTGTGCCCTGCTCGCCCGCCTTCGAGCCCCCCTGCCGCAGGGGTGAGCGGTCGGCTGCCTCGGTTGCGGAGTCGGCGGCGGCGCGTTGCCGGTCGCGGGTGCGCAGGGGACCGGTCGGGTCCCCGTGGCGGCCGGCGGCCCGGCAGGTGACGATCTCGTCGGGCAGCGCCTGCCCGGAGGGCTTGATTCCGGGCTGACCATTGGTCATGACATGACGGTCCGCGTGCGCGGATGCGAAGGATGCGGTGGGCGCGAGGACCTGAAGGCCGAGCAGCACGGCGGCGAGGATCGACACCACGGTCCTGGCCGTCTCACTTCGGAACATGAGCCTCCCTCCAGGCAGTTCACGCCTCTGGAGCACGCCAAAGTTTGGTCAATGATCTGCCAAGAAACACCATAACCCCGCAAAATCATTTGCAGGGTGAACTTGAGGTTTCGGCCTGAAGAGGGTCTGAAAGACGTGCCGTGGGCGGCGTGAACTGAACCTTGATGTAGTGAAGTTGGTCAGCCAGGCCGCCCTGCAGCCCGCGCACTGCCCAGTCGCGTCGGTCAGGGCAGGTGCGACGCTCGATGGAGCCGGCTACTCCACCACCGTCCATGGGCTCACGGCCGACGACATCCCCAGTTCATCCGCCCACGACCAGCAACGCAAACATGAGGCCCTCCTCGATGCGGACGACGTGGCACTCGGATACAAGACCCGGATGCGGTGGAACGGCGCGGACCAATGGACGTGGTCCAAAGACATCGTTCACCCGCCGCTCATCGACCTCTCCGACTTCCAGCGGGTCCAAGAGCGACTCGCCGCCCGCCGCGGCAACCAGCACGGCCCCAAGAAGCGCCGGGCTCTCCATACGTACGAGCTTCAGGGGCTCGTCACCTGCGGCCTGTGTCAGCGGCGGATGGGCACGCACTGGGTCCACGAGACCGCCTACGGCCGATGCCGCTGACCCGACCAGCGCAGCACCTCCGAGCCCAAGCCGTTGACCCGTCGGCCGAAGCGGCCGCCGTCATTCGGGACTGCGACCAGAAGCTCACGCGGTATAGGGCCCTGATCGACTCCGGAGCCGCCGACTCCGCCACCGTCGCCCAGTGGATCAGCGAGACCGAAGCACGTCGCGCCGCCGCTGCCGCCCGACGCCCTAGCCGGAAGCCGCGTGTACTCCCGCGTGAAAAGATCGCCCGGATCGTCGACGCCGTCGGCAATATGGCGGAGGCACTGCGCAACGCTGACAATGGACAGAAGAACCGGCTCTACCGGGCGCTCGGGGTACGGATGACCTATGAGCCCGTACAACGCAAAATGCTGGTCGAGATTGCTCCCGACCAGCACTCTGTTGGTGAATGGGTAGTGTCCGAGGGGGGACTTGAACCCCCACGCCCGATAAAGGGCACTAGCACCTCAAGCTAGCGCGTCTGCCATTCCGCCACCCGGACCAGGTGTCTTGTCGCTCCGGGGTGTTCCCCGCGGCGACATGGATAACTCTACCAGGGGTTCGAGGTGCTCTTCACCCGCATATCCCGTGGTCAGGGACCTGCGCCGGGGGTTCGGGTGAGGGGTGTACGGGGTGCTTCCGGGTGTGTGCGGAGGGTGGCGGTGGGGTGGGGTGGGATGGGTGGGGTTAGGGGCAGTGGATGACTTGGCCGGCGTACGAGAGGTTGCCGCCGAAGCCGAAGAGGAGGGCCGGGGCGCCGGACGGGACGTCGCCGCGTTCGACGAGCTTGGAGAGGGCCATGGGGATGGAGGCCGCGGACGTGTTGCCGGATTCGGTGACGTCGCGGGCGATCACGGCGTTCACGGCGCCGATCTTCGCCGCGACCGGTTCGATGATGCGCAGGTTGGCCTGGTGGAGGACGACCGCCCCCAGGTCCTCGGGCGCGATGCCGGCGCGCTCGCAGACGCGGCGGGCGATGGGCGGGAGCTGGGTCGTGGCCCAGCGGTAGACGGCCTGGCCCTCCTGGGCGAAGCGGGGCGGGGTGCCCTCGATACGGACCGCGTGGCCCATCTGCGGGACGGAGCCCCACAGGACCGGGCCGATTCCGGGGGTGTCCGAGGCCTCGACGACCGCCGCGCCCGCGCCGTCGCCGACGAGGACGCACGTCGTGCGGTCCGTCCAGTCGGTGATCTCCGTCATCTTGTCGGCTCCGATGACCAGGGCCCGGCGGGCCGAGCCCGCCCGTACGGCGTGGTCGGCGGTGGCCAGGGCGTGCGTGAAGCCGGCGCAGACCACGTTGAGGTCCAGGGTGGCCGGGGCGTCCATGCCGAGGCGGGCGGCGACGCGGGCCGCCGTGTTCGGGGAGCGGTCGATGGCCGTGGACGTGGCGACCAGGACCAGGTCGATGTCCCCGGGGGCCAGGCCGGCCGCCGCTAGGGCCTTCGCGCCGGCGTGCGCGGCCATCTCGTCGACCGGCTCGTCCGGGCCCGCGACATGGCGGGTGCGGATGCCGACGCGGCTGCGGATCCACTCGTCGCTGGTGTCCACCAGGGCGGCCAGATCTTCGTTGGTCAGCACCTTGGCGGGCTGGTAGTGCCCGAGCGCGGCGATACGAGTGCCCGTCATGCCCGGGAACCCCCTCAGCTGTTGTTCTCGATGGTCAGGAGCCCTCAAGTCTGGTCAGCGACCCATCGGTAACCCGTGGCGTGATCCCACAGGATTCCGGGGCGCCACTTGGAGAGTCCACAACATCGCCCGGACAATGGAGGGCGGCGATCACACGCCGATCACACACAGGAACGGGACTGGTGCAGATATGGGACGGGTCACCGAGCGGCGCCGCGTCATCCGCGTCCGGGACGGGGCCGTGTCCGCGCGCGCCGACACGCTCGTCGCCGAGGAGCCGCTGGAGATACGGCTGAACGGCAAGCCACTCGCCGTCACCATGCGCACGCCGGGCGACGACTTCGCGCTCGCCGCGGGCTTCCTCGTCAGCGAGGGCGTCATCGCCTCGGCGGGCGAGGTCGCCGGCATCGTGTACTGCGCCGGTGCCACGGCCGACGGCGGCAACACGTACAACGTGGTCGACGTGCGGCTCGCCCCTGGCGTGACCGTGCCCGACATCACGCTCGAACGGAACGTGTACACGACGTCGTCGTGCGGGCTGTGCGGCAAGGCCAGTCTGGACGCCGTACGGACCACCGCCCGGTTCCGGCTCGCCGACGCCCCGCCGCTGCACGTGGACGCGGACGTGCTCGCCGGGCTCCCCGACCGGCTGCGGGCCGCGCAGCGGGTGTTCGACCGCACCGGGGGGCTGCACGCGGCGGCACTGTTCTCGGCGGCGGGCGAGCTGCTCGACGTACGGGAGGACGTGGGGCGGCACAACGCGGTGGACAAGGTCGTCGGGCGGGCGCTGCGGGACGATCGGCTGCCGTTGGGCGGCGCGGTGCTGCTGGTCTCGGGGCGGGCCTCGTTCGAGCTGGCGCAGAAGGCCGTCATGGCGGGCATTCCCGTGCTGGCGGCGGTCTCCGCGCCGTCGTCGCTGGCGGTGGACCTGGCCGCCGAGACCGGGCTGACGCTGGTCGGGTTCCTGCGCGGGCGGAACATGAACGTGTACGCCGGGGAGGAACGGCTCCGGCTCGGGGGCGCGCCGGTGGGCTGACCGCCGCCCGCGCCCGCCGGATGCCCCCTGGCGCCCGGCGGGCTCTCAGCGGCGGCGGCCGCTGCCGCGGTTGCTGCGGTTGTTGCGGTTGCGGCTGCTGCGGGTTTCCGACGGGGGGTCCACCAGCTGGAGCGTGAGCGTCGGCGGGGGTTCCGCCATGCCGGGGCCGCCCGCGTCGACCCAGGCCAGGATGTCGTCCAGGCAGTCGTCGTCGAGCGCCCAGCCGATCCAGGCCGCGCGGGCGCCGCGCCGCCTGCCCTCGGCCGACGGCTGGACGACCATGATGTTGGCCTGGCCGCAGGGGCCCAGGCAGTCGCTGGTCCGTACGGCGAGCCTGCCGCCGGACGCCGCGGCCGCCCGGCGCAGCCGCTCCAGTTGGCCGGCGTGGTCGGTGCCGGGGTGCTTGCGGGCGTCGCCGCAGCAGCAGCCGCGGCAGACGACGAGGGAGCAGGGGCGGTCGGCTCCGGGGCGTATCCACGTACGGCGTGCGGGGGTGGCGGGCATGGGCTCACCGTAACCGCCATGATCTTGGTTGTGGGAGGCGGGGGCGTGTTCACGCCACGTTCGGGGCGGCGGTCCCCGCGGCTTCGGCGGCCTCCGGGTCGCGGGCGCGGCGCCGGGCGATCACCGCGCAGACCATCAGCTGCATCTGGTGGAACAGCATCAGCGGCAGCACCGCGAGCGACGCCTGCGCGCCGAACAGGACGCTCGCCATCGGCAGGCCTGCCGCGAGGCTCTTCTTGGACCCGGCGAACTGGATCGCGACGCGGTCGTCCCGCCCGAAGCCGAGCCGCCCCGCCCCGTACCAGGTCAGCGCCAGCATCAGTGCGAGCAGTACGGCCTCGACGCCGAGCAGCGCGGCGAGCCGGGCCGGGGTGACCTGGTGCCAGACGCCGCGCACCATGCCCTCGCTGAACGCGGTGTAGACGACGAGGAGGATCGAGACCCGGTCCACGTACGACAGGGCCTTGCGGTGCCGGCCGACGAACCCGGCGATCCAGCGCCGCGCGAGCTGGCCCGCCAGGAACGGTACGAGCAGCTGCGCCACGATCCGCAGCAGCGAGTCGGCGGAGAAGCCGCCCACCGTGCCGCCCAGCAGGAGCGCGGCCAGCAGCGGCGTGAGCACGATGCCGGCCAGGCTGGAGAAGGAGCCCGCGCAGATCGCGGCGGGCACGTTGCCGCGGGCGATGGAGGTGAACGCGATCGACGACTGCACCGTCGACGGGACCAGGCAGAGGAACAGCAGCCCGGACGCGAGCTGCGGGGTGAGCAGCCACGGCTCCAGGCCCTCGGCCGCTGCCAGGCCGAGCAGCGGGAAGACGACGAACGTGCAGGCCAGGACGGTGAGGTGAAGGCGCCAGTGGCGCAGGCCGTCCAGGGCGTCGCGGGTGGAGAGCCGCGCCCCGTAGAGGAAGAACAGCAGCGCGATCGCCGCCGTGGCCGCGCCGCCGGCGACATCGGCGGCCTGCCCGGCGGCGGGGAGGAGCGCGGCGAGGCCGACGGTCGCGAGGAGAGCGAGGATGAACGGGTCGACCGGCAGCCAGGCGGGCCATCGGGGCCGGAAGGCCCGGCGGGTGCCATGGGACCCGCGGGGGCTACGGGGCCCCCGGGAGCCAGGTGC
>NZ_JABWDV010000395.1 GCF_013362995.1 Streptomyces sp. TRM64462 | reverse complement strand
GTCGTCCTGCCTGGCGGCAGGACCGGGAAGAGGTGATGGCCCCTCCCCTGACGGGGAGGGAGGGGAAGAGTTGTCGGCACCCGAGCGCCTGGCGGCGCCGGTGATGTCATAACTCGGTGGTTGCACAGATATTGAGTTTGCCTGCGCTCCCCTGACGCGGAGCTGGAATGGGTGGTGTCCGGCTGTCGCCGGACTGAGTGAACGTCAGTTTCCTAGGGTGCTTTGTGTGTTGTGGTTCCGGGTGCGGCTGTTTCTCGATGGAGGGGAATAGCGCCTGGCGGCGCCATGTGGGTGTGGCATCGATGAGTGGCCCTTGTCGAGTCACCTGGGAGCTTCGTCTCTCCTCGCTGCCAGTAGCTAAAGGCTTGCTCGGCCCGAGGAAGGTGGTTCCTGGCCTCCGAGTGGCGAGGAACCACCTTCCTGAGCGGGGGCATTACTTCAGAGGCGGCGACGCGGCAGGCGGCCGAGCAGCACGGCCAGGGTTCTGAGAGCCGCCTGCCGGCGGCGGGCGGTCGGAGCGCATACGGCGGTCAGGGCAAGTCCGGCGACGGTGAGCGAGTGGGTGGCCAACAACGTCGTGATGAAGGGGCTGTTGAGCAGGGCGAGCAAGTGGTGGAACAAGGTTGGGGCCTCCTTGGGGTGGGATCCGCCTGTGCAGCGGAGTCCTTAGTGGCCCTATTGGCGCTCGTCCGGCGGGTTTCCGGCGATGTCCTGGATGGCGGTCGGAAGGCGTCTACGCTGGCCAGGGCCCCTGCGGCGGGTTTTCCGGTGCGTGGGTGGGCGGATGGTGCGGGGAGGGGTGCGGTGGAACAGGGCGCGGCTGTGCGGGTTTTCGCGGCCATGCTGAAGGCTCTGTACGAAAGGGCGGGTGCGCCCACCCTGTCGGCGCTGGTGCGTCAGGGCAGGCTGCAGCAGCCGCCCGTTGTGCTGAGTACGTCCTCGTTGAGTGATTGGCTGGCGGGCCGGTCTGTACCGTCTCGGCAGCCGGTGGTGCAGTTCCTGGTCGTCGGTCTCGCCCGGCAGGCTCGTCAGGCGGGCCGTGCGGGTGCTCCTGCAGGGTGGGCGAGGTTGTGGGAGGCGGCGGTTGAGGAACGGCGGCAGCGGCGTGGTGGCCGTCCCGGCCGTCGGGGGGCGGGCACTCCCGAGGAGCAGGTGCCTGTCCGTGGCCGGTTCGTGGCCGAGCTGCGGGATGAGGAGGCGTTCGGTGAGTGGGAGGTGCATCGGCCCGTCGATGTGACGGCGGCGGTGCCGGGAGTGCTGCCGCTGTATGTGCGGCGTGCCCACGATGAGGTTCTGCGCTCGGTGGTGGGACAGGCGGGTGGGGGCGCGAGCCGGATGGTGGTGCTGGTCGGTGAGTCGTCCTCGGGCAAGACGAGGGCGTGCTGGGAGGCGGTGGCCGAGCTGCCGGCCGGGTGGAGGCTGTGGCATCCGCTCGATCCGTCGCCCGCCCAGGCACTGGCGAACGCGCTGGCGGAGGGAATCGCTGGGCATACCGCGATCTGGCTGAATGAGCTGCAGTGGTACGTGGGCGAGCAGGCTGGGGCGTGCGCGGGGCAGGTAGCGGTTGGTCTGAGGGCGTTGTTGCAGGACAGCACGAGGGGGCCGGTCCTCGTCCTTGGGACGGTGTGGCCGGAGTTTTGGAATGTGCTGACCGCGCCGGCTGGCCCGGGCCGGAGTTCTGGGGATGCGCAGACCCGGGCGTTGTTCGAGGGTACGGGCGTGTATGTGCCGACTGCGTTCGAGGCGCAAGAGCTGCAGGATGCGCGGACCGTGGGTGGCCACGATGTGCGGCTGGCCGATGCTCTGGCCCACACCGTAGACGGGCGGATCGCCCAGTACCTGGCGGGGGCTCCGGCACTGCTTGAGCGTTACCGGATGGCGCCGCCCGCGGCCCGTGCGGTGATCCGGGCGGCCATGGACGCGAACAGGCTGGGCGGGGCGGGGCTGGTGGGTCGGGATTTTCTGCAGGCGGCAGCCGAGGGTTATCTCGGTGACGACGACTACGACGCGCTCGGTGAGCAGTGGCTTGAGGAGGCTCTCGCCTACACCCAGCAGCCGAGCAAGGGCGTACGCGGGCTGTTGAGCCGGGTACGGGCCCGTCAAGGCAGCGATGGCGGGGACAGGTGGCGGCTGTCCGATTACATGGACCACATCGGTCGCGTCGAGCGGCGGTATGCCGCTCCCCCGGCCTCATTCTGGCGTGCGGCGCGCGAGTATCTGCCCGAGCCGCACCTCGTACGGGCTGTGGGACAGGCAGCCGAGGCACGCTGGCGTGACGCCGAGGCCGTCGGCCTGTATCAGCGGGCGCTGGACCTGGGGGATGTGAAGGCGGGACAGGAACTGGTGTCGCTGTGGCAGGAGCGTCAGCGGGCCGAGGAAGCCCGTCGTGTGCAGGAGCAGACCGCGCTCGCCGGGGACGGCGAGGTCTTGGAGGAACTGCTGGAACAGATGCTGGAGCAGGAGCACTACCAGCAGGCCGAACAGCTGGTGCGGGAGGCCGCCGGGCGTGGCCATCCCACGGCCCAGCTCCACCTGGCCCGCGCGCTGGTACTGGACGGAAAGGCCGAGGATGCGGAGCGCTGGTATGCCGAGGTCGCCCAGTGCAGCGATCCGGACATCCTGCGCGCCTACGCCGACGACCTGCGTGAGCGCGGGGACCTGGATGGTGCCCGGGCAGCATTGCGGGCGGCGGGTGACCGCCGCGCGATGGGCGAACTGGCCGCCCTGGCGGAGGGAACGGTCGAGGTGGAGCAGGCGGCCCGGGAGGCCTTCACTGCGGGCGAAGCCACCCCGCTGAAGACCCTCGCCGAACAGGCCGAGGCCGAAGGGCGTGCCGCTGACGCGGCGAGGCTGTACGGGGATGCAATCGAGGTCTTCGAACGCCGGCGCCGCCAGCGGGAGGAGGGCATGGATTTCATCAACTTCGAAGCAGGCCCTCGCTCCCTGCTCGATTACGTCAACCCGGCGGTGCTGCCCATGCCGCCCGGGGAGACCTGGGCGCTGCGCCAGCTGGTGGCTCTGCTGGACGCCACGCAGGGCGCGGCGGCGGGCGACGACGCGCTCGGGGAGGTTACCCGGGCCGGGAATGCCTGGGCGCTGGAGCGGCTGCTGCGGCGGCTGCGTGAGCGCAATCAGGAGCAGGAGGCACAGGCCCTGCTGGACCGGGAGGTGGGGCAGGGCACCCCATGGGCGCTGTGGGTGCAGGCCTACCGCGCGGTGCACGACGAGCAGGTGACGGACGACGTCCGCCGCACGCTGCTGGAGCGTGCGGCGCAGGCACGTGTGGGCCAGGCGGTGAAGATGCTGATGGAGCGGGCCGAACAGACTGGTCGGGCCGGTGAAGCCGACCAGTGGGCGCTGCACGCCGCCGCCCGCGGCTACACCACGCCGCTGTGGGAGCTGGTGCGCAGCCGCGAGGAGGGCGGGCAGTGGGAGGAGGCCGAGCAGCTCGCCTGGAGGGCACCGGCCGGCCAGCGGTCCTGGGCCTTGCGTCGTCTGGCGCGGGAACGGACCGGGGAGCACGCCACGGCTTTGCTGCGACACGCCTGTGACGAGGCCCTGGCATGGGCGCCGGGGCTGCTCGCTGAACGCCTCGAGGCAGCGGGCGAGTTCGCGCAGGCCGAGCAGCTCGCACGCACGGCCGCCGACGCCGGGGACCGGCAGGCGCTGGAAGAACTCGCCGTGCAGCGCAAGGACGACGACCCCGACCGGCAGTGGCTGGCGCTGCTGGCGAACGGGCTGACAGCCGAGGGGACTCCCGCCGCCCCGTGGTGACCGTTCTCGCGACATCGGAAACGGCGAGCCCATGGCGGCGAAGACGTCAGTGCCCGCCTCGCAGAGCCCGGCAGCCAGGGCTTAGCCGAAAGCCGGCCAGGACCGCGGCGGAACTGGGACGGCAGCCAGCACGCAAAGAGTGCGCCGCCCGCCGCCGGAAGGTGAACCCCGCAGCCTGCGCGTCGGGATAGCCGTCGCGCGTGGCCTTCAGCTCGCAGATGGGGTGCTGTGCATGCTGTCCTGGTGTGCTGCAGTGGTGCATGGTCTGAGTCGGCCCCACCATCCGACCGATGAAGGGACACAAGCCGTGGCTCAGCGGACTACAGACGACCAGCCCTAAGCCCTGCCCCCCCGCCCTCGCATCCATGACCCTGCTGGTCGCCGCCGTCATCGTCCACGACAAAGCCACGGGTCGCGTCGTGATCCTTCAGCGCAGCCAGAACGCCAAGTTCGCCCAGGGCATGTGGGACCTTCCTGTCGGCAAGAGCGAACCTGGCCACTCGGACGGGCGGTTGCTGCGCCTGCGCGACTCCCATTATAGACTTCAGGAAGTCTATAATGGCGCCATGCCTCGACGGATCGAACCGTTCGCTGCGGGTTCGCTCGTACTGTTGAGAAGGAAGGCTGGCATGACGCAAGCTCAGCTGGGCGCGGTGATCGGGGTGTCGGCCCGGCAGATCGCTTCGTACGAACAGGGTGCTCACGCCCCTTCACCGCGTCGGCTGCGCCTGATGGCCCAGGCGCTGAGGACGTCTGCGCACGAGCTGGCGGGGGTTCCTGCAGGTGAGGAGTCGCTGGCCGACCTGCGGCGGTTTGCGGGACTGGACCGGGTGGATGTGGTTGCCCTGCTGGACGCGGCGCTGCCCGACGAACTGGGCAGGGTGACGGAGTGGAAGCTGCAGGCGATGGAGAACGGCCGTGCGGTGACGGCCTGGTTGTCGCAGGAGGCGCTGCAGGAGATCATCCCGGCTCTGGCGAAGATCTACCGTGTGCCGGTGCGGACGGTACGCCGCAGTTGGTTCAGGTCGTTTCCGGAGCAGGGGTACCTGCTGCGGGCACCGCGGACGGCAGACCGTGAGCAGGGACAGCGGCGTGCCGGCTCCCGCACATGGGAAGAGCTCACGCGACGTCAGCGCGCCTATCTGGTCGCGTGCTTCCGGGAGGATCAGCAGGCTGAGAAGCGAGCCGCGGGGAGCCGGGCAGCAGGGCATGCCCCGGGACGGGCGGCGCAGTGGCGTCGGATCCCCTTCACGGTGAGGGCCGATCCGGCGTTCACCGGCTACACCCGCATCCAGGAGCGGCTGCGGGCGGAGGGCTGGCACGATGCCGGCGCCGGCGCGACGCTGCACGCGCTGGCGCGGCGAGATCTGCTGCGGGTGAGCGAGGACGAGGTGGAGGTGTTTCCGCTCGGGTTCGTGCCACGCGTCGTGGTCGAGATGACCCGTGCGGGGCGAGCCTGCGTGCGGGCAGGCCTGAAGGAACGCCCCGCCGGCCGCGCCCCGGGGGATCTGCTGTCGCAGTGGCTGTGGACTGTTCTGGTCAAAGTGGCCGAGGCAGGCGAGGCGGGGCTGGCGGAGGACGCCCTGTGGGGGCGGGCCAAGTTCTATCTCGGTACCGGCTACCGTCCCGGCGGCGCACTGAGCCGCGGATTCATCGACTGCCTGCCCGACGAAGGCGACGGGCACCAGGAGCGGGTGTATCGGTGGGTGGTCACCGCAGCCGGCTGGGATCACATCCGTCACCATGCGGCGGATTACCGGGAGTTGTACCCGGGGATTGCCGCCGATACGGCCGTGGAGCGTGTTTCGGAAAACTGAATTCGAACCATTGTGCGAATTCATGTGCGGGGGCGGCCGATTGTCAGTGCCGCCCTTTATGGTGCGTGCCGTGGATTTAGCGAACTCTCCGGCGGAGGCCGGGCTTTCCGATGCGGCCGTGCGTCACATGGTGATGGCGGCGGCCGCGATGGCCGCCAAGGCGCTCACCGACACCGAACAGCCTGCCGAGGGACGGCTGGGCACGCTGCTGGACGCCTACGGGCGCGTCCAGGCGGCCCGGGGCCCGGCAGCACCCTTGCCCTTCAGCCGGTTCCGCAGACTGCTGCAGGGAGACCTGGCCCGGCTGCTGCCTGCCTCCGTGCCGGCGGAGGAGATGGACGGAGTCCGCCTGATCGACCCGGACGGCGACTTCGACGAGGACTTCTTCGACCTGGAGATCGAGCAGCGGGTGGTCCTGCGCGCGCTGGCGAAGACCACGCACGGCGGGCGGCCGGCCAGCACCCGGAACCTGGAGGCCGAGATGGACCAGGACCGGGTCTTCACCGCGCTGCGCAAGCGCATGGACCAGGACGCCTACGTGCACGGGCGCTCCAGCCTGATCCGCATGCCAGCGGGCTCCGATGCGCAGCTGCGGCGGCTGAATCTGCCCAGCAGCGTCGCGGAGTTCTATCGGCCCGTCTCCTTCGATGCGACGTGGGACCGGTGGTGGTTCGCCTGCCCGGTCTGCCACTGGCCGATGAAGGTCACTGTGCACGGCACCCGGGCCGGGACCAGGACGGGCAGTGTGCGCTGCTTCCATCGCCCGCATGCGGCCTGGGGAGCCGCGTACTCCTTCAGGCTCCCGGATGCCGGGCGGGCTCCCCTGCTGCATCCGCTGTCCCGGCCGGCTGCGCCGTCGGGTGCGCAGGCGGTGCTGTTCCCGGATCTGACCGGGCAGGTACCCGAGCCGGTGCCCGTGGAGGGGCACAAGGCGCTGGCTCGGGGGGTGTGGCGCTGGACGACCGTGCCCGGCCTCGTCGAGGTCGCCCTCTTCGACGCACTCAGCGAACGGGGCCTGTCGGTGGCGTTGTGGCCGGAGCTGGATGCCTACGACCTGCAGGTCGCCGCCGGGCAGGGTGCGGGGCGGACGGAGTTCCGCATCGACGTCAAGGACTACACCTCCGCCCTGTTGCTGGCGAAGAAGATCCAGGCGGACGGCGGGGACCGGGGCGGCGCCGAGTGGCTGGTGGTGCCCGACTACCGCGAATCCAGCCTGGACCTGGTGGGGACCGTGGCGGGCGAGTTCGGGCTGAAGACCGCGACGGCGAGCGGCATCGGTGAACTGATCTGCAAGAAGGCGGGGGCGGCATGGCAGTGACCAAGGCCAGGCGCCTGTCCAAGACGGCCGGGGCGGTCGGGGCCGCGCTGGCCCTGGCAGCCCACTACTTCCCGCGCCAAGAGGAGGCAGGCGGCACGGCCATCGCTTCGTTCCGGGACGCGGCGTTCCTGCTCAGCGGCCAGCTCGACAAGTGGGCGCGGTGGCGGGACCTGCCGCACGACGAGAAGCAGCGCATCGGCGCGGTGGTGGCGCTCGCTCCGCAGGAACTGGCCTCTGCCACCGTGTTCGCCGCCCGCGCGCGGGAGTTGCTGGACTTCGCGCACGGCGAGCCGGCCGCGTTGCCCTTCAGGTCCGCGGATCCCGCCGTGGGGCGGGCCGAGGCGGCTGTTCCGCTGGTGGGCGGGGGTTTACTGGAGTATGTCGACCGGATTCGTCAGCGGCTGCGCCGCGATCACCCCCGCAGCCGCCCGGACGAGCCGGCCGGGCCGGGCATCTGGCTGCCGCGCACGCAGTACGCGGCCGGCTCCGGGCTCATCCAGGGGCGCACCGTCATCCCTGTCTTCGCCGACGGCGGCGAAGAGGAGGCGGCGGCCCGGGCGGAGCTGCCCGAGGTGCGCACGGTGCCCTACCAGGAGGAGATTGCCCTGCCGGCCGGGGAGCTGCTCGAGCTGGCCCGTCTGATCGACGGGCGCTACCCGGCCGCGGACCGGTACGTGCACGCGGTCCTGGAGAACCTTTTTGCGCAGTTGCAGACCACGGATGCGGTACCTGCGCAGGAGCTGATCCGGCTGGGGGCGGGGCCGATGGGCATCCTCAACGCACCCACCGGGACCGGCAAGAGTGTCCTGGTGCGCGTGGCCGCCTCCTGGTATGCAGTCAACGGCCTGACGGTCACCCTCGTGCTGCCGACGGTCGAGGCCACGCTGTCCGCGGCCTGGGACATCAGCCAGGATCTTGAGCAGCTGGGCCGTACGGAGACCTGCACGCCGCTGATGTCACCCTCGCGGTTGCACGAGCGGGCGATGAAGGCCGCCGCCCGCATCGAGGGCAGTCTGCTGGAGCAGTCGGACAAGACCCTGTGGAAGCTGGACCAGCTGTCCTACGGCTGCGCGCTCAGCCATCACACCCAGTCCAGCCATCCGTACCCGCCCGGCCAGGAGCCGTGCCGCGGGCTGTCCCCACTGCCGCCAGCGACCGACCGGGCCGCGTGCCCGTGGACGGCCACCTGCGGCAAGTATGCCCAGCACCGGCAGGCGTGCACCGCCTCGGTGGTGGTGACCAATCACCACAACTTCATGACCGGTCGCTTTCCGCTGGGCATCCGGCTGGACGGGCGGGCCGTCGCCGATGTGTCGGTGGCAGAGTTCGTGCTGCGCCGTTCGCACACCGTCATGATCGATGAGGTCGACCAGTTCCAGTCGACCGCCCTGGACTTGTGCTCCAGCGAGCTCGTCCTGGATTCGCGGCGCCAGCCGACCGTGCCCTTGCGGGAGTTGGACGAGGACAAGGCGAAACTTCCGCCCGACGCGGTCAAGGCCTTGTGCCCGACCATCAGCCACGCCCGCTATCTGTCGGAATTCCTGCTGGCCAGCGTCTGCGAAGACCTGCTGCACCTGCGCCACTACGAAGGCCACGGGCCCTCCCGTGAGCGGCCCGGCGTCAACAGCACCGGCTGGCACCTGGCCGGCAGCCGGGACCGGCGTCTGATCACGTTGCTCTTTCCCGACGAGGGCATCACCAGCGAGCAGGAGATCCCCGACCACCTCTTCGACCAGCTCAAAGCCCTGCGCCCGGCTCCGCCCACATCCGACGACACCGACGAGGCGGCCGGGGATGCCAGCCTGCCGCCACATCTGGAAGCGGTGCGGCGGCTGCTGGGCGACCTGCTGGCGCCCCGCGGGGAGGACCTGCTGGCCTCCGTCCAGCTGGAACTGAATGAAGTGCTGCTTGACGTCGTCAAGGATCCGCACGACCGCGGCGAGGCCGTCGAGCTGCTGATCGTGCGGATGTGGCTGGCCGAGCTCGATGACACCCTTGGCCTGCTGCGCAACAAGACCGGTCAGCTGCGCTCGCTGGGGATGCGCTCGGCCCGCATACTCGCCCAGCGTCTGGAGACCGGGGTGGCCGCCCACATCCTGCCCTACGGCATGCTCGGCAAGGCGATCACCGGCTACCGGGTCACCGGCCTGGACAATCCCCACAAGAACGCTGAGCTGACCGCGCAGAGCATCAGCGGCGACCCCCACACCTACACCGCTCAGCTGGGCAGCATCGTCTCCCTCGCCCTGGCCGGTGTGGAACGGCCGGTGCTGGGCCTGTCGGCCACCGCCTACTTCCCTCAGGCCGTGCGGGAGCACGTCCACGCGGACGTGAAGTGGTGGATGACCGATGCCGCGCCCGACAGCATCCGCGCCAAGCGCCGCATGATCACCGACTCGGTCACCCAGCGGGCCATCCAGATCTCCGGCATCCCCCAGCAGCACAAACGCGAAGCGCTGATCAAACTCGGTGACCGTCTCTACGACACGGTGATCCACGACGAGCTCGCCCGCATCGCGCGCACCGACCCCGACCGCGCGCACGCGGCGGTGGTCGTCAACTCCTACGAGCACTGCCGCCATCTCGCGCTCGGCATCCACTCCGCGGGCCAGTACACCGGCGGCCTGTGTGTCGCCGTGCCGGCCGACCGGCACTGGCGGGCCAAGCTGCCGCCTCTGCCACCCGGCATCACAGAGCTGACCCCGGACGAATTCGAGGACTTCCCCCGCCGGGGGAAGATCCTTGTCGTGCCGATGGCGCGGATCGCCCGCGGCCTGAACATCGTCATCGGCACCAAGTCGGCCATCACGCCGGTCTATCTGTGCACCCGGCCGCTGGCCCTGCTGACCGATCCGGCGGAGATGTACGCCAGTGTCAACGCCGCCGGGATCGGCTCCCTGCCCTCCATGCCCACCGCCGAGCCGGTAGGGGATCTCAGGGAGGCCAGGGCCGCTGCCTGGGCCCGCATGGGCATGATCATGCGGTCCGCGCCCGGGTTCATCAGCACCGCCCACGTCCTGCAGGAAGAGATCGTCGCCGGCATGGTCGTCGACATGATCCAGCTCGCCGGGCGCGCCCGCCGCGGCGGCACCGACATGACGCTCCACCTCGTCGACTACGCCTTCCACGAGGACTCCTGGCAGTCCGACCTCGCCGGCATCCTGCGCCGCATGCACCAGCGCTGGCCGGCTGATGTGCGCCGGCAGATGAACGCCATCTACCGCGAAGCCCTCGCCGCGTTCCTCGCCTACGCCGGCATCGAACCGGACGACACCTGACCCCGCCCCGCCCAGCCGCATTCACTTCAGAAAGGAAGGCCTTCTCCGCTCATGCCTGCACCCACCACCCGCGCCTGCCTGGACGTGCTCGCCTACCGCTGCACCCCCACGCTGCTGGACGGGGCCACCGTCCACCTGCGCCAGTTCCCCACCAGCGTCACCTCCCTGTGGACCCTGCTGGACCGCCAGTACAAGGACATCGTCAAACGGGAGGAGGCACAGGCCCCGCACTCCGTGCTCACCGGCGCCCTGCGCTGCTTAACCGGCGGCTACGTCTTCTTCGACCCCAAACAGGGGCTGCTGGCCACCCGCCGCCCGCTCGACGACGACACCCTGCGCGACGCGTTCACCCTCCTGCACAGTCTCGTCCTGGGCCACCACCCCGACGACATCGACCTCAACCGGCCCACCCCGCTGGCCGAACGCGTCGCCGAAACCATGCCGCAGGAACGGCTGCTGGCCGACTACCTCATCACCCCGGACGGCCCGCAGACGCCGGACTCCTCCACCGCCGGCCGGCAGCCGGACGCGGCCAACTGGGTCTACAGCACCGTCGCCTGGCACCTGGCCCACCGCCTCGCCCAGCGCACCTGGAGGGTGGACGGCCAGGACATCGCCCTGAGACCGGACAGCAGCGGCGGCCTGATCGCCTGGCAGCAGCCCTGGTCCAACAAGGCCGGAACCGCGCACGCGCTGGCCCGGGTGCGGCTGGCTCTGAAGACCCTGCCCAATGTCGCCGACCCGATCCTCGTGGTCTCCTCCCAGGCCACCCGCATCAGCCGCACAATGGCCTACGCGCGCACCGTGCTGGCCGAACAGGCCGAGACCGCCCTGCCGATCGTCGAGGTCGAAATGGCTGGACGCGGCCGCGTCCGCCGCATCCACCGCATGTCCCTGCAGACCCTGGCCCGCCTCGGCATGGACCACTCCGTCCTGCACAACATCCAGCAGCGTGTCGAGGCCGAGCAGAACGCCGATGCCCGGGGCGACAACGAATCCCAGGATGAAGCCGAGGCCGGAACAGTGGGACTCGGCCCCATCCGCCCCGTCCAGGGCAAGACCTTCTCCTTCCCCGTCGGCCGCGGCGTCGGCATGCACCACCTGCGCGAACTCGACCGCCACATCGGACAGATCCTCGCCCCTACCCCCCTGACCGTCGTCCAGGACTCCCGCGCCCGCGGCTTCAAGCAGCTGCCCCAGGCCGAACTGTCCGTGCAGCCGGGCGACATCATCCGCTCTCTAGACGCCATGAATTACCAGCACCTGAGGCTGGTGTGCCTGTGGTACCGGGACGAGATGCGCCAGCGCATGATCCATGGCCTCGCCAGCGTCTTCGGCCTCGACCCGCAGACCATCGATCCCGCCGAGGGCATTCCCGTGCCCCTGGACGCAGGCCGCGTCAGCGCCGTCTTCCACTGCGTCCCCGACTTCCTCGTCCACGGCCCCACGGCCGGACAGGAAACCGCCGTCGCACACATCCCCTCGCTCAAGAAGGAGCCGGCCACCCTCGTCGGTGTCTGGGCGGAGACCGAATTCGACGCCGCAGCCGAGGAAGAGGACGCCATGCCGCCGGCCGACCGTGCGGGCACGGCGTCCGGGCCCGGCCCGGACGAGGACGCCAAGCACCAGGCACGGCGCACCCTGGCGCGACTCGGGTTCGTCTCCCAGTTCACCGCCGACCGCAAGGAAGCCAAGCGCAAGAAGCCGAACGGGAAACAGACCGACCACCAGGTGATCCTGTCGCTGCTGGATCTGTGCCGCAGCCTGGGCATCATCGACCGCCGCATCGACCAGGTCATGGTCGATGCCATCGGCCCCCACGCGGCCGACCAGGTCGCGCACTGCGGAATCCACGTGCGCCGCCAAAGCCGCCAGGGCAAGGACCGCACCGCCAAGATCTGCGTGACTGCCAGCGTCCTGAAGCCCCCCACCACTCCCGGCGGAGCCTGGACCCTGCACGGCTGGAGCTACACCCACCGCCGCTGGGAGCTCTACCACCAGGCGCAGGCCGCCTTCCACGCGAACGCCTACCCCGTCGGCAAGATGACCGACTTCGACGACGACAACCGCGGCCTCAAGACGGTGGCCCAGCACATCGACCAGGCTCTGGCCGACCTCTGCGACTACCTCGGCGGCATCCCCTACACCGTCACCGTCGACGGCGTGGCCACCCGCCGCCTGTGGCTGGGCCTGCACAACCGCCGACAGGGCCAGCCGCCCACACGCAACAGCACCTGGCTGCCCGCCAGTACCCTTCCCGCCCGTGAACGCCCGCTGGCCGTGGTGCGCATCAACAAGGACATGGACGAGCTGCCGCGTCCGATCAGGGTGAGCCACCGCAGTGTCGACGGCACCGTGGCCCGCACCAACAAGGTCACCAACCTGCTATACCAGGTCACGCCCGACTTCGGCTCCCCCACCTGGCTGCTGGCCACCGTCCCGCCCCAGTTCGACGGCGCCGGAGCCGGCCGCCTCGGCGAAGCCATCACCCGCTGGAGCGCCAGCCACGGCTCCAGCGACGCCGAGAACCGGCGCAAGAACGAAGTCCGCCCCAACTGGTACAGCATGACCGCCACCGAGATCTACCCCATCATCACCACCCCCGCCAGCAGCATGAACCAGAACACTGCCCCGGTTGAACCCCAGTCCCTCGCGCTGGCCGCAGCCCGCCTCTGCCACCAGCCCCTCGCCTGGGCCAACCGCACCCGCTACCCCGTCCCCCTCCACGCCGCACAACAAATGGACCTCGACCACCCCCAGTACCGGCGCAGCGCGTTGGCCGACGACCAGGACACCGAGGCCGTCGGCGACAGCGTCGTGGCTGGCAACAGCAATCCCGCCGACAAGCAACTCTGAAGCAACCGCAGCACGGCGCCCGGGCCAGCGGCTTGTGCTACCGCTGGCCCGGGCGCCTACCGGGCAGTGAGGAAGCAACATGGGCCACTACGCCCGTACGCCCCAGTCCGGCTTAGAGGTCCTAACAGAAGTTGTTGATCAAGTAACCATCGGCTTGTCTGCTCGTTGGTTGGGTCGTGGGGCAACGTCAGTCGCGGCCGTGGATCGTGTCGGACGAACTGTGGTAGCTCGTCGAGCCGTTGCTGCCCGAGCCGGGGACGAAGCTGGTGGCGGGCCGGCCGCGGGTGCCGGACCGGCAGGCGTTGTGCGGGATCCTGTTCGTGCTCCATACGGGCATCCAGTGGGAGTACCTGCCGCAGGAGCTGGGCTTCGGCTCGGGCATGACCTGCTGGCGGCGCCCGGCGGCCTGGAACGAGGCCGGTGTGTGGGAGAAGCTGCACCTGGGGCTGCTGAAGAAGCTGCGGTCGGCGAAGCAGCTGGACTGGTCGCGGGCGGTGATCGATTCCTCCCACGTGCGGGCGGCCCGGCGGGGCCCAAAAGCGGTCGCAGCCCGGTCGACCGTGCACGGCCGGGCAGCAAGCACCACGTCCTCACCAACGGCCAAGGCATCCCGCTCGCGGTGTCGCTGACCGGCGGCAACCGCAACAACGTCACCCAGCTCCTGCCCCTGCTTGACAAGGTTCCCGCGGTCGCCGGCGTCGTCGGCAGGTCACGGCGACAGCCGGACATGCTCTTCGCGGACCGCGGCTACGACCACGACAAGTACCGGCGGCTGCTGCGGCAACGCGGCATCCGGCCCGTGATCGCAGAACGCGGCCAGCCGCACGGCTCCGGCCTGGGCATCTTCCGCTGGGTCGTCGAGCGCACCATCTCCTGGCTGCACGGCTTCCGCCGCCTGCGCATCCGCTGGGAACGACGCGACGACATTCACGAGGCCTTCCTCGGCCTCGCTACCTGCCTCATCACCCACTGACACGTCCAACGGCTTTGTTAGGACCTCTTACAGGCCGAGCTCGGCCAGGGCGGCAAGGCGCTGCGGACTGAGGCTGGTGCGGCGGCGCCGAAGGTTACTCAGCCACTGCCCCAGACGCACATAGCCGCCTTCGATCTCTTCGATGTGCCTCTGGGGGACGTTGAGATGGCCCTCCCTCTCTCGGAAAGCACGCGCGGCGGTCAACCCGCGCTGGAAAGCGCGCTCACGTGCTGACAGCGGGCTGTCCTCTTCGCAAGAGACGGGCGCATCTGGCAGGTCGAGCCCCAGATCCCTGAGGAGGCGGCGCTGCTCGGGGTGAAGGTCGCTGACTCGCGCGCGCTGGGCCTCGAGCCACTCCCTGGCTTGTGATGTGTCCTTCTGCGTCTGCTGGCGGGCAGCAGAGTGATAGGCGCGTTGCCAGGTAATCGGCCAGGGCGGGTTCCACCACCGGTCCAGGGCGGTGAGGGCGGCGACGCGTTCGGCAGTGAGGGTCTCGGCGCGGGTGCGCTGGGTTGCCAGCCATCGGCCGAGGGGGAAGCCGTCCTGGGTCTCGTCGACGGGGACGGCGAGGTGGCCGTGGCGGGTGACGTAGACGGCGGCGTGAGCGAGTCCGCGGTCGAAGGCCTGCTGACGGGGGTCCCAGATGATGCCGAGGCGTTCCAGGGCGCTGGCGCGGGCCGCGTCGAGGGCGCCGGTGGCATGGAGGTGGCGTTGCCAGGTCAGCCAGCGGCCCAGTGGATAGCCGGTGGGGTCTTCGTAGGTCTGGGGGACGTCGAGGTGGTGGTGGGTGCGGTGGTAACGGCGGGCGGCTTTCAGGCCGCGGCGCCACTCAGCGCTCTTGGGAGCCAGGACCCGCAGGGAGAGGGCGAGGGCGACGTCTTCGGCCTGGGTGGGGCGGTCGAAGTGCAGCCAGGCCTCGGGGTCGTGCGGGGGCATCGTGGGGCGGTGGGTGCGCGGGTCGGCCAGGCGTGCTTCGAGGCGGTCGTCGTGGGCACGCAGGGCCTGGACGGTGTGCCATAGCGGGGTGTAGGCGTCGGCGCCGAGGAGGTCGTCCGGATCTTCGCCAGGGGTGAGGTAGACGGGGACGACGAGGGTGGCCTTCTTGCCTGCGCCGGGGTCCTGGCGCAGCGCGCGGCCGACGGCCTGGACGGTTTCGACGGGGCTGCTTTTTGGGTCAGCGAAGACGACGGCGTCGATGGAGGGCACATCGATACCCTCCCCCAGCACGCGGGCGTTGGAGAGCACGGCCGGGCTGTGCGGGTCGCTGTGGGAGGCGAACTCGAGCAGCAGGCGACGGCGGACCTGGGGGGTGTGGCTTCCGCTGATCCAGTCCGCCCACAGTCCTTGGGGGCGCAGGTTGTCCGGGAGGGTGGCGGCGGTGTCGTGCAGGGTGGTGGCGAAGGCTCGGGCGTCGGCGACGCGGTGGTGGAAGGTCAGGACGCGGCGCAGTTGGTGGTCGTGGATGGCGCGCAGGGCGGCGACCTGGCGGCCGGCCAGGCGTAGTCCGTCAACGCCGGCGCCGGGTCCGGTGGCGAGCCAGTCGCGCAGGTTTTCGTCGGTGACGACGGGGACGAGGATCTGGTAGTCGGCGAGCAGGCCGAGGTCGATGGCGTCGGAGAGGGTAAGGCGGTAGGCGACCGGGCCGAAGAGGGCTTCGTCGTCCATGGAGGCCACCGCCTCGGTGTCCCCGTCCCGGTCGGCGTCGGCGTCCCAGATACGGGGGGTGGCGGTCAGGTACAGGCGGCGGGCGGCGGGGACCTGGTCGTCGTAGTGGACGGCGGCCCAGGCCTTGCCCAGGCGGCCGGCGGTGCGGTGGGCCTCGTCGACGACGATCAGGTCCCAGGGGGGAAGGCGGTGATCACGGTGGGCGGTGATCACGGTGGGCAGGGAGGCGTAGGTGGCGTAGGCGGTGACCGGGCCTGGCCGGGGTGTGACGGTGAGGGCGGCCAGGTCTGCGGGGTCGGTGGTTATGGGGACGTCGGCGCTGAGCGGCTCATACTCCAGGGCCTGACGGGCCGAACACACCGCAATCGTGGCGCCCTTGCGCCCGGCCGCACGCCAGGAGCGGATCGTCTGCGACAGCAGGTCCAGCGTCGGCAGCAGCACGAGCACCCTGCCCTGCGCGGCAGTGCGGGCAGCGGTGCGGGCAGCGATCAGCGTCTTTCCGGTACCGCAGGCCGCGACCACACTTGCCCGCGGGTTTTCACGCAGGATGTGGGCGGCCGCGGTGACGGCCTCCTTCTGGTGCGGCCGCAGCTCGATGTCGGAAAGGGCCATGGGGTTACCGCTCCGGTGAGGGCTGGCGGGTGAGTGAGGGGGCTGAGGACGGTAGCCCGCCCCTCGGGTGCAGGTTATTCGGCTGCTTCGGTCAGGTGGGCGAGGGTGGAGCCGTGAGTCTGAGCGGTTCAGCTCGCCGATGCCACGCGTAGGGCGCGGCCGAGTAGGACGGGGTTGCCCAGGTGGCGGCGTAGTTCTCTCTCCAGTCCGGCGACCGGCACCAGGTTCTGCGGGGCACGGGTGTCTTTGTACTCGATGCTGGCGTACCGCGGCAGGAGGGCTTGTGAGAGGTTGGCCAGCTCGATCGCCGCGGCCGCAGGGATGTCGGCGGCGCATTCCAGCCGTACTACTCCGGCCCAGGGGGCGCCGGGGGTGCACGGCAGTCGCAAGTACCAGGCGTGGCGGTCCCAGGAGGTGCCCATCAAGAACACCGGGCTGCGTTCGCCGGGGGCCAGGGTGGCGATCGTGGCGTGCAGGTCGGGCGGCAGATAGGCGGTGCGGTGGGATTTGATGAATCCCAGGGCGCGCGGCAGGTGGGTGCGGCCGCGCAGCGGTCCGTCCACGACGAGGAGGTCGGAGCCTTCGGGGACGCCGTGGCCGGTCAGGGCGGTGCGGGCATGGGTGGCGACGAGAACCTCGAGATCGGTGAGTTGGCGTTGCAGCGCCGTCGAGAGCAGCACTGCGAGGTTTTGGTCTTGGTCGTCGGGGGTGATGGTGGCCTTGTAGGTTCCGGCAGTGGTGGGCACGTCGACGGCGTTGGTGGCGGTGGTGAACAGGCCGCGCCGGTAGTCGATGGTCAGCAGATGTGCGCCGCGGTCGGGGCAGCAGCACACGGTGCCTGCCGCGTAGGAGGCGCACAGTGCCATCCGGGCGTCCCGGGCTGCGTTGTCGGAGCCTGTGGCCGGTTCGGTGGAGGGGGGCTGTTCGATCCAGATGCGGGCTTCGACGCGGCGGACGCCGTCGACGAACAGGACGGCGCCTGGGGCGGATACCTGGGAGGGCGAGATGGGCTTCCAGTCTGCCGGGGCGAGTTCGATATGGGGGGTGACCTTGGCGGTGGAGTCGGCGATGCCGTCCTCGGCGTTCTCGACGCTGGAGCCGTAGGTGGGGTCCCAGCCATCGACGTGGAACCGCATGCGGGAGGCCTGTGCTGTGGTGGTCATGTGCCCTGCCGGGTGACGGTGGAGGTGCGGGTGTCGCGCTGGACGTGGAACTGGACCGGGATCTGTTCGGCGAGCGCGGTGACGTGGGTGATCACTCCGACCATTCGTTCTCCCTGGGCGAGGTTTTGCAGGGTGTCGGCGACGGTCTGGAGCGAATCAGCATCGAGGGTGCCGAACCCTTCGTCGAGGAAGATGGATTCCAGTTTCGTGGCGCCGCCCAGGCCGGCCAGTTGGTCGGAGAGGGCCAGGGCGAGGGCCAGGCTGGCCTGGAATGTTTCGCCACCGGACAGGGTGCGCACCGAGCGCGTGGAGTCGGCGTCGAAGTGGTCGATGACGTAGAACTCGCCCTTTTGGTGGCTGAGGTCGAAGCGGTCACCCGACAGTTGGCGCAGTGACTGCGAGGCGCCGGCGACCAAAGTGTCGAGGGCTGAGGTGGCGAGCCACTGGGGGAACTTGTTGGACCGCATCAGCCGGGCCAGTTCGGCGGCTACCTGTTGTCGGGTGCGGGCGTCGTCGATCTTGTCCTGTATCGCGTCGGCGTCGGCGCGGCTGCGTTGGATCGTTTTGACCTGGCCCCGGGCGCGTTCGGCTGCGACCGCGACCACGCGCGGGGCCTGTGCGGCGCGTTCCGGGCTGTCGCCGAGGTCCTGCGGGTCCAGGTCGTTGCCGCGTAGGAGGGTCTCCAGGCTGCCCAGGAGTTGGTCGGCTTCGTTGTGGGCGGTCTGGGTGTCGGTGTCTGCGCGTGCGATGGCGGTCTGCCGGTCGCTGATCTGGCGGCTGGCCCAGCCGGTCAGGGTGGACCAGGCGGCGGCGAGGTCGTCGGTGTCGAGGCTTGGTGGACTCAGCGCCGCCACGGTATCCCGGCTGGCTGCCAGCACGGAGCGGGCCTTCGCGGTGTGCTCTCGCCACTTGTCCTGTTCGGCCGCTGCTGCCTTGGTTGTTGTGCGTGTGTGGTTGGCCTGCGTGGTGGCTGTCTCCACGGCCGCCTCGAGACGGGCGCATTCCTCGAAGAGGGCCGGGAGTTCGGCTTCCGGTGGCGCCTGGGCCAAAAGCGTCTCGAGTGTGCTCAGGCGGTCGGTCAGGTTCGTCTTCGCGAGGCTGGCGGTTGCGGCGTTCTCGACGGCTGCGGTGTGGGCAGCCTGGGCGTCGGCCTGTGCACGGTCGGCGGTCTCCAGCGCGCTGGTCGCGTCCGAGTGGGCCTTTTCGGCGTCGGCCGTTTCGGCGTCGGCGGCTGCGAGGTCGCGTTCTGTGGTGGTGGTCTGGGTGCGGGCCCAGGCCTCCAGGTCGGTCCAGGCCGAGGTCAGGTCGTCGGTGTCGAGGGTCGGCGGGTCAAAAGCGGTCAGTGTGCCCAGCGTCGAGTGCAGAGTGTTGCGGGCCCGGTCGAGTTCCCGCTGCAGCGCGGCGACAGCCGACGTGGCGGAGCCGTGGGCAGTTTCGGCTTTCTGTACCGCGTCGCGGGCCTGCTGCTCGTCAGTGGTCAACTGGTCACGGGATTCGATGAGTTCGTCGAGGTGGGCGCGGTCGGCGTCGCAGTCGCGGCCGGTGCCGGCGGGGCGGTCGGGCAGCAGTGTGCCCAGCCTCTTGTCGAGCAGGGTGCGCTGTGTGGTGAGTTTGTCCACTTCCCGCTGCTGGTCGGTAACCGCCTTCTTGGCGTCCTCGTATTGGTCCAGCAGAGCACGGTGTTCTTCTGCGGCGGCGGCATGTGCCGCCTCGGCTGCCTGGACAGCGGGGTCGGACAGCGGCGGCGGGAGGGTGGTGACGTTCTGCTCGCAGACCGGGCAGGTGTGGCCTACCTGAAGCTGAGGGCGCAGCTGTGCGGCACCGGCGAGGACGCGGGCTTCATCGACCGTGGACGTGGCCGCGTTCAGGCGCGCTTGGGCGCCTGCCACCGCCTCTTCAGCCCGGCTGGCCCTCTCGGCGCAGTCGTCCAGTGCGCCGGTGGCATGCGTGAGCAAACTGATGACATCGAGGAGCTCATCGAGTGCCTGGTGCGCTTCCGTCAGCCGGCTGCCGTCGCCGGCGGCGGTCAGCGCACGGGAGGCCTGTTCGTGCCGGTCGCGGGCCGCGGTGAGCGCCTCAGCGGCGGCTTCGACCTCGTGAGAACGGGCTGCTGCACGGCTGGTCAGGTCGGTGACGCCGTCGGGGATACGAACGGCAGCCAGCAGCTGGTGGCGGCCCCGCAGTTTCTCCTGCGCCTGCCGGGCCTGGGCGCGGCGCTCCCGGGTCTCCTCGGCGCTGCGGCGGGCCTTGTCAACGCTCTGCGCCGATGCTTTCAGCCGGTCTTTGGACTGCGCCAACTCCTCTTGGGCGCGCTGGGCGTCGGCGATGACGCCGTCGCGGCGGCCCGTCAGGGCTGCCTTCTCGGTGTACCGGTCGCGGGTGAGGGTCAGGTCGGTGCGCTGAGGGCCCAACTGAGCCTCTTGGGTGACGTCGGAGAGGGTCTGAGCGGCCGCGTCGGCGGCCTCACGGGCCTGCTGGGCGGCCGTCTGTGCCCGGGTGGCCTGACGTTGCAGCTCTTCGATGCCGTCGGGGGTGCGGATGGAGGCCAGCAGATCGGTCTCGCTGCGCAGCGTGTCGGCTCGGGCGTCGGCCTCGTGTGCGCGGGTGCGTGCCTCGGTGACACGGGGCACGAGTTGGTCGACGGTGACGGCCAGCTGTTCAAGCGTCTCGACACGCGCCTGTGCGGCGGCCTCGGCTTCGGGGGTGGCGTCGGCGTGCCGGCTCAGCTGGTCGTTGAGGATTTCGACCTCCTTGGCTGCTTGGTCTGCCTGGGCGCCGGCACGTTTACCGATGCCTTCGTATTGGGAGGCGCCGAGGAGTTTGAGCAGGATCTGCTGGCGGTTGCTGGCGTTGGCGGACAGGAACCGGGCGAAGTCACCCTGGGGCAGGACGACGCACTGGCAGAAGTCGTCGAAGGACAGGCCGAGCAGATCCTCGATGGCGGTGTTGAGTTCCTTGATCTCCCCGGCCAGTACCTCCGGCTGCGGTCCGCCTGGCTCGACAGCGACTGCGGTGGGGTCAGTGAACTGCACCAGGCTGACGGCCTTCTGCTGGATCTGCTGGCCCATGCGGCGGACCTCGCGGGCGACCTGGTAGCGCTGTGATCCGATGTCGAAGGTGAGCGAGACCGTGCAGCGGTTGCTCGTGGGGGCGAGTGCGTAGGAGATGGCGTTGCTGCGTCCCCACCGGTAGGCCGAGCCGTACAGGGCGAACGTCAGCGCGTCGAGGATGGTGGACTTGCCTGAACCGGTGGGGCCGACGAGGGCGAAGTAGTCGGTGTCGGTGAAATCGACCACGGTGGGAGCGCGGAAGCCGGCGAAGCCGTTGAGCTCAAGACGAACGGGACGCATCTGAGGGTTCCTTCGGGCGGGTGCGGGCCTGGCTTCAGGGGCGGGCGGTCGAGCGGGTCAGGTCGTCGTGCAGCTGGTTGAACAACGCCGTGACCCGGTCGTCGCTGACGCCGACGCTGTGGCAGTAGTCGGCAAACAGCTGCACAGGCGTCTTGATCGGCTGGTCGACGCTGATTCCTGCCGTGGCGCCGGTGCTGGCATGATCGGGGTGGATCAGGATCTGAAGAGCGTTGGGGAGGGCTTCGTACAGGTCGTCGCGCATGCCGGCGTAGGCGGGCTGGGTGACGACGAGTCTGAGGTAGTCCTCGCCGTAGCCGGCGGGGTCAGAGGTCAGCTGGGCGACGGTTCCCTCGACGGTGCGCAGTCTGCGGCCGGCCGTGACGGGGATGTCGGTGATCTGGGCGGGGGTGTTGGGGGTGGCCTCGACGAGGCAGACGACGTTGGTGTTGTTCTGCTCGCCGAAGTCGATGGCGTAGGGGGAGCCGCTGTAGTGCACCGGGCAGGCGGCGGGGATCTGCTGCCGGCGGTGCAGGTGGCCCAGGGCCACGTAGTGGGCCTCGACAGGGAAGACAGCGGCCGGCACGTGGTATTCCATGATGGATTGGGCGGGTCGCTCGCCGCCGCCGAAGGTACCGCCGGTGCAGGTCAGGTGGGCCATGATGATGTTGACGGCGTCCGAGGTGAACGCTCCGGTCAGATTGGCCAGGACGTCACGGACGAGCTGGTCGTAGGCGCCGACGTTCTGCGACGGGGTGTTGGCGATGATCTCCGCGGCGCGGACGGCGTAGCGCTGGGAGAGGAACGGCAGGACGGCGACGTTGACGGGCTCGCCGGTGGACCTGGCGTGGAATGTGTGCACGCCGCCCTTCGCGGCCGGTCTGGCCTGGCCGTAGACGTGGATGCCGGCGATGTCCATCAGCGGCCTGTAGGCCTCGAACGTGGCAGCGTGGTCGTGGTTGCCGGCGATCAGGATGACCTCGATGCCGTGCTTGGCCAGGCGCAGCAGGGTACGCACGACCAGCCTCTGGGCGTCTGCGGTCGGCGAGGCGTTTTCGTAAATGTCGCCGGCTATGAGGACGGCGTCGACGTCGTTGTCGATCGCGATCTGGGTGATCTCTCGCAGGATGCGTGCCTGCTCCTCGAGCCGGTTGCGGCCCTTGAGGGTTTTGCCGACATGCCAGTCGGAGGTGTGAAGGAACTTCACGGGGCGGGGTCCTTTTCGGGTGGCTGAGGCAGAGCAGCGGGGGGCGTGGGTGCGCTGGGGAGGGCGGTGGCCAGACGTCAGTAGGGCGGCTCATCGATGGCGCCGTCGTCAGTGTCGTCGGGCCACGGATCGCTCTCTGCCTGGGGCAGCCTGCTGAACGGGTCCGGTCGCGCCGCGCTGCCGGTGGCCTGGCCGGCTGCGCGGGTGCCGGTGGAGAAGGTGGGGTCGGCGACCTCGGAGAGCCGGGTGGCCCAGGCGGGGAAGGGGAATTCGACGGCCAGGGGCACCGGGATCTCCGGCTGGGAGACGAACATGGTGCCGGGCCTGGCGAGCGTGGCGCGCTGGCGCTGCGAGGCGGGCAGGAAGCCGTACTCCGGGCGGCCGGCCTCGGCGGCATCGAGCCGGCCGACGATCTTGATCGAGGAGTTCGACACAATGCGCCGTTCCACCTCAGAGGCGGTCTGCTGGGCGCCGATGAGGATGATGCCGAGTGAGCGGCCGCGTTCAGCGATGTCCAGTAGTACGTCCTTGATCGGGGAGGATCCCTCGCGGGGGGCGTACTTGTTGAGCTCGTCGACCATCGTGAACAGCAGGCCGCCCGGGCCGGCTTGCTCCTTGCGGGCGGTCTCCGCGGCCAGCACGACACCGACGACGAACCGCTGGGCCCGTTCCGGCAGGTTGTGCAGGTCCACCACGGTGACCTGCTGCTGCGAGGTGTCGATGGAGTGCGAGACGGGGTGGTCGGTGACCGTGCTCAGGTCGCCGCGCAGCAGGGGCCCGAGCGGCCGCTGGGACGACCGCAGCCGCCGCACGAATGCGTTCACCGTTCCCAGTCCGATGGCCGGGCCCGCCCAGTCCGGGCGGCTGAGGTCGTCGGTGACCTTGTCGGAGATGAAGTCGACCATCTCCGGCCAGGTGCGGAGGACGGTTCCGTCGATGGCGACCGCGCCGTCGTTCCCGGCGGGCTGAGCCTCGCGGCGCAGCCGGCTCGTAACCTGGTGCACGACGATCGTGTACTGGTTTTTCTCGTCTTCGGCATCGGCGAACGCGTAGGGCAGCAGCTCGCGTTCGCAGAACTCGGCCAGGGTCCACCAGAAGGCGGTGACGCCGCTGGTCCTGCCGGTGACGTGGGGGCGGCCGGTGGTGTCACCGGGCAGCGGCGGGGCGTAGAAGCCGGCCGAGGCGAAGGGGCGGGCGGGCAGGCCGAGTTGGGCGTATGCGGCGCTCAGCTCCCCGTCGAGACGGGTGTTGGGCTGGTCGACGAAGAGCAGGTCCTCGCCCTTGACGGAGAAGATGAGGGCCTTGGCGTTGACCGCGCGGGCCCCGAGGGCGCCCGAGGTGAACAGCGAGTGCATCAAGAACAGCGCGAAGCTGGTCTTGGTCGCCACGCCTGAGATGCCCGAGATCGATACGTGGGCGCCGCGGGTGCCGTCGAGGAATTCGAGGTTGAGATAGATCGGTTCGCCGTCCCGGCCGATGCCGGCGGGCACACGTGCGTCCATCCGGTCGAAGTACAGCGCGGCGTCCCGCGCCGTGCCCGAGGCCCGGATGGCGGCTTCGCCGGGGCGTGGCGGGACGTAGTACTCGGGGTCGACCCGGGTGGTCGTGATCTCGGCGACCTCCTGCACGGTGGCCGGCAGGATTCCGTCGGCGATGAGGAAGACATCTGAGCCGAACGCGGCGCCCTCGTGGCGGGCGACCACCTCGGTCACCACGCCGGAGGTGACGACGGTGCCGCGTCCGGGGATCTCCCGGCGAGTGCTGACCACGTCGTCGAGCTGCAGATAGGCGCCAGGAGAAAGAGCAACGTGGAACTTCAACGGGGTGGAGTCCTCGGTACCTGCTACCTTCCCTACCTCCTCTTCGGCGTCGCCGCTGGTGAGGTGGCCTGCAAACGGCTGCCGGCTGGTCGCGGGTGTGGAGCTGCGGCCGAATACGGTGCTGTCAGCGCCGTGGGGCTCGGAGTCGGTGTCGGTCATCGGCCGGTCCCTGTCGGTCTTACGGTGTCGGGCACTGCCGACTGGCGGTGAACACCGATCGGGGCGCGCCGAAACTTGGGGCGGTATCTGTGAGTACAGACCGTAACTAAAGGGATGCCTGCTGCGAGGGGTTTTGTCGATAACGGAGAGAAAATGGGCAGACGGAGGGCGGTGCGCCCGGACAAGCCGGAGCACCGCGCGATGAGTGATGACCTTCCCGCGCCGTTCCCCCACCGATGACGCCCTGTCAACCATGCGTGTGGCGCACCGGCAGTGGTCCGGGTTCCGTCTGCTCGTGTTCCTTTTGTACGGTGCCCGAGGGAGTTGTTCCGCTCGGACCGAGGTGCTGTGAGTGGGCGTCGATCCAGGAGAGGCCGCCCAGGTCGAGGCGTTTGCGGGTACGGGTGACAGCCACGTAGGCCAGGCGGGCTTCGGCGTCGTCGATGGGGTCGGGTGGCGCCGCGGTGCTTGTCTGCTCGTCAGGAGTGCTGTTCTCAGGACGGGCGAAGTCGTCCGCGATGAGCACGCGGGGCCATTCGCGTCCCTTCGCCTTGTGGGCGGTGGAGACGGTGACCTGGGCGTGCGGCTCGGGGGCGAGGCGGGCGACGGCGGTGAGGATGGCGTCGGTGCCGTGGGTGTCGACGAGGTTGACCAGGGGCTGCAGGTCGCGGCCGGCCGGGTCGTGGGCGGCGTAGTCCTGCAGATCGCCCCATGAGGGGAAGAGGATGAGCTCGGGGTGGTGGGTGCGGCGGCCTTCCTTCAGGTCGCGGGCCGCGAGGGCCAGGGCCTGCAGGCTGTCTCCTCCCCCGGCCAGGGCGACCCGGTAGCCGGCCGCCATGAGGGTCATGACCTGGGCCATGGCGCCGACGTTGGTGCGGCACAGCACGGCGTCCGGCTGGGTGACGGGGCCGAGTTCCGTGGGTACGGCGGGGGTGCCGGTGAGGCGGATCGGGGCGTCGGCCAGGTGCAGCCAGCGGTTTGCTTCCGCGGCGAGGTCGGGTCCGAAGCGGAAGGACTGGGATAGGGTCAGCTGGGTGCCGTCGAAGCCGGTCATGACGTCTTTGGCGCCGCGCCAGTGGTAGATGGCCTGGGCAGAGTCGCCGACCATGACGAGCTGGGCGTGCTCGCGCTGGTTGAGGAAGGTCTGTTCGACGACAGGGTTGGTGTCCTGGGCCTCGTCCAGCAGCAGGATGTCGACCTGAATGCGCGGCCGGGTCAGGGCCCAGATCTTGAGGTAGTGGTCGTGGTCGAAGCGGACGGCGCCGTCGTCGGGATGCTGCAGGTCGACCCAGGCTTTGCGGGCGAACGGCAGGATGTGGGCGGCGAGTTGGGCATGCAGGTCGCAGCCGTCCAGACCGCGCAGGCGAGGGACATGGTGGCGGGTGATGGCCTCGTCCGCGGTGTGGCAGAAGCGCGCGACGGTACGCAGGGCGGCGTTGGACAGGGCGCGTTGGGAGATCTCGCGGTCGCCGATGCGGACGGCTTTGGTCAGGCCGAGGGCTTGTCCGGTCTGCCAGGCCGGGCGGCGGGGTGCGTTCAGGCGGCGGGTGTAGCGGTGGCCGACGGCGGCGTAGGCGAGGGCGTGGGCGGTCTTGCACTGGACGGTGTCGGGGAAGCGGGTGCGTGCGTCCTGGGCGATGGCCCGGTTGTAGGCCAGGTAGCGGCCTCGGCGGGTGGTGGCGCGGGCGAGGATGGCGAGGGTGGTGGTCTTGCCGGTGCCGGCGCCGGCCTGCAGGGCGAGGTGGTGGCCAGCGTGGAAGGCGTCGGCTGCTGCGGTCTGTTCGTCGGTGGGGTTCACAGGGTGGGCCTCTCGGGGAGTCGGGTGAGTGCGTGCCCGACGGCGGCCAGCAGGTAGGCGGGGGTGGTGTGGGCCAGCAGGTGGCGTACCGCGTGGTCGAGGCGCTCGGTCTCCCGGTCGGCGTGCTCGGCCAGGGCCCGGTGCACGGCCAGTTCCAGGAAGCGCTCGGGGGTCTGCTGGGCGCGGCGGGCGCCGGCGGTCAGGGCGGCGTGCACGGTGGGCGGGAAGGCGATGTTGAGCAGCACGCTGTGGTCGGCGTCCGGGTAGTGGGTGGTGATCACGTCGATGGGCAGCCGGGTGCCGAGGCGGCGGCGCAGCCGGCGGGCGGCGCGCTGCAGGACGGGCGGGGGCAGGGGGCGGGTCAGCGTGATTTCCAGGGCGTGGTGCGGCACCGGTCATCCCCTTCGGTGCGGGCGGGGCGAGGAATGGGGCAGGCGGGTGTGGATGTGTGCCGCGTGCAGGAGGGGGTCGAAGGGTTCCCAGCAGGCCAGGGCGAGGTCGGCGGCGCCGGGTGCGGTGGCGTGTGCCGGGCAGCGCTGGGTGCGCCAGCGCAGCTGTTCGCCATAAGCGAGGTGGCCCAGGTCGTAGACGGCCATCAGGGCATCGGGCAGGGCGAGTTGGCCGGGCCGGGCGGTGGTGGGCAGCAGTTTCCACATCCCAGTTGGGCCGGCGGAGGCGAGGACGGGGTGGGGGCAGCGGTGCCGGTGGCGGGTCTGGGCGACGCAGCGCAGCTCCTCGAGCCGGTGCTGGGCGAGGTAGCGGCACAGCAGCAGTTGGACGACGGGGCGGTCGGGTCCGCCGGGTTGGGGGGCGTCGGGCTGCGGGCTGACTGGTGGGGCGGGGGTGAGAGCCCCGGTGTCGATCAGACGGCGGGCGCGGACGGCGAGTTGACGGCGGATCGCCTCGAGGCGGGTGCCGGCCTGGCAGGTCGGGGTGCGGTGGGGGCAGAGCACGGCATGCGGGATGCGGCACCAGGCGCTGTTGTCGCCGTGCGGGTAGGCGATGCCGCCGCTGAGGTGCCAGCGGCAGGATTTGGGGACGTCAGTGACGGTCAATTCGGCGGGGTGCAGGGCGATGGGCCGTTGGTCGGGACGCGGGTAGAGGTCGATGCGGCTCCCGCAGTGGCGGCAGCGGCCGGTTTGTCCGGCGCGCAGCAGGCGGCTGGGGCTGGTGGTGGTCACTCGGAGCGTTCGGGGGCGGCGGAGAGCGCGAGGGCTGCCGTCCCAGTGGCGGCCGTCGGGGGCGGGCGTGGGGCACATGGCCCGGACCGTGCCAGGCGACACGCGAGGATAGGCAACACCGCGGGGCTCATGTCCCTCGACCAGCCTAGCGGCACCGAACAGACGATCTTGCGAGCGTCCTCACGTTCGACGCTTGCTCTCCGTTCGGGTGATTCGCGGTAGGACCCGAGGCGGGCGCGCCGGGGCGTCAGGGGCCGTGCATGCCGGGTGGGGTGTGGTCGTCGCAGAGGGTGCCCAGGAGGTGCTCGATGGGCACGTCGAAGGTGTGGGCGAGGGTGTGCCAGGTGGTGACGCTGCCGCTGGTGCGGCCGTGTTCCAGGTCGATGAGGGTGCGCCGGGCCAGGCCGCTGCGGTCGGCGAGTTCGTCGTAGGTCCAGCCGCGCTCGCCCCGCAGGCGCACCAGCGTCATGCGCAGCGCGTTGAGGTCGGGATCGGGCGGCAAGATCGTCACTCCACCATCCGACGGTGCAGACCCCTGCCCTGTCAGTGCAGACCTCTGCACTATTTGTCTGGGTGGTGAGTGCGGCATTCAAGGTGCAGAACTCTGCACTACCGTGCGTCTTCCCGGCCCTGTGATGCGCCGGGGCACCCACCACCTCAGGCACGGACGGACGGGAGGACGACCAGCCCATGAGGCTCGCTGGCGCGCACGCAGCAGTGCGGCGCATCTGGACAGTCGAACTGCGTCCGCGAGCGGGCGGCCCCGCTCTCGTCTGCCCCGCCTGCGCCGCTCACACGTCTGCGCTCACGGGGGCCTCCGCACGTTCTGCCGTCCTGGCTCATCTGGCCTGCCATGCCCGCGCCGACGCGCTGCCCACCTATCTGCGCAGTTGCCAGTGCCGGGCCCGGGGCTGCCGGTGGCATCCGCGTCATCGCGGCTGCGCGGGACCGGTGCTGCTGGCCCTCACCCGCGACCGCAGCGGCCGCGCCTGGCGGCTGGCCGACACCTGCGCGGCCTGTGCCGCGGCGACCAGCAACACGGCCGTGGTACCGGACACCCTTTCCGGCTCCCTGCGGCAGCAGGCCTCCCCTGGCCCGCCCCCGCCCGCGCGCCGGTCCCACGCCGGGGTCCAGGAGCGGGAGCGGGTGCGGGAAATGCTGACGTACCTCGGCACCGCGCTGCCCCGCTTCACCTCCCCCGCCGCCCGGCTGCTGGCCCTGCAGTGCGCGCTGCGTGCCGACACCCGCGCCCATGTCCGGCTGCCGGCGGGCCTGTTGCGGGGCATGCGCCTGCGCCAGAACCGCGAAGTATGGCTGGAGCTGGCCCACGCCGGCTGGCTGGAGCTGCCGGACGTGCGTACGCTGCCGTGGCAGGTGCGGCTGCTCGATGCCACAGTGCTGGACCAGGCGCCCGGCCGCCGTACCCGCTGCCGTGCTGCCGACTGGGCGCTGCGGCCGGTGCCGTTGGTCCTGCCGGCCACGGCGCCCGCACTGCGGCTGACCGCTCTCGTGCTGGCCGCGCACACCGGTGCCCGGCCCGAACACAGCACCGACATGGACATCCTCACCCGCCTGTGCGGGCACTCCCCGCAGCAGACCGGAGAACTGCTCGACCGGCTGGTGACCACGCGCACCCTGAGGGCATGGCATCACAACCGGGAGACCGACGCGGTGTCCTGGCAACTGCCCCAGCCGCAGGCACGCACGCCAACATAGCGTGGCGGAACAACTGGCGCTGTTCGTCCGTACCATCTGTACGCCAAGGCATCGTGCGGCACGTGTGGCGTCCCTGCTGAGCGCCAACACCCGCCCGAGAAGGGGTGTCACTTCATCTGGTGCAGCCCCGCAGCACGCTGGTTCACCGAGGAAAGGTCAGTACCCATGCCCGAGACAACCACTCCCGCCACTGAACTGACATCGCAGTACGCCGCTCAGGTGACCGGTGACCTCGAACGCAACGTCAAGGAGCAGGAACGCATCACGGCGGACATCGCCTCCCTGCAACAGCAGTTGGCTGCCCTGCAGCACGACCACACCGTGCTGGTGAACATGCGACAGGCCCTTGGCATCACCGAAGCCCCGGCCGAGCCTGCGGCCACTTCCGAGAGTGCCACGGTGCCCTCACCCAGGAAGAAGGCCAGTGCCGCGCGCAGCGGGAAGCAGAGGGCGGCCAAGTCCGCCGCCGCGCCGCAAAAGGCAGCCGCCAAGAAGTCCGCGGCCAAGGCGGAGGGTGCCACGACGGCGGCCCAGCCCACCCTGGTCGAGCTCATCCGCCGCCACCTCGCCGAGTCGAAGGAACCGCGCTCCGCCGCGGAGATCTCCACAGCCCTGGGCCAGGCCCATCCGGAGCGCCAGATCACGACCAAGGTCGTGCGGGTCACGCTCGAGGGACTCGTGGCCAAGAGCCAGGCCGAGCGCAGCAAGCAGGGCAGGTCCGTCTTCTACACCGCCCCCGCACCGGAGCCGGCGGGTGGGCCGGAGGCCGAGGCACAGTTCGACGAGGCTGCCAGCCAGCAAGACTGAGGGCGCTGTCCGACGCCTGTCAGCGGGGGCGCCAGGTGCGGATTTCGAGGTGGATGATCTGAGCGTCGGGACGGATGCGGCCGGTCTCCACCAGCCACTGGTGCACAGCCGCGGTGACGTCGCCGCCCGCGGCGTCCACGCGGCGGGCGAAGTCGGCGGCGTCGAAGCCGCCGGCCTGGGCGGAGCCGTAGGAGCGTTCCTCACTGTGGTCAGTGCGCTGGATGACGTCGCGGCGGATGCCGGGTGAGTCGGTACGGCTGCCAGAAGGGTGCAGGTAGCCGGTCTTGGCGAGGCGCACGGTGAAGGCCAGGCGCAGGCCCCGGCGGGCGGCTTCGGCGATCAAGGGGCGCAGGCGGGCGGAGCCGGAGGCGATGGCCTGGGCGCCGACGCGGCCGGTGCCGGAGCCGGTGGGGGTGATCAGGACGGCCTTGGTGCGCACCCGAGCCCGGGCGCCGGAGGCGGTGGTACGCCGCTGGGTGAGGCGGGCGGCGATGGCGGCGAGTTCGGACAGGTCGGTGATGCCGCCGGTCTCGACGGCGGCCAGGACCTGCCGGAGGGCGGGGACGAAGGCCGCTCCCTTGTTCTTGGTGTAGAACTGCGAGACCAGGGAGGGGTCGCGGTCGATGATGCGGGCGATGTCGCGTTTGGTGTAGCCGACCGCTCGGAGCCGGTCGGCGAGATGTGCTGCTTCGTTCAACTCGGGCTGGGGTTGAGGCTGGCGGCGGGGGCGGCGCGGCATCAGGCCTCCCGCTCAGCAGTGAGGGCCGCGCGTCCGGCCTCCCGCAGCGTAAGGAGTTCTTCTTCGCTTGTGGGGGCGGTGACGGGGCCGGTGAGGCGGCCACGCAGGAGATAGTCGCCGGGCTGATGGTGATACGGCCAATCGTGGGGCTGAGTGAGGTAGAGGGCGTCGGTGCGGAAGGCGACGACCGTACCGGGCAGGGTGTGCAGGGCACCGGCGTACGTGTCGTCGTCACGGTGACGCTGGGTGAGCAGGGCGGCGCGTGCTGCGGACCAGATGGCGGCGGCCCATTCGGGGTGGGCGTTGGGGTCGCGGGCGAATCCGGTGGGCTTTTGCCAGGTGATCAGTTCGTCGTCGAAGCCGATGATTTCGGCGTCCGGGGGCACGTCGCGCTCCAGGGTGCGGGGGGTGGTGCCGGTGACCATGCGAGGGCGCTGGGCGAAGGAGCCGATGCCGTACAGGAGGATGGAACGCACGGCGCGGGAGGCCAGGTGGGCGGCGCGGGCCTGCTGGGGATCGCCCTGGAAGTGAGCCTGGGCGGAGAGATTGGTCCAGGTCTCTTTCAGCTTCTTGGCCCAGTCGTCCAGCGGTTTGCCGTCCTCCCACAGGATGCCATCGAGGATCTCGACCTTCCACGGCTGGATCGGGTTGGTCAGGGCGGTGTGGATCTCGGGGCCGCCGGCCCAGGTGGTGAAGGTGGTCCCGGGCGTGGCCGGATAGTGCCATGCGCGGTCTCCGGGGGCCGGTGCCGACAGGAGGCCGACATGGTTCCAGGTGTCGGGGACGGTGACGCGGACCTGCCAGTGCCCGCACCCGTACAGGGCCCGCATCTGTTCCTTCTCGCTCCAGGCGGCGAAGGTGGTGGCGGTGATGCGGCGGGGCGTGCCGACGGGGGATTTCCACGTGTGCTTGGCGTAGGCGAAGGTGCGGTCGTACTCGACGAGTTGTGGCAGCTGCTCGGGAACGCGGGGCGGGGTGAGCAGCTCGTTGCGGCCCTGTCCAGCTGTGGCGTGGAGCAGGCCGCGCAGTTCTTCCGACAGGACGGGGAAGCCGTCGGCGTGCTGGCCGCGGGTGGGGATGGTGCGCGTCCACAGGTCGCGGCCGGTCTGGGAGGGGGAGCCCATGATCACCGCGTCGTCCCAGTGGCGGCGCAGCGCCTGCCACAGCAGCACGAAAGCATCACGAACGGTGTGAGGGTCGTCGCCGTCGGTGTCGAACCACTCCCCCACGGAGCGGATCTCCACGTGGTGGTCGCCACTTGCGGACTGGTAGCGGCCGACGGGGTTGCGGGCGTGGACGAAGTGTCCGGCCATGCGGTCGCGGCCGCGGCCGGTGTCGGTGCGCCAGCCGGCGATGGGGGCGTTCAGCCAGGCGGCGACCGCGTCGCGGAGGTAGGGGTAGCGGTCGGCATCCCGGTGCCAGGGGTCGCCTGCGGTGATGTAGATGCGTTCCACGTCCTCGGGGACGGTGTGGAAGACGGCGGTGAGGATGTCGGCGGCCGACCGGCCGGCGAGGTCGAGATGGTGGGTCTGGCTGCGGTGGACCAGGACCCCTGTGGTGGCGTCCAGGAAGACCGTGGAGCGCGCCTGCTGGGTGAAGTTCGGCCTGGTGGAGACCAGACCGGTGGTGTGAGTGAACCAGGCGTCACCGCTGGAACCGGCCGGGATCGACGGCAGCTCCCGCCGCGCCTCCGAGGGTGATGCGGGCGGCTCCGAGGACACGGTGTGCGTCTCGGGGGCAGCAGTGCCTGCGGAAGCGGGGGTTGTTGTGGGACCGGGAGCGGCCTGTGTCTGCGTCGGCAGGGACGCCACGGCCGCGGAAGGAGCCTTCACAGGGGACGGCTTCGGTGCCGGCGACTGCGGGGCCTGCTGCACGGCGAGACTGTCGGGGGCCAGGCTGGGGGCGAGGGCGACGACATCGGCCACACCCAGGCCGGCCGCCGGGGCGATCCGCTCCGCCTTCGCCTTCTCGTAGGAGGCCAGCTGGACGATCTGCTTGTCCCGGTCCGCTTCCAGCTTCGCGAGCGCGGCCCGCGTCTTCTTGATCTGGTCCCGCACGCCGCGTAGATCGGCCAGCGCTGCGTTGTAGCTCTGTGCGTCCATCGAGGCTTCCTTGTCCGAAGCGGCTTCAGCCAGTAGTAGCGGTGTTCGTGGTGACGTAGGCAATGGCCCCGCCCGAGTGGGAGGCAAGCCGCGTGCCCAGCAGCAACTCGGCAAGCCTGCGGTCGCCGTCGAGATCGGAGGTGATCACTGTCGTCGGAGCGGCAAGATCGGTCACGTAGCCCGCGAGGCGGGCTTCGGGAAAGGCGTGTTTGCCGGCGAAGTTCTTCTCCCACCGTTGAAGGCCGGTCAGCACGGCCACGACGTAGCCCGACAGGGTGACCGGCAGCACTCCCCCGGCCGCGACACTCGCCGCGTCGCACCGCCACCAGCCGCGCAGCGCCTTCACGAGGTGGTCGGGGCTGAGCGTGGCGGCGAAGCCGATCCAGTCCCGGTCGTCGTCGTGCGCGGGCTGGGCGGCGTCAACGCGCAGGACAGCGATCTCTGGGGCGTCGAGCTGGTGCACGGGAGCGTGGCGGCGCGCGCTGAGAGCTTGCACGACGCTGAGGGGGGTCATGACCCGGACTCCACGCTGGGAATGCCCGGGGAGCAGGTCGGCATGGATGAGGCGCCGGAATGTCGTGACGGCGAAGCCGAGTTCCTCTGCTGCTTGTCCGGTTGTTAGCAAGATGCCCATCCTCCGCCCCCATCACATGCGAACTCTGTTATCTGATTGCGCATGCACTTTAACGATCGATCCGAAAGGGCGTCAAAGATGGCGGGTCGTGCTGGGTCGACTGCTCTGAGGCAGGGGGACGTCACGCCTGTGCGGGCAGCTTCGTCGCATCGTGATCGCGGAGCCGGGGGTCTGCGGGTGACAGCAGCTGGGGGCTGCCCGGCCGGGGGCTGGCAGCAACTGCACCCTGGCCTGCGGGGCGGCGCCCGCTACCGGCTGCATCGTTGGGGATTTGCCCTACTGGCGGTCCAGGGTCTGCTCTGACGTAGTGCGGCGGGCTGCCGGGCACTGGCTGGTCGCTGGTGGAAAGCAGCAGTGTGCGTGCGTCACCCAGTCGGCAGGCGTTCGTTTCCTCTACCGACGTATTCGTGTGGACAAAGGAGCGCCGGTGGGCCCGTCGTTGGTGATCGAACGGTTTGAGTTCCAGCGCGGCGGGGTCTGGTATGCCCGCTACTTCAAGGGGCTGGTGACCTTCCTGGTCGGGCATTCGAAAGCGGGGAAGTCGACCGCTGTGGAGGCTCTGCTGTATCCGCTGGGGCTGACGACGGCGACGGTCATGCCGGAGGTGCGCAGCTGTCAGTATCTTCGCCTGGTGTTCCGCGTCGCCGGGGTGCGCTGGCAGGCAACGCGCAGCGGATCGGATCCGCGGGCGCGGGTGTCATTGAAAAATCTCGACGATCCCCGCGCGATCGAGCATTCGCTTGCGGTCACGTCGTCGAAAGCCACGGAGATGACGGCGGGCGCGTTCGTGCAGGACCTGCTCGGCTTGTCGGCCGCGGTCCGCGGCACGTCACGTGCTGGGCTGGATGAGTTCTACACCACTGTGATGGCGTTGCGGCAGAACACCATCGCCTCGGAGTTCCTCGGCGGGGGCAAGGACGCATCGCGCGTGCTTGCGCTGGAAGTGGTGCTCGGGCTGTGGAACGAGGAGCTCGCGGGTCTGGAGAAGAACGCGTCCGAGACTGAAAGCCGATTTCGGGCTGCCCAATCTGCGCTGAGGCAGTTCAAGAAGCTCCGTGACACCGGCGCTCTGGCCGATCCGGACAGTGTGCGCGCCGAGTGTGAGCAAAAGCAGCATGAGCACCAGGCTGCCGCCGGTCGCTGGCAGAAGGCAGCCGGTGCGCTGACCGCGGCGGTGGGGGAACACGGGCGCTTGGTTGCCCTGCACAAGGCGGCGGACCAGCAGCGCAGGAAGGCTGCGCGGCAGGCAGAGGTGGTCCAGGGCAAGCTGAGCCGGGTCATGGCGGATCAGGCCCGGACGGAGGGCGAGCTCGCCGCGCTGCTCAACCCGGCGGCGCAGGACTGCTCCCACTGCGGGCAGGTGTTGCCCGAGCGGGCGCCCGGCCTGTGCCCGCAGTGCGGCCTGGTCCACCCCGGCGGCCAGGACCGGCGTGAACGGCAGATCGCCACCGCGCGGGCGCGATCGGAGCGGCTGGCTCGGAAGGTTAAGGCGCTGCAAGGGGATATGACGACCGTGGCGCAGGCAGCGCAGGAGGCGGAAACGGCCGCAGCAGATGCGCTTGCCGCGCGTGATGACTACGACCGGGACCATGTCGCTTCGGCCCGCACGCTTGCTCAATCGGCGGAGAAGGAGGCCCATGGTCTGAGCCGGGACGTGGCTCAGCTCAAGCGGCGTCTTCAGGACGCCGACTACATCAGCGCCCAGGAGACGGCCGTCGCGGCGGCGAAGGAAGCGATGGAGCAGGCGCAGGCCGCCCGCGACGCCGTGAAGAGCGCCCAGGAGGTACGCCGAAAGGAGGTTACCGGTCGCTGGTCGCAGTTCTTCCTGGAGCGGCTGCGTCAGATCAACCCGGCTGTCGAGGCCGCCTCCATCGATCCGTTGGACTTCACCACACGGGTCAAGGAGCACGGCGATGTCGACAAGACGTTCGCCGACAGCTCGGTTGGAGGCAGCCCGAGGGCTGCCACGAACGTCGCGCTGCTACTGGCCCTGCGTGACCTCGGCCGCGTGGATCCCCTGGCCCGGGTCCCTCCGCTGCTGATCATCGACTCGCCTCTGGCTGGCCTGGGCGCGACAGGTCTCGACCAGGACACTAGTCTGCGTCTGATCGACACGCTGATCTCCATCGCCGATGACCCCTCGGCCGACGGTTACGCCTGTCAGGCCATCGCCGCAACCAACGACCCGCTCCCCCGTCCCTACCCTGGTGTGCGGGAGATCCACATCAACGACGAGCACCGGTTCTTCGATCACGCCCCCGTCCACGCTGGCTGAGCGAAGCAGGCCAGGAGTACCGAGGGGCCGGCCGGTCCCCTCGGTCCCGGCGGCCGCTGCGCCAGCTCGAGCGGCAGCATCTGGCCGCCGAGTTGCTGGCGTTGCCCGGCGGGCACCGGTGTTGCAAGCTATGGATAAGCGACGACGCCTGAACACCCCCCGCCACGCTGCCGCGGGCGGTCCAAGCGGTGCGTGTGAAAAGCCGTCGTCCTCCGAGCGAGTCAGGCCATGGGCGGACGCTGGAGATTGCCCTGCCCGCGAACGGGGCAGCTCTTTTACTTTCACCTGTGGTCGGGGGGCGGCGAATGGCGCGTAGAAAGTCGTTGGCGGCGCAGTTGTTGCAGGCGTACCGGGACAGCCAGAAGGCCAAGGCCGCAGCGGCCAGGCGCGCTGAGGCGGAGCAGGCGCGTCAGGCGCGGGCCGCGGAGCGCGAGGCCGCCGAGCGGGTAAAGCAGGAAGCACGTCGAGAACGCGAGCAGGCGCAGGCGTGGATGCGCGCACAGAAGGAGAAGCAGGCACAGCGGACTGCCGAGTCGCGTAAGGCCGAGCAGATCGTGCGGGATCTTGAGAAGCGTCAGGCTGCGCGGGCGAAGGAACTCGAGCAGAAGCGTCGCGCGGAGGCCCGCGAGAAGGCTGCGGCGGAGCGGCGTGCGAAGCAGGAGGGCGTTGAGAATTTACGCCGGGAGGCTGCAGGGCGGACGGCCCAGGTCGAAGAACGGCTCGAGGAGCTGACTGCTGTCCTGATTGACCGCCCCGGTGGGCTGCCCGGGCTGCGGCTGGAGGCGGAGCAGGCGCTCGGTGAAGGAGACTTCGAAGGGTTCGCGGTCGCAGTGGAGAGGACGCTGGGCTCCATCAGGTATCCGGAAGGCCTTGGTGGCGCTCGGCGGGCGGCGTTCGCTCCTGAGTCCCGGGAGCTGATTTTGGAGATCGAGCTCCCCGTCCAGGCGGTGGTTCCCTCGGTCACGCAGTATCGGTTCAAAGCCTCTGCTCCCCCGGCTGTGGTCCCGCAGCCACGCAAGGAGAGTGAGTGCAAGGCGTTGTACAGGGATTTGGTGGCCAGACTCGCGCTGCGGGCGATCGACGAGGCCTTCGCTGTGACGCCGCCGTCGCTCGTGGACGGAGTTGCGTTCAACGGGAAGGTGCACGCCAAGGACCGTGCCACCGGCAAGTCGATCGAGCCGTGTCTGATCAGTGTGCGGGTCAGCCGGGAGACATTCGGTGAACTCGTGCTGGACGAGCCGGAACTCGCCCCGGTGCAGAGCCTTCACCATCTCAACGCGATCGTCTCCCAGCACCCTTACGACCTTGAACCGGTTCCGCCCGTTGTCACGTTCGACCTGACCCGGTACAAGATCGCCCCGGAGCGCGACGTCGTCGCCGGCCTCGACAGCCGGCCCGACCTCGTCGCGATGGACCCGATCGATTTCGAGCATCTCATCCGGCGCCTGTTCGAGAAGATCGGGCTCAAGTCGTGGGTGACCCAGGCGTCTAGAGACGACGGCATCGACGCTGTCGCGGTCAATGAGGAACCCCTCATCGGCGGGCTGTGCATCATCCAGGCCAAACGCTCGAAGAACGTGGTCTCCGCCGAGACGGTGCGGTCGGTCGCGGGCATCGTGAACGACAAGAACGCTTCGAAGGGCATCGTGGTCACCACCGCGTGGTTCGGCAAGGCGAGCTGGGACTTCGCTCCCCGTAACCGCGTCGAACTCATCGACGGCCGGCATCTCAAAGCCCTGCTGCTGGAGCATCTCGGCATCGACGCTCTGATCGGCCTGCCCAAGCTCCCGCCGGGCTGGCAGACACGCGACCTGAACTGACGCCACCCTCGTGTCCTTTCGTGCCGGTGTGCGGTTGGAGACAGCGGTTCGACACGAGAGGAACAAGCATGTCGTACGGATATGGCGGCGGGCCGGACTGGCCGATGATCCAGGCTAGGCGCCGAGCCGAGGAAGCGGCGCGCTCGGCTGCCGGCCAGGCTGTGGCCCACCAGGCGTCGGCTGACCGGTGGAAGGCTGCGTTCGAGGCTTTGGCCGGCCAGGTTCAGGCAGCGGTGGGCCGCAGTGGCGCCGAGCACCGTGACGGCGGCAGGTGTGGCTGCCCGTCATGCTGGGAGGCGCTCATCACCCGGCTGGCCACTGAGGCGCAGGGACACCGAAGCTCAGCCGCAAGCGCCGGTTCCTTCGCGTTCTCGATCGATGATCTGTTCGGCGGGACCGGCACGCAGCGGCATCCCTGAACTCACCGGGCCCGTCAGCGCTCGGGATGCCGAGTTTTCAGGCGCGAGGAACGGGTGTGATGTGCAGGGCGTGAAGAGGCTGCCGGGCAGTTGCGGGCAGGACCTCGAACCACGCCTGACCGTCGTCCAGATAGCACTGCGCCTTGCTCCAGTAGCGCCAGCCCAGGTCGACGAAGCAGTCGATCATGTGATCGCTCGCGCCCGGCGTCATGTACCGGCCGTGCACCTCGGCGCGGCCCAGTTCGAGGCCGGTGTTCTCCAGGTGAGCCAGCGCTGCGGCGGCTGCGCGGCGCAGAGGGCTGTTCGAGGTCCACCGGTCGTCCATGTGCTCCAGCGCTGCGGCAGAGCGGGGCTGGGCGTCGCTCAGAGCAAACGCGGCGACGGTGGCCGTGCCTTCGGTGCTCCAGCGGTGCAGGTCGATACGGACCGGACGCGGGAGCTGGTCGGCGATCGCCTCGTAGGTCGGCAGGACATGATCGCGCGGCGCACGGCCGGCGGCCGCATCGGGGGTGATCGCGGCCAGCCGCTGCCGGGCGATAGTGATCGGCTCGCCCTGCCGCCACAGCAGGAGCAGTTCGATCCCTTCCTTCTCCAGGGCTTGGCGTTCCTGGAACTGGAAGCTGACGCCGCGGCGGTTGCCGCGCAGAGCCTGTCGCATCGGTGCGTAGCCGTCGCGGCCGCTGAAGAGCGCGCTGAGAGAGTGCTGGGTCCAGCGCTCGTCGGTGGTGTGCTGGATCACGACGTCGATGTCGCCAACTTCCAGGGCGCCGCGGATGTAGGAGCCGAAGAGGTGTACTTCGGTGATGAGGTCCAGTGGCCAGATGTTCTGCTCAAGACGGTCGAGCATCTCGTGGAGGGTTGCGGTCGCCCGCTCACGCTTCATGGGCAGCTCCTGATCTTCACAAAGCAGTCCGCGCCGGACAAGCGGGAACTCTAGCGGCCGGCACTGACAACGCCCCGTTTTCTCCAGTGAGTACGCGAAAGGTCCGTGGTGCCTCCTGGCCGGGGGCTCGTTTCAGCGGGGCGCGGGACTGCGCGGGTTCAGGAAGGGCTGGGCTGCAGGCTCTTGCCGGCGTTGGGGTTCACCCGGGCTGCAGGGGGGGTGGCACGGGCTCAGGAGGGCCAGGGTTCCTTGCGCGGTGTCGGTTGCTTCAGCAGGTGCGGTGGGGTGGGGCTCTGCGATGGCTTGGGCGTAGTAGGTGCCGAGGGTGTGGGCCCGGGCGAGGAAGTAGGCGTAGGCGGCACGCAGGGGAGCTTCTGGTTCGGTGAGACCTTCTTCCCATGCGTGGAGTGTGGTGGTGTCAACGCCGATGGCCCGGGCGAGTCGGGTCGGTGTGAGGCCGAGGCTGTTGCGCAGGCGGCTGCGTTCGGCGGGTGGGGGCAGCGGGGTTTGCTCGGCCAGGAGCACCTCGATGGCTCGGTAGCTGCTCGTCATGGGTTTTTTCTGCGTGTGCTGGGACGTTCGGGGGCGGGGTTTGCGGCGAGGAGGCGGCAGGTCTCCGTGGCGTGGGCGATCTCTTCTTCTTCCCCGCACGTGAGCCGGAAGGGCTTGTTGGCGTCCGTGAGATGGGCGGGCAGTCCTGGGCGGGTGTAGTTCTCGAGCTCGCTGTGGACGTGGGCGGCTTCGAGAAGGAGTTCGGCCCATCTGGGGAGATCGGCGGGAAGGTCGGCCTGTGGGCGTTGCGGTGTGGGGCGTGTGAGGTGGGCCAGCTGGTCGATGCCGTAGCCGGTCAGTGCGCGGACGGCGACGGCTGCAGCGTGGACGGGGTGGGCGATGCGGGTGTGGATGCGCTGAGCCACGGCCTCGTGGTGAGGGCTGGGGGCAGCAAGGTCGGTGAGCGCCGGTAGCACGACGGGGGGCGGCACCGTGGCGCGGCCGGGCAGCAGGTTGACAGTGCCGCGGGAGGTGGGGGTGGTGGTGGCGGGTCTCCTGCCGGGGCGCCGGGAGCGTGGGGGCAGCGCGTACCAGGGTTCGTCGTCTGGGGCGGGGAAGGGGGCGGCGTGGTGCCAGCCAGGGTAGTTGGAGGCGTGTGAGCGTGACTGCGCGCCGGTGTTGAGGTGCTGGCGGGCGGCTTCGAGGGAGTCGATCTCATGGTGGCGGACGGCGCTGAGGACGGTGGCCAGTGCGGCCGGTGGTGGGCCACTGATGACAAGGGTCAAGCGGGTGCGGGTGCGTTCGCGCAGGGCCATGAGGTACTCGAGGTGGCGTTCGGTGATGCGGTGGGCACGGCAGATGACGTAGTGGTCGATGTGGAGGGCCTGGGTCCATGCGAGCGTCACGCGCCAGGAGGATTCGGCGTTGAGGGTCCACCAGGGCGCTTCACGGTGCGGGGGTGGAAGGTGTTTGCCCAGGGCTCTGATGAGGTCGTGGGCGAGGTAGGCGGGTGCGGTGGCCAGGGGTGTGGGGTGGACGGCGACGCGTCCGGTCGCGGGGTGGTGGGAGGCGAGTGCGGTGATGGTGTAGTCGGGCAGGTCGTGGGGGTCGTTGATCACGGTGATGGGCGGCAGGCTGGAGTCGGTGTGGTCCGGCGACCAACTGGGGGTCCACCTGGTGACGGTGGCGGCCGTTGCGGCGGACGTGGGCGTTGAGGTCATGCGGAGGGGGCCAGAGTCGGGTGCAGGCGGCGCAGGAGGGCGGTCGGGTCGGGCGACTGGTCGGGGCGGCGGCGCAGGTGCGCCTGGAGCTGGTGGGTCAGGGCGGCCCAGCGGCGGAGGTTGCCGTGGGCCCACATGTCGTCCAGGCGGGCGAGGGTGTTGTGGTGGGTGTTCTGCCACAGCGGGTGGAAGCGGGGCAGCACGGTGAAGACTTCGTCCGCGGCGAGGGGTTCCATGTGGTGCCAGGTAGTGACCCTGCTGAGCAGGGCGGGCTGTGAGCGCAGGGCTTTGAGACGGGGCCTGCTGGCGAGCAGCAGGATGGTGACCTGTGGGACGGGGTCGTCGTGGAGATAGCGCAGGTATTCGATGCAGGAGGCGGAGAGCTGGTGGGCTTCGTCGACGGCGAGGAGTCGGGGCGGCTGTTCCAGTGCGTGGCGTAGGTAGTCGTCGCAGATGCCGGCGTCCTGGGGTGGGTCGCCGGGCAGGTCGAGGGCATGGTGCAGGCTGTGGCGCAGGTCGTCGGGGCGTGCTTGGGGGCGCGGGAGCAGCCGTAGTGCGGACAGGGTGGGGCGCTGCTGGCACAGGGTGTGCAGGGTGAAGGTCTTGCCGACGCCGGGGTCCGCGGTCAGGCACATCATGGTCTGCTCGCGCAGTGCGTTGTCGAGGGCGTGGCCTGCGGCCCGCACGGCCTGGGTAGTGACGGTGCGGGCGTCGGGCAGGCTGAGGTAGTGGGGCGCGTGCTCGGTGGGGGTCATCCGGCGTCCTGCTGGGGGCGGCGGGAGCGGCGTCGGTGGGGCAGGGCGCGGCGGATGGCCCAGCGGGCGATGGATTCGTCGACCTGTTCCAGGCCGCGGCGCTTCATGCCTTCCAGGACGTGGTAGGTGATCTTGGACCAGACGCGGAAGGTGCCACCGGCGCCTTCTTCGTAGACGTAGTCGATGAGTTCGGGTGAGGCGCTGGCCCAGACGGGATGGAACAGGGGGATGTTGCGCTGGACTTCGTCGGCTTCCATGGGGGCGAATTCCTGCCAGATGTAGATGCGGGAGGCGAGGGCGGGTTCGCTGTAGAGGGTTTTGTAGGCTTCTTCGCCGCCGACGAAGAGGACGGCGGGACGGTTCTTGCCCTTGCCGGTGTCCCACAGGTGACGGACGAACTCGAAGCATTCGCGGCTGAACTGCTGGGCTTCGTCGCAGACCAGGACGTAGGGCTTGCGGGCCAGGGTCCGCTTCAGCAGCCGGTCGAACTCGCTGGGATGGGACGGCGGTTCGCCTTCGAGGCGCAGTTCGGTAAACAGTTCCTGGCGGATGTCGCGGGGGGTGGGGCGGGAGCGGAACTGCAGGAGCAGGACGCGTTCGGCGGAGATTTCTTTCAGGGCGGCCAGGACGGAGAAAGTTTTGCCGAGGCCGGCGTCGCCGTAGATGCAGGACATGGCCCGGGCTTCGATGGTGTCGGCGATGTTCTCGCTGGCCTCGAGGAGGGCTTCGGTGGCGACGATGCGGGCGTCGGCGAGGTTGAGGTAGAAGTCGGGTTCGCCGACGACCTCGTCCTGGTCGGGGCGGGGCGTCGTCTGGGTGGTGTCGGTGTCGGTCACGTCGGTGTCCTTCGAGCTCGTCCGGGCGGTGTGGGCCTGGTCGGGTGCAAGGTGGGGCAGCCGGGCGTGGGCGGTGCCCAGGGGCTGGCCGGTGGCGGCGTCGTAGACGTCGACGCTGTCCGGGTCGCGAGGGTGGATGCGGACGGTGCGCTGGGCGTAGCCGGTCATCCAGGCGGCCGTGTAGGGGCGGCCTCGCCAGCGCACCTCCTGGCCGCGGATGATGCGGGTGGAGCGGCCGGGTGGCGGGTCGGGGGCGGTGAGCGCGGTGGTCACGTGTCTTCCTCGGAGGGGGCGGATGGGCCGGGGACGGCCCAGCGGCCGGGTGGGGTGATCCGGCGGGGCATGTAGTCGGTGGGCAGGTCGTCGTCGGCCCGGCTGGAACGCCAGGTGCGCAGTTCCTCGGCGGCCTCTTTGCGGGTCATCGCGGTGTCCGCCTGGGCCGGTCCGGCGCTGGTGTGGGCTTTGAAGCGCCGGCGGCGCAGCGTCTCGGCGCGGCGCAGGTCGCGGCGCACGCGGCGGACACGCTCGGTGCGGGCCTGATAGACCTGCTCGATCTGCTCGTCGCTGGCCTGGTCGGCCAGGTAGGCGGTGCCCAGGTGTCGGCGGTTGTCGGCATCGAAGATTTCGATCTGGTCGAGGTGGTGGGGCTGGAAGCGGACGTGGACGCGGGTGCCGGAGCGGCCGGTCATCCAGCCGGCCATGTAGTCGCGTCCCCTGAAGCGGATGCCGTGGCCGTTGATGACGCGGGTGGAGCGGTCGCCTTCCAGGAGGAAGGCGTGCAGGTCTTCGGCGCTGACCTCGCGCAGCGGGCTGGGGTCGCTGTTCCACCATTGCAACGGGGTGAGGTCGCCGTAGCCGGCCATCGGGTGTTCGGCGTTGCGGGTCTTAACCCACTGCGCGAGGAGCTCGACGAAGCCTTCGAAGGTCAGGGCTGGGTCCTTCTCCCCCGAGCGGCGGCGCGAATCGAGTTTCTGGGCGTGGGTGTAGCGGGGCAGGGTGGAGAAGAACATGCTGGTGGCAGCGCGGTTGAGGTTTTCGATGCTGCCTTTGAGGTGGGGGGTGTATGGGGGCAGGACGTCGACCTGGACGGCGAAGGCGCCGAGTGCGTCCTGGACGGCGCAGGAGAGGAAGTCCTTGCCGCGGTCGATGCGGATCCGGGTGGGCAGGCCGCCTGCCGGGCCGTAGCCGTCGCCATGGAGGATGCAGGATCTGAGGGCGGCCAGGATGGACCCGCGGTGCGGGAAGTGCGGGGTGACGGCCCAGCCCATGATCATGCCGGTGTGGCAGTCGCAGAACCAGGTCACCCATGGTTTGACCAGCCGTCCGTCGGCCCAGACCCAGACGGGGGCCTGCTTGTGGTCGCCTTCCCATTCCTCGTTGCGGGCGGTGGGCGGGCGGCGCAGGTGCGGGTCGTGGCCGCGGGAGGCAGGGATGCCGCTCTTGAAGCCGGCCCGGTCACCGGGTGTCAGGTCGCGTTTGACGGCGCGGTGCAGTGTGGACAGGCTCACCGGGGTGGCGCCGGCCTTCTCGGCGTCCTGGACGAGTTCTCTGTGGACGGCCTTGACGTTGCCTCGGTGGTAGGCGAGCAGCGTGCGGATGTCGTCGGTGATCTCGAAGCGGCCCCGGCCGCGTCGCAGGGGTTCACCGAGCCGGGCGCGGGCCAGGTTGCGCCACACGGTCCGGACGTGGACGCCGAGAGTGTGGGCGGACAGTTCGACGTGGGCGGTGGTCAGCTCCCCGCGCTGCGACAACTCCAGCAGGGCACGTACGGCCGGGCCCATGAGTTCGTGGCGTGCTCGCTGCCGTCGGGCCAGGTCATCGTCGGTGAGGACCTCGAGGTCCGGGCACTCCATGGAGGCGTTCCTTCGGTGCAGGTCGATCAACGGTTCGGGGTCCCGTGCCGTGGTGGGCGACGGGGTCAGGCCCAGAAGCCGAGGTGGGTGACGTGCTCATACATGCGCCAGTCGGAATCGAAGTCGGTGATCACGTCGCGCCACCGATACGTCAGCGCGTGCAGGTCGCTGCGCGACCAGGCCTTAACGATGGGGTCCCAGCGGTAGATGTTCTTGTGCCGCCAGCGGGCGGTGCGCCGGTGCTTGTCGTCGACGTCGCTCTGGTCGACGGGGTAGATCTCCACGCGGGTCCCACCCCCGGCGTTGAGCCGGCGGGTCATGCTGGGTGCCATGTTGCGGCGGCGCAGCAGGCGGAAGGCGTTTTCCAGGCGCTGCTGCTGCTCGGGCCGTGGGTGGCGTTCCTCGGCGAGCCAGGCAGTGATCATCCGCCGGTCCATGCGGATGCCGCAGTCCTGCATGTAGGTGTAACCGGTGCGGGAGCGGGTGAGGTAGAGCAGGTTACGTCTCAGCCGTTCTGACGGCGTCATGTAGGGGTCGGTGACCTGCGCGATCTCATCAAGAGTGGTGCTGAGGGCTACAGCCCCGGGCACGCCCTGGGCGCCTAATCGTCCGAATCCCATACGAGTCTTCTCCGAGGGCTCACGTGATCATGGGGTGGTGCGCTGCAGGCTTTGAAGGGGCGCCCTCTCGGTCGGAGAGGGCGCCAAATCGCTGCGCCCTGCACGCTGCTGGGCCTCCAACGTCACGGTGGTTTTGGTGAGTTGGCCGGCTGGGAGCCGTGGGCTCCGATGCACGGCACCCTAGGAGAGCGGGTGTGCGACGGAACGAGTTCAGGTCGACATCGAGGTGCGACACATTTGGGGCATTTCGCGGCTCCAGAAACCGCCGTCGGCGGCCGGTTTGCCAGGTGCCGAACCGGACGGGGTAAGGCATCGATTGGCGATCGAACAGCCAGCGCGGGCCGAGAGGCGACGCATGCGTTCAGCCAGCGCAAATCTCGCTGTCGACGCCGAATAAGCGAATACGCAGGCCACCCCTCACGGCGCAGGATCCACTTTTAGCCACGAAGGAGTAAGCGAGGTCTCAACTCCGCCCTCAGCTACCTGCGAGTAACGACTCGCGGGTAGCTGACTTCGGCATGCGCACGCCATACCTAGCAAGTGCGTCGACGCAGGACAACAGGAACACTAGCGTTCGGGTCTGACAGTCAATTGCCGGATTCCCCGCCCCAACTCACCCTGACCCCCGTGGAATTGACTCAATCCCTGCGCTTTGGCATGCCGTTGAACGCTCAGTCCGTCCAGTTATTGCTGGTCAGGCAGACTCGGCTTGTCGACGACGGAAAGAGGGCATGGCTTGATGACCCTTCAGACGGACTCTGCAGGAAGGTTTCGGCGCATAGGCCTTGTCAGCGCCGTCCTCCAAGATGCCCCCATGAGTCTCACCTCCCATCTCAAGGACCCCCGCTCTCCCATCTCTCGCTTTCTGGCGGAACACCTCCCCGACACGAAGGCCGTCCTCGACGATTACCGCACACGCTTAGCCCGTTTCCCTGCCCCGCTGCGGCCGCAAGTGGAAGCCGGGCTGAAGCCCGAGTACCGGATGCTCGGCCACACCATTGATCACCGCCTGCGGATCTCCCTGGGAGCGCCGACCGGCGCCCCCATCAAGGAGGGCATCGTCCGGGCCGTCATCGACGACGACGGCTGGCCCAGCCAAGAGGTGATCCGCGCCGTCCAGAAGGCCGGCGACACCATGCTGGAAGAACTGGCCGGCTACCACAACGATGCAGGGCAACCTCTGTGCCTTGCATCAGCGGACGAGGACCGGCTCATCCGGCTGTGCCATGTCGCCTCCAGCTTCGAGGCGATCTTCCGTCACTGCGGCTGGCTGCGCGGGAACACGCTCGGTCTCTGTGCTGCCGATGCCACCCTGGACGACCTGGTCGATGCTGTGCCGCACTACGTCGTCGGTGACATCCGCCAGCAGATGCAACTCGCCGCAGACCCCGGCCCGTTCGAGAACATGCGGCTCCTGCCTGCCAGCGCCCGGGTCTGCGGCCCCGTCTTCGACGGCAGCCTGCAGGTCGGTGGTGCGGACGCCGACTTCATCCTCGATGGCGCACTCATCGACTGCAAGGCCACCATCCGCCCGGAACGCATCAGCCGCGCAGAGATCTACCAGCTGGCCGGATACCTGCTGCTCGACTACAGCGACACGCATTCCATCTCCACCGTCGCGCTCTACCTCTCCCGCCAGGGTGCGCTCATCGACTGGAGCGTCGAGGAGTTTTTGGGCCTGCTCGGCGCGCGGCATGAGCTGCCAGCCCTGCGGGATGCGTGCCGTCACACGCTGACCGACGGCAGGCACGGCAACCCGCTGCCTCCCGTGGATCCTTCCCGTCCACTTCCCCGGCCCCGCTCGGCGCCCGCCGCCCAGCAGTCGCTGTTCTGACGAGCTGGGCCGAGCCGGACCGAAGGCGGCTGCAGGATGCCTGCAGCCGCATGCCGATCGCATCGAGTGCTCCGGCTGGCGCAGCGATCAGGTTGATTCTCATTCGGGCACCCTCAGGTAGCAGTGTGGAGCGATGACTTCGACCGCGTATGTGCTGCTCAGCGTGGCAACCTGGGCAGCGAAGCGCCTCGTCTGCCTTGGTTCTGTGCGGTCGGCGGCAGGGCGCTTCAGGGCGATGAGGGCGGCAGTGTGGGGCTCTTGCGACGTGACCAGGAACTGGGGCTCGGAAGGTTGCCGTTGACGACGATGACTGCGACGAGTGAAGGCGCCTCGGGGTTGGTCAGTCCGTGAAGCGCTGGCTGGAGGGTGAAGAGGTAGTTCTCCGGAACACCGACAGGTGAGGCCTTACGGCTCATGTCCAGGATGCAGAGAATCGAGAGGCGTGCGCCGTCGGCGGCTGCGTACTGCGTTGGCTGCCCCATGTACTTGGGGGCTCTGTCTCGGGTGACCGGGGTGTTGCGCTCGACTTTGAGCTCGGCGGTGACGCCATCGTGCCGGACATCCAGGTAGCCCAGGGCGAGTGGGGTGCCTCGCTGCAAGCGCCCGCCGAGTTCCGGCTCTGCCTGGAGTTCCTTGTACAGGTCGTCATGAAATTTGCGCTCTGTTACGTGGCTTCCGCGCTTGTATTGCTTGTTCCACGTCATGGTGAGGCCGGTGCGGCAGATGGCGGTGAAGAGGCGGCAGAAGGCTTGGAGCTGGTCCTCGTCGTAACCGGCCCGGTGCAGATTTTCGTAGAGGGCGAGCAGCCGCTCGTCGAAGACGGGGAAGTTGGTCAGGAAGTCGCGTGAGGCGTCGAAGGGCCGGAATCGGATTTCGCGGTGTCCGGCGGTGTCGAGGCTCTCGGTAACGGGTTTGCCGTCCCGGGTTCCGCGCCAGCGCAGCTTGACCGAGAACGGCGGGGCGGGACTGCCTGCGGGCAGAGCGAAGCGGAGGATGAGTGTGCCGGTGGCGCTCAGTGTGTCGGGGCCGTCCGCGCTCGGCGGGCGTGTCCAGAGGTAGGTGGGCGTTTCCGCTTCGTTGGGGGTGAAGTGGCTGAGGAGTTCGGCTTCGAGGGTCTCGGCCCACTCGGGCCAGGGGCCGGTGCGTACGTCCAGGCGGAGTTCGTAGACGGTCGAGTGACGCAGGACCTGCGGGCCGGTGACAAGGCGTCCGTCCACGCTGGCCAGTACGACCGCAACGGCCGGCTGGTCCTCGACCAGCTGGGTGTCCGCCTCGTTGCCCAAGACGGTGTGGGAAGTGAGTGGCGTGCGGCGTGGGCCGCACGCGATGACAAGTGGCAGGGGCAGGACGGCCCACTCCGCCAGGAGGTCAGCCACGCCGCTGGCGTCTGCGACGGCTTGGACGTGCCGCAGAGCGGCTATCAGCGGTCCGGCCAGCGGGTCAGTGTCGTGGAATCGCTTCTCCAGTTCGGTTGCGGTCACTGCTGCGCGGCGGCGCGCTGCAGTGGCCAGGGCGTTCATCTCGATGGTGTCAGCGTTCAGTTCCGCTGCGTCAAGTCGGATCAGGAAGGCGGCCACCTCGCACAGGGCGGCGAAGCACCGGCCGTAGGCGGCGGTCGCCGTTGCCTGCTGACACTGCTCTCTTAGCGTGGCGGCGGTGCTCTGCAAGTGGGCTGCGCGGGCGCGGAGCGCGACGGCCGGATCGCTGTCGGAATGGCCCTGGCCTGCCCCGGCAGCCGGTACCAGCTCGTGGCCCATGAGAAGGCTTCGGACTGTGACACGAGTGCGGACTTGGTCCGCCAAGGCGCTCACATCGTTGTCTGCTCCGACGGCTTGAGCAGCATGCGTCAGCGCAAGGGCGGTCGCACGCATATCTTCTCCGGCCACCGCGGCTGCATCAAAGGCGGCCGCGGCGGCGATCAGGGTGAGCAGGGCTCGGTGGAGGGTAAATGCAGGCTCGTCCGGGGTTGCCTTGAGGACACTGTTCATGATGGTGGCGGCATCTCCGGGGCGGGCTGCCCGCCAGGCGACTTCGGCGTATTCGGCCGCACCGACCACCTGGTGTGGCCCGAGTTCAAGAGCGGCCGCCTGAAGATCCTCCACCGTCAGGCTGGCCAGGCCCGAGCCGCAGTTAAGCAGCGCGCACAGTTCCAGGTTGTCGTGGGCGTTAAGCCGGTCGTTGACGCGCGGGTCGCGCACTTGGCGCAGCCGCAGCTGGGCCATGGCCGGGGTGGTGGCGGTCTGCGGCAGCCAGTCACCGTTCAGGGCGTCGCGTAGGTCGTAGCCGTCGAGGTCGGCGGCGCGTCGGAGGATTTCCTGCTCCGTGTGGATCCTGAGGGCTTCATTGCCTCGGGAGAGATTGGAGGCAGCCGCCATGGCCTTCTTGACGGTGTCCGGAAACCGGGCGATGTCTACGTGTTCGCAGACCGACAGGGCGTAGGCCAGCAGAGAGGCGCTGTCCTCGGTGCTCCAGTCCAGACGCAGGGCGGTGTCGAGGACACCGTCGATGACGCCTAGGTAAGGGTCGGTGAGCAGCGCTGGCAGGAGGTCGGAGATGCTCGAGGGCAGCTGATGCGCGCGGCCGATGTCCGCCCAGGCGGTTAGCGCTGCCGACCGCGAGGCTACATCGGAGTCGACAATGTAGGTGTGCAGGAGCGGGATGATCATCCGCAGCAGGCCGGGGTGGTCGCCGTGGCGTCGTCCGAGCGTCCCCAGGAGCGGCAGCAAGCGCGGCACGATAACGTGTTTGCGCTGGCTGTCGCGTTCGTCGGTGATGGTGTCGATGACCGCGCCGCATACTGCCGTTGCATCGATGGTGGCGATGTGCTCCAAAGCGTCCAGGAGCCTGCCGATGCTGGACGCCAACAACTGCCGGTAGGCCATTCGCTCCAGGAACTGCAGCTCCGGCGGGGCCGGTTCTGGGGCGGCCAGGAGCGGGGTGGGGGTGGTATTCGCCGACTCCAGTGTGTCGATGGCTGTCAGGGCCGCACCCAGGAGGGCAGCCAGCTGCGGCTGCGTCCAGGCCGGATGGGTCTGGGCCAGCTGCTCGATCAAAGTCGCGGCCGGGAAGCGCACGTGGCCGCCCCAGTCACCCCCGACGCGGGTCAGGCACCTGGAAAGCAGATACTCGAAGACTCTTCTCTGCTGGCTCGCATCGAGCTGAGGATCACCCGCGGTGCGAAATCTGTACCCAGGGTCGATGAGGCGGCCGGCCTGCTCCAGCACACCGAACAGACGCTCGCGCACGAAGTCTCCGGCTGTACGGCCGGTGTGCTCGAGCTGGGCAGGCACGTCACCCACCTCCAGGACGAGCAGGGTGGCGAGGGACCTTTGAACCGTGGCGATCGGTGCGGGATCGTTGTGGTGGTCGCCGTCCACCCCCAGGTTCAGGAGCATTTGCGGCACGAGTGCAATTGCCACATCCGGGTGGGTGAACGCCAGGGCCTGTACGGCGGCTGCGGCAGCACGCCGATCCATCTCCAGCTCTCGTTCTGATTGAGGAGCGGGCCGCACACCTGGCGGGACCATTAGCGACTCGGATGGTCGCGGGGCTGGCAGCATGCTGGTGAGCACACGGGCCACGGCCTGAGGGGCCGCTCCGGCTGCCACACGAAGAGCACTGGCGTCTCCGGTTCCGCCTTCGTAGACCCCGAAGCGTCGGCTTTGAGGCTCAGCGAGGTACACAAGGGACCGGACCACTGGCTCGTCCACCTGGTCCCCATCGTGGGGACGCAGCAGGTCGGTCACGCAGCGGCCGGCCTCGACAACAGGACTGTGCCGCAGCGTGGCCAAAGCGGCTCGCAGGACATTCGCTGCGTGCTCGCTGCGGACGCGGGCCACGTGCCGCAGCGGCGTCAGCAACTCCGGGACGTGGACGTCGGTCACCAGGTCCAGGGCCAACGCGATCACCGCGGTGCTGAAGGTCTCCGGCGCCCGCTCGGCCAGTGCAGTCAATCGCCGCAGCGCGCCATCGCAGGCCTCCCGGTCCCGTTCCGTTCCCGGCTCCTGATCCAGGAGGGCGATGTCGTCCAGAGCACTGGCCATTGCTGGATCCGACGACGCCTGCGTGCCCCGACGGTCTTCCGCACGCTGCTGCCAGGCGCGGTGCCGCTTCGCCGTTTCCGCTCGTTCTACCGCTTCGGCTCTGGCTGCGGCCTCCTTGCGCTCATCCATGACCGTGGCAAGGTTCGGCACGTCGCCCGTCGGACGGCGGTGGGAACAGCCCACGCAATGCTGTTCGTAGAACTCCCCAGCGATCCAGTCCAAGTTCGCGCTGGCACCGCCATGCGCCACGAGGCAGCTCACCTGCCGCGTGTTGATCGGCAGGCCGGTGGCCGCCTCGGCCATACCCTGGCCGCCGAACTCGGTGAACGTCATGTTCAGACAGTGGCGGCGGGCCATCTCCAAAATGGCCGCGTTCGCACGACCGGTCCGCACTGCATCATCGAAGGCTCGCTCTGCATGGCTGTGCACCCCACCACTGTCTCAGGCACCACTGACAACGCCGCCCGACCATCGCTCATTGCAGACTTCACGTTTCACAGCGTCGCCCGAGGTCCTGACTGGCTTCGAAGGCGGTGTCGCTGTCGCCCTGCGGGATTTGGGCCAGGGTGAGGCCCGCCTGGCGCAGGGACAGTTGGCTGGCCCAGGAGCAGAAGGACGACGAGGCACATGTGCAGCGCTCCTCCCGCTACTTCGACGAGTTCCGCGCCCGCAAGGAGAAGACCCCCGCCCTGTTCTCCAGCAACGGGGTGTCCCTCAAAGCCGCGGAGCAGCTGCTCCATCTGCCTGACAGCGTGGTCGAAGGGCCACAAGCCATAGCGAAGGGGCGCAAGCCCTTGCCGCCGATCGACGAGCTGCTCCTGGCCATGGGCGAGCCCTCCCCCGAGCCGGGCTGGCTACCGGTGGCGTACTCACTGCTGAGTCAGGTCACCCACAGCACTCCCACCGGGCTCGCGCACATGGCCCGCTACGTCGACGGCACACTGAGGGCCCACGACATCTCCCCCGAGATGCTGGCCCTGGCCCTCGACGTCGCCTGCCTGGGCAGCGCCCGGCTCATCGGCCTGTCGTCCCTGCTCTTGACCCGCAGTGACGACACGGCAAAACAGTACGCGCTCGGTCTTGAGGAACGAGCCCTTGCCGTGCACAACACGGCGCGCCTGGTCCACTGGTTCGGCTGACTCCCACCGCCCAGGACGGCGCACCGTAGGTCCTGCCGATCAGTTGTCGCACCAGGCGCTCATGCGGTCGGCGACGTGAGCGGTGTGGAGCACAAGGGTGTCGCCGAGCGATCGTGCTTCATCTGCTGGGAAGTAGGCGTCCAAGAGGCCGTAGAGCGGTGCGTCAAGAGACAGTCGTTCCTGCACGTCCCGCGTGGGGCGGTAGTGGACCAGAGTGTTCCTGAAGCCTCTGTGAGCCTGAAGGTTCAGGTTGCTCATCGGGGCGTCGAGGATGTCCTTCAGCAGCGCTCGGTCCGGCGTGCGGAGTTCGGCTCCGTACTGGTCATCGAGCTTGCCGAGGCTGGAGAGGACGTGATGAAGGGTGATGTAGCGCAGCTTGAACAGTGTTGTCGCCGAGGAGGGGTTGGTGTCGTCGGCGAGGAGGACGGCAGCGGTGTTCAGTGCACAGGTCATGGCTGTCAGGGAGGCCTTGATCTCCTCTCGGAGGGCGGGATCGAAGCTTCGCCGGTAGTGCTTCTCGGCACGCACCTTGTTCTCCGTGCGGTCCGTTGTCTTCATCACGTCGAGGACGGGCTGCCCCTGCCAGGGCAGGCCTTCTGCCGCCGCGCCAATGTACCTGCCCTGTTCCACGGCGACGGCATGCAGCCTGGGACCGAGATCGTCCTTGTTCTTGAAAGCCTGCGGGGGGAATGCGAGGAAGAAGCTGGCTGTGTGAGAGGTCGAGACAAGCCTGCCGCGAAAGCGCCACAGGACGAGATCCCTCTCCAGCGGCCGAGCCAGTGGCAGCCACGTGTTGCCGAGGAATTCCTGACGGTGTTCCTCAATGATGCGCCGGAAGTCGGCGCCGACATCATCCAGTTCCTTGTACTTGTCGTCGTAGAGCTTGACCGAGTGCCGAGCGCGCTCGATGGCAGGCGCGCAGTCGTAGGCGAGGGCGTCCGCGAGGTCGGGAGCGACCTGGCGAAGTGCCCGGTGGGACTCGTGAATGATCAGGCACATGTAGTTGTGCATGCAGAAGACCGGGACGACAGCCTCGTCCAAGGCCCCGACCGTGACGCTCTGGGCGAAGCGTCGCAGGAACATGATGTCCTGCGCAATTAGGGCCAAGGCGATGTCGTCGCCAGGGGCTGTTGTCGTCACGGCTGTGCTCTCTCCGGGTGCTCGGGGCAGTGTCGCCTCCCGTCGTAAGCCACCGCTCCAAATTTGGTGTCGGCGAGGGGCCGGGCAGGTGCTGACGGCATGGTGTCAGCAGTCGATGCCGGGCACATCAGGTTTTTGGCTCCGCAGACCAGCGCGGTGCCGGAAGACACGTACAGCCGGACAGCGAACGACCGCAGAGCTGGGATCGGCGACGGCCGCTGGGCGCGGACCTGTCGGACAGCCGCCGGCACACCCTGCGGGGGCCCCTGGAGTCGCCTTTCATTGGTGTCCCGTCGTTGCCTGCGGTGGTGGCGCACTGCGCCGTTGACGATCAGGATGGAGTGACGGACCACGCGGTCTGGCAGGGATCGCACACAGCCGTGGTCCAGCCATACGGGGCATCGGCGCGGCGCCGACGGCGTCCGACTGCCCCGCAGAACTCGCAGACGGTCGCGGGCTGTTCCTCCCCGGACAGGACAAGGAGGCTGCGCATCTCGGAATCCGATGCCCCCGAGTCAGTGACGATGTGCACGCGGGCTGCGCCGAACTTCTCCTTGAGAACCTCGACTCGGTACTCGGCGTCCCACGCGAGGAGGTGGGTGTGCAGTCGCAGCAGCAGGGGTACCAGCCCGGGCCGACGGCACGCAGCCGGTCGGGCAGCTGCCCTGCACGGCCGCGTCCGGTCTGGTGATCTTGCATGCGTTCCCGTTTCCCTGCGGCCCGGCCGGGCCGGGAGCATCGCGGTGAGCACCCGTGGCCGGTTACGTGATCGCCGCGGTCAGCGCTGGTGGCCAGCGAGGACAGTGAGGTAGTGGGTGTGCTGGTCGGGGGTCAGGCGTTGGCCGGACCATCCGTGGCAGAAGGAGCAGCTGGGGCCGTTCCATTCCCAGAAACTGGTCAGGTCGAGGAGGTCGGCCAGGGTCATGCGTTCGGTGTCCGGGGTGAGGGGGCGGGCGTGCTGGCAGTCCCCGCCCACGGCGTGGGAGCGGCCCCGGTAACGGCCGTTGAGATTGGAGCCGTAGACCCACAGTCCGGCCAGTGGCCCGAGGGCGGCGGGGTTTTCCCGGAAGGGATGCACGTTAAAGAGGCGGCCGGGAAAGGTGATCGCGTCGGTCCAGGCGTCGCGCAGGCCGAAGTGCACGTGCTTGACCTGGGCGGCCAGTTGGCGCAGGTCGGTGTCGTGGGTGGCCTGTGCAGCGACGGCCAGGGCGGCGGCGCGGTCGCCGGGGCTCCAGCCAGAGAATTTGCACTTCCGCTGGAGGTCGGACAGGCTCGCGGCGGCCGCCAGTCCGTCGCCGGGCTCCGCCTCTACCTCCGGGGCGGGCGCGGGTGGCTGACGGGTAGCGGCCGGCACGGGAGTCGCTGGCGAGGCGGGCGGGGTCACGGCCAGCTCAGGGAGAGCGGGCCGGCCCTCGAGGTGGGCCCGGTAGGCGGCGGAGAGGTCCTCCAGGTCCTTGCGGCGCGCACGGTGCAGGTCGATGGACTCCTGCAGGCTGGTATCGAGCAGCTGCACCCCGCCGTGGAAGGCGTGGAAGCCGATCGACTCCCACAGGGCGGCGATCTTGGCCTTGGCCGTGGCGCGGTCGGCGTCATTCACCTCGTCCCGGTTTTCGGGCCATTCGGCCATGCCGGGCTCGGCCGCGACCGCACAGCAGCCGCCGGACAGGCGGCGGATGGCCTCGGCGGCGAACACCGGACCCAGGCCGAAGCCGCGCCAGGGACGGGCCAGGAACACCCGGTCCAGGATGAGCAGATCCCCCACCGGGCAGTCGATGATCTCCTGGAAGGCATCGGAATACTCGCCGTCGTCGAGGACGGTGGCCGCGATGCTCTCCAGGTCTCCCGATTGGGCGTCCGCGACCATCCAGCGATCCGCACCGGTGTTGTCACGCAGCCGCCACAGACGCAGCCAGCCGGCCTCGCTGCCGTTGTCGATGAGCTGCTGGCACGCATCGGTGCAGCCGTCGGCGCATTCCTCCTCCTCGTCGTGGTAGGCGCGGATGGAGACACGCCAGTGCTCAAGGGTGTCCTCGTCCTCGTAGGGCACGGCGGGGTGCCCGTGGCTGTAGACCAACCGCAACTGGGCGGGGTCGCCGGGAAGTTCGCTAGCCGGTCGGCGCGCAAGACTCATGAAGGTTGAGGCTAGCCGTCGCTACTGACAATTGGTCCGGCGTCGAGCCTCGGCCGACGGTCGCTGAGGATGTTCATTGCACTCCGGACATCGGGCGCGGGCCGACATGTCGGAGCGGGAGGGGCAGTTGCCACTGCTTCCGCTGGGCGGTTCGGTAGGCGAGGGGCCTCAGTTATCCGCTGAACCCTTCTCCGAAACAGCGCTCGAGCGGCAGCGTCACACAGCAGTGCGGCGAGGGCATCCCAGCCAGGCCTGGTGGGACGCAATGTGTAGTCTCTCGCGCAAGCGCGCTGCCGGTTCCGGACCTGCATCATGGCAGCGTCTCCGCGTCTGCAAGCAGCAGAAATACCAACGCCGGAAGCTTGGGCTGCATGTCGGCAACGGTGGCCCGTTCCAGGGGGGCGACTGAGTTACCGGCGAAGACACGGGATTCTGCAAGGGGGCCACGAGCGTGTGCTGCGGGTCCTCCTCCGGTGATGGGGGCTCGCCACGAAGGCGGCCGTGGCCCGTGTCACATACGTCGCTGGAGGCCGTGAGTGACGGATGCGGCCTTGGTAGCGGTCTGTAGGTGCCGGGCAGTTGCATCGTGACACCAATTCCGTCGAACCGGGCGCTTTTTCGGCCTTTCGGCATAAGATCATGGACGTGTTGGGCGGGAGCCAACGCAGATCAGGGCGTGGGAGGTAGCGTGTGGTCGGATAACGAGACGGATCTGGACCTTCTCGGGTTTGACTTCCTCGTTGACGAGATGGTCGTTGCTCTGACACAGCAGCGGCTCCTGCCTCTGACGCTGGGTGTGCTCGGTGGTTGGGGTTCAGGCAAGAGCAGCCTGCTGAGGATCGTCTCGAAGGAACTGTCGACCATTTCATCCGACGAGGCCGGACATTTCGTCGTGGTCCCGTTCAGCCCGTGGCAGTACGAAGGCTATGAGGACATCAAGGGCGCGCTCATGGAGGCAGTGCTGACGCGCCTGCAGCAAGAAGCCGATGAGGGCAGCGCCGAGGCTGTGGAGGCGGGCCGACTCAGACGAGTGGCCCGGAGCCTGCGGCGGCCGGTACAGATGCTGGTCGGAGCGGCACTGCCCGCCGGCGCGGCCATGGCTGCCGGCGCGCTCGATCCCGGTTTGGCTGACGTGGCCTCCACCATCGCCCAGAGCGCTGTCGGGGGGACGTACCCGGACCAGGAGCCTGTCGGGGAGAGCGCGGAAGAGAACCGCACTCCCGCGGACCCGGGGGCGTTCCGGCAGGAGTTCGCCAGCTTGGTGGGTTCGTTGGAGCAGGTTCGGGCGGTGATCGTGTTGATCGATGACCTGGACCGGTGCCTGCCACATACGGTCGTTGACACCTTTGAGGCGATCCGTCTCTTCCTCAACGTGGAGAAAAGCGCGTTCGTGATCGCTGCCCACCCCGAGGTCGTGCAGGCCGCCATCGACCGACGCTACCCGGGCCTCGGCCGCCCCGGAACGTCTGGTCTGGGCGCGGAGTATCTGGAGAAGATGCTCCAGGTCAAGATCAGCATTCCGGTGTTGTCCGCGCCCGAAGCCGAGACATACATGCATTTGCTGCTGGCGCAACTGCACCTTGAGCGGGAGCAGTTCGAGAGGGTGTGCGAAGCAGTTGACCTGCGCAGGCGCGAAAGCGCCCTTGGGGTTGCTCTGAATGCGGGCATCGCATCTGCCACGCTCGGCGCTGGCATGCCGACGCGGTTGTACGAGGACATGACGTGGGCGGCGGCGATCTCCCCGGTGCTCGGCAGTACGTTGCGTGGCAATCCTCGGCAGATCAAGCGGTTTCTGAACACGCTGACCCTGCGCCTGGCGAGCGCCGAACGCCGGGGTACGAGGCTGGACGCGGCGGTCCTGGCCAAGCTCATGGTGCTGGAAGAGCAGTACTTGACCGACTTCCAGAATCTGTTCGACTGGCAGGTCCAGGCACTGGGATCGGGCGGGAACGGACATCTCCAAGCCGCCGAACGGCACGCACGCGGTGCGGCGACGGCCGCTCAGAGAGGATCGGGCGACAGCCAGACTCCCGAGGAGCCACGCGCCTCCTCGGACGGACGTCCCCCAAGGCGAGGGCGGGCTCGCGGGGAGAGCACCGCCACGGGCGAGCTGAACGAGGAGGTTCGCGCCTGGGCGGAGATGCCGCATATCGACGCCTGGCTTCGGATGGATCCCGCCCTGGCCGCAGTAGATCTCGGCCCGTACTTCACGTTCGCGCGGGCCAAATTGAGGCTAGCGGCCACCACGGCGCTTCTGCCCGCGCATGTCCAGGAACTGCTCGGCCTGCTCCAGTCCGACGTCGTCGGCCGGCGCCGGGCCGCGGTGCGACAGGTGCAGCAGACCGTGGCGGCTGAGGATCTGCCGACACTCGTGGAGCACCTTATGCAGGTGGTTCAGCGTGATCCGGCGGGACCGGCCACGGACAGCGCGGCGGAGCTGTGTCACGAGATCCCCGCGATCGCTCGGGACGTCTGCGAGCGGCTCAGACTCGTCCCTTTGGAGCTCCTGCGCCCGAAGCTCTCGACCCTGGTGCGACGGCTGCCCCCCACCGACCCCTCCGTGACGGCTCTGCTGGACGGCTGGGAGTCCACAGGTACCCCGGCAGGCGCGTTCGTGCGCCAGGCTCGCGACGTGCGCCGGCGGCAAGGGCGTAGCTGAAGTGGGTACTTCCACCGACCGCACCAGTGGCTCCGGCGGGGCGTGGACGCCTCTCAAGCACGCGGCGACCGCATACGCCCGCGACGTCAGCCATGGTTCCGCTCCCCGCAGCCGGGCTGCCGCCGTCCTTGCCCGCCACGTTCCGGTCCTGGGTGGCGCTGCGGCCGCCGCCGCGGGCGCGGCGGCCGGGCGCAGCACGGCCCAGCGGCTGGGCGGCCTGCTGTCCGGGGTGGCCGCCGACGGGCTGGGCGAGGCGCTGCGTCAGGCGTCGCTGGGCGACCTGGTCGGGCGGGACCGGTACGAGATCGTCGATGAGCTGGTGACGCAACTGGCTGGTGCTGGGGGCGACCTGGACGGGCAGGCGGCCCGGGACGCGGTCTGCGACGTTCTGGAGGAATTGTTTGGCGAGGCGGACACCTGGGAGGAGCTCGAAAGCGAGGCAGCCGACCGCAACGATGTGGAGCGGCTGCTCGAACTGTTCCTGACGCACTACATCTACAACCGGGTGCCGGTGGTGGCCGAACGGCTCGGCACTATCGCCGACCCCGAGGCTGCACGCCGCGCTGACGGGCAGATGCGCCAGATCATCGAGGACTGCGTGGCCATCCAGATGCCTGCGCAGCCGTTGAGTTTGGACTGGTCGGGCCCAGACGGCCGTGCTCTTGTTGAGAATGCCGTGGAACTGGCCTACCAGGCGTTGGAGGGGCTGGCATGACACAGTTCACGGTGCGTACCGAGGAGTTCGACGATCCCGCGCCGCCCGAAGGGATCCTGCTGGACTTCGCCCCGGGCTCGCCTAAGGGCACAGTGCAGGCCGGCCTCGGGCTGTTCCGTTCCTTCCGGCCCACTCGTCAGGCGGCTGACCTGATGATCATGGCGGTCGGCGCCTACATCAGCGACAGAGTGAGCGAACGCAGCCGCACCAACGATGCCTGGACACGTGATCTGTCTCTGGTCTTCCCGGCAGAAGACGCCGGTAGGTGGCCGGTGGAGGCCTCGCAGACAACTCTGCGCTTCCTGACCGGCGACCGGTGGACTCTGCATCCCCGCTCTCAGCGATCCGCACCTCTGCCGCACGGTTCGGACAGTGGCCAGGGGCGGGTCGTTGCGGACGGTGTGTGCCTGTTCTCGGGAGGCCTGGACTCCCTGTGTGGGGTCATCGACTTGCTGGAGGAGGACCCTGACCGGCGCCTATGTCTCCTGTCGCACTACGAGGGCGGCCAGACTCCACGCGCTCAGGCCCGTCTGTTGCGGCATCTACGCGGTCACTACGGCTCACGGGTGGTCTCGCTGCGCCTGTTCTTGCGGCCGGCGCCCGCGCATCCGTCCCAGGCCAGACCACTGCCCGACGGCCGTGAGACCACCACCCGTTCACGCTCACTGATGTTCTTGTCGACCGCCCTGGCGATCGCCTCCTCCATCGGCCCGAACGTCCCGGTCTATCTCCCGGAGAACGGCTACATCGGCATCAACGTGCCCCTCACCCGTGCTCGGGCCGGGAGCTTCAGCACCCGCACTACCCATCCGCACTACTTGGCGCTGCTGGAACAGGTGAAGGAGGCGGTCGGCGTTCACAACCGGCTGGTCAACCCCTACCGGTTGCAGACCAAGGGCGAGATGCTCGTCGGCAGCCGCAATCAGCCGCTTCTGCGGGAACTCGCACCGCAGAGCATCTCCTGCTCCCATCCCGAGGCCGCCCGCTACGCCGAGCGGCCGCAGGGCAACTGCGGCTACTGCTTCCCGTGCCTGATCCGCCGGGCGTCGATGTCCCGGGCGGGCTGGGACGACGCCAGGCACTACGCCTGGGATGCGCTGAACGATCCCGAACTACTGGATCCGGACTCCGGCCGCAGCGCTGACTTGCGTGCTGTTGTGGCTGGCACCCGCCTTGGCCGGCCCACCAGTGACGTCCTGCGCAACGGCCCGCTGCCCCGTGGCGAGCGCACCGCTTACATCGACGTATGGCGGCGCGGCATCGCCGAGATCCGCGCCTGGCTGACCTCGGGCGCGCAGGGGCAGCTCGCACGACTGTTGGAACACGCCTCGTGAACCATCTGCTCGACAGCCATTGCCACGTGAGCGGTTACGACGACCCGGTAGCCGTCCTGCGCCAGGCCGCCGAGGCTCGCGTCGACGTCGTGGCCGTCACCGAGGATCCTGGAGAGTACCGGCTGTTGCGAGCCCGGCTGGGTAGACGCCGTGGCGTCCACCCGGCACTGGGCATGCATCCTCTACGTGCCCACAGCTTTACTCCCGCCGACATCGCCCGGTTTCTGCGCATGCTGCCCGAAACCACATGGGTCGGTGAGATTGGGCTCGACTACTCCCCCGCCGGACGCACCACACGACGCGCACAGCTGCGAGTCCTCGAGGCCGTCCTCGCTGATCCCCGAACCCGTAACCTGCCCATGACCGTACACAGCCGCGGCGCCGAGAAGGACACCTTCTCCCGACTCGCCCAGGCCGGAGTCACCGCCGCGATCCTGCACTGGTACACAGGCCCTCTGGCCCTGGTCGACGAGGCCCTGGCCGCAGGACTGTGGTTCTCCGTCAACCCGGCAATGACCACCTCGCAAAAAGGGCGCGCCCTCCTCGAAATTTTGCCGCCTGACCGTGTCCTCCTCGAGACCGATGGCCCGTTCGCCCGTCACAACAGGCACCCCGCTCGACCGGCAGACCTCTCCGACGTCGTCGCCCGCCTCGCCACCCGCTGGGCGCTGACACCCGAACAAGCCACCCGGCACATCCACGGCAACCAGCAGCGTTTCCTCGACACCACCGGACTTCCCCAGTGACCGCAGCGTCAAGCGCCTCCCACGCCCCGTTCCTCACGGTCGCGGCTGGGCCCTGAGCAACCACAGCGTGGGAAATCCCGCACGGACCAGTAAGCGCGAAGGCCGCACCGTCCGCCCTTGGGCGGTGGGTCGCCTCGCCTCAAGGCTGTCTATCTCACCTGATGGTCGCCCGGAGGAGGGATGAAAGGGTGGAGTCATGCCTCTCATGCAGCCTTTCGCTTCCGATTGGGACCGCCCGGCCTCACAGAACTCCGAACAATGGAACTGGCTCGCGGTCGAAATAGCCGAAATCCGGCGATGTGCCGAGGCAGGCGACCAAGCACACGATCGCCTTGCCCTCATCCTCCTGGACCATCTAGTCGAGGTGATCATCGGCCGTGAGGTCAACGCCCAACTGGCCTTCCAGATCCCCGACAGCACCATCGAAGAGATGCAAAGGTTCCGTGACAGCGGCGGGCAGCTCGATGGACAGCTGAGTCAGCTGATCGATCAGCATGTAGGCCCGGACCGGCGGGCAAAGATGGACAACCACCTGGACCAGAAGACCAAGTTCCTGAGGCAGCGGGGCGTGCTGACGGACCACGAACGCGACGTACTCGACCGGCTGCACGAATACCGCAACGCGGCCTACCACCGTGACACCCTGGAACCCGACCTGATCGCAGACCTTGTACTGGCCTACCGGGTGTTGGCAGACGAACTCCTCGCCCGACACAAACCGATCGCCTGGGTCATGGCTTCGTCGGACCCCGCCCCCATCGTGACGCCACACCAGCTTCAGGGCCGCCTGACCGAAGGCGTCGACATCGATCTCACATCGATGGCCCGCCGGTTCCACGACCACGCTACGAAGCGAGTCCAGGCTGTCTCCACAGCCGTAGCTATCGCCCAACAACTCCTCGGCTCCAAAAGCTCCGGTGAAACGGCCGCGGCCCCGCCAGATGACGACATGGCCCGCATGCTGACCGGCCTCAGCGACACAGCCAAACACCTGGCCCCCTGGACGAGGCAGGCAGAGGGGTTGAAGTCCAAGACGTCGTCACTCACCGGCCTGATGGTGCCGTTCCTCAACCTGGACCGAGCCCTGAGCCGTATCGAACCGTCCGTCAAACGCCTCGATATGATCCAAGACTGGTGGGAACAGCGTCGGATCGATGATCTCAGGGGCAAGTAGCGCCATACCCAAATGCACGCACGGGCCGGCCTGCGGCTGACTCGCCACGATGGTGCTGCCCGCCGTGCCGATGGATGGGAACGGGCGTCCAATGTCCCGGCCGACCACGCCGTGAACCCCCGTACAGCACACCGCCCGCAGCCAGGCCTCCCCCAACATGGCCTCTGCCCCTACACACACCGCATAGCTCGACAAACACGCCCAGCCCTCACCACCAAGCGGACCCTCACCGTGATCGTCAGTTAATGGAAGTGCCGCAAATCTGTCCTGGGCTGGTGCCACTATCTGCCAGCAACTGGTGCCACTAGACGCCAGTAGGCCGAACTGGGATCTCACCAGGTCAGAGCACATGGTCAAGGAATCCGATGGTGGCAGAGAAGCGACCTGAGGCCCCTGGCATCAAAGAGACACTTCACACCGGCACAGCCTTCAAAAGCTTTGACGAGGCGTGAGTTGGGCCTGCCAAGGAGTGGGCGGTTCTTCCAACAGGGGCCGGACGACGAGCACGATGAACAGGTGCTGGACCTCGTTGCCGGCCTTGTCCACGACCATGCGTTGAGTACAACTCACCGACGATAGAGCGGAATTGCGCGGCAAGCGGCATCGGCCGTCACGGGGTGCGCGGGCCTTCACGGACCTCGGCGAGCTGGTGCTGGTCAACGTGTCGGCGTACGCGCGGGCCGGCTGGGTGAGGACGAGGTGCTCGGCGACGACGTGGCCGGTCCAGGAGCCACAGTCGGTACGGAAGGCGACAATACGGAGAGCAACAGTAATTGATACGGAGAGTGGCCAGCATTGCGGACGCGGCCTCGCCGACGGCCTGGGCCGGGGTAGTTCGCGTCAATGCTGAGACGCGCGGGTGGTACCGCTGGCACCGTGGATACCATGCTCGACGTCACGTTCCTGCTGCACGCCGCCGAGCTGCTCGACGGTGATCCGCAGGTCGATGACCTCGGACCGCTGTACGCCGCTGTCGCCCGGGTCAATGCCCGGGCGATGGGGCGCGACATCTACGGCTCTCTGTATCTCAAGGCCGGAGCGTTGCTGCAGACCCTGGCGAAACTGCCGTGCTTGGAGCATTCCAACGAGCGTTTCGCCTGGCATGCGACTGAGGCTTATCTGACTCTCAACGCGCGCGAACTCGACTACCAGTCCAAGACGGCCGTCGCGCTCGTGCGGGATGCCGCCTCCGGAGTGCTCGGCATCGCCCAGATCGCCCGCCATCTGCGCGCCTGGACCGTCGCCTGACCCCGACGTGCACTGGCGCCAGGCGTACCCGCCGGGGCACACAGGTTGGGGGTGACGCTGCGTGCCGCCGTGCCCACCACCATCCGGTGCCCGGCAGGACGTGAAATGCGATGGACGCGGCGATCTCAGCGGCCGTAGCCTCGACCGGTCCCTTCCTTCAGACGTCCGAAGAGGTGCATTTGATGACGGTCCAGGTACTCGCGGTCAACTCCCGTCGGCCGCATTGCCCAGCCGTTCTGACCTCCATGGACCGAAGGAACCCTTGTAGTGGATCTCCCACGTAGCTTCATCATCCGCGAGAGCAGCCATCGCATCTGCAATCCGTTCACCAGCGAGAAACTGGCCGTCCTGGGGCGGGCCATCAGCCCGTCGCCGGGCGCCCGTATGCTCGACCTCGCCTGCGGCAAGGGCGAGATGCTGTGCACCTGGGCCCGTGACCACGGTGTGGCCGGCACCGGGGTGGACATCAGCACCGTCTTCATCGACGCCGCCCGCGCTCGGGCCGTGGAGCTGGGCGTTGCCGACCGGGTCGGCTTCGTGCACGCGGACGCCTCGGGCTATGCCGTCGACGATCGCGTCGACATCGCCGCCTGTGTCGGCGCCACCTGGATCGGCTCCGGCGTGGTGGGTACCGTCGAACTCCTGCGGCGCAGTCTCGTTCCCGGCGGCATGATGCTGATCGGCGAACCGTACTGGCGCCGCGAGCCTCAGGACCAGGCCACCGTCGAGGGCTGCCACATGGCCCGCAAGGGCGACCTGCTCCCGCTGCCGGAACTGCTCGAACAGTTCCGGGCGCTGGGCTGTGACGTCGTCGAGATGGTCCTTGCCGACCAGGACAGCTGGGACCGGTATGTCGCGGCACAGTGGCTCAACATCCGCCGCTGGCTCGATGCCAACCCCGACGACGAGCTCGCCGACGAAATGCGTGCGGAACTCGCCACGGCACCCGTCCAGCACGCCAGGTACCAGCGCGAATACCTCGGGTGGGGCGTGTTCGTCCTGATGGACCGCTGACACACCACTCCTAGTGCACGGCCGTGTTCCGGTGGACTCCTTGAAGGTCGACGGCGACCGACGTCTCTTCGACCTGCCTCAGGTCTGGGAGCCGGAGGAGTAGAACGCCGGGCTCCGGGCCGCCGTGAGGCGGTGAAGTCGCAGCCTCGGCTGGTCAGCTCGCGCGCGGCGGCATCGCCGCCAGGGCGGCCTTCGTGATCTCCCGGGCTTCGGACTCGCAGGAGGCGTGTTTCTCGCTGTTGAGGAAGACGCGGATCACGAGGTTGCCGTCGCGGACGTTGAGCTGGCAGCCCGAAGGGTCGTCCTGGGAGAGGGTCCAGTACGCCTCGTCGCCGAAGTCGAGGCCGGTCTCGGCGCGCTCGCCGTCGGCCCGGCTCGCGAACTCCTTCTCCTGACGTTCGGTGGCGTTCTTGTCGCCGGCCGAGCGGCGCAGTTCCCAGGTGACGGAGGCGCTGGCGTAGGAGTTCCAGCCGTCGGCCTGGGGCTGGTCCTTGTCGTACCAGCGGCACTCGGTGTTCGCGCTGTCCGAGTACTCGATGGCGACGTCCTGGTCCTTGCGCCGCTCTCCTTGCAGCGGGAGGCGGGGCGCGGCTTCCTCGCACACCGGCATCGTCAGGTACTTGTCGGGCGGCCCCGCGCCGTCCTTCGTCAGGAGGTATACGCCCGTGGCGAGGGCCGCCGCGGCCGCCGCGGCCACCGTGCCCGCGGCCGCCCACACCGTGGTGCGCCGCGGGCGGGGTGGCGGTGCGGCGGGGGTGTCGTACGTGGTGAGCACGGCCGTCCGGGGTGCGTCGGAGCCCGGCAGCAGGACCGTACGCTCGGGGTCGCCGTCGAGCAGGCCCGCGACGCGGGTGCGCTGCTCGTCGATCATCGCGTGCACGGCGGGCGGCCATGGCCGGGGCGCCGGGGGCACCGGGCCGAGGAGGGCGAGGAGTTCGGCGGGGGTGGGCCGGTCGGCCGGGTCCTTCGCCAGGCAGCGGGCGACGGTCCCGTACAGGTCTTGCGGCAGGCCGCTCAGGTCGGGCTCGGTGTGGACGACGTTGTAGAGGGTCTGGAGGGCCGAGGGACCGGAGAAGGGGCCGCGTCCGGTCGCTGCGAATACGAGCACCGAGCCGAGCGAGAAGACGTCGCTCGCGCCGGTCAGCTCCCGGCTGTTCGCTTGTTCGGGCGACATGAACGGAGGCGAGCCGACCACCCAGCCGGTGCCGGTGAGCTGCGTGGCGTCGGGGCCCTCGGCAGCCCGCGCGATACCGAAGTCGATGACCCTCGCCCCGTCATCGGCGAGCAGCACGTTCTCCGGCTTGAGGTCGCGGTGGACAAGTCCGGTCCGGTGGATCTCGTCGAGCGCGGTCGCCAGGCCGACCGCGAGGCGGTGCAGGGCCGGCTCGGGCAGGGTGCCCGTCCGTTCCACGGCCGATCCCAGCGCCGGGCCGGGCACGAACACCGAGGCCAGCCAGGGCTGCTCGGCGTCCGTGTCGGCGTCCAGGACGGCTGCGGTGTAGGCGCCGGACACCTTCCGCGAGGCTTCCACTTCCCGCCGGAAGCGGGACCGGAAGCCGGCGTCGGCGGCGTGCCGGGCGTGCACGAGCTTCACCGCCGCCGGGCGGCCGTCCGGCGCGACGCCGAGCAGTACGCGGCCCATGCCGCCCCGGCCGAGCTCGGTGAGCAGGATGTACGGGCCGGCTTTCTCCGGAACGGGCGTCGCGGGCTGGGCCTGCCCGTTCGCGTTCACAGGGACGTCACCGCCGTCCGGGCTTGGCGGGCCATGTTCTTCGTGATGTCCTGGCACGTGCCCTTCGGGTAGCGGGTGCCCTTGATGGAGACGAACAGGTTCAGGTTGACGTCACGGGCGTACAGGATGCAGTTGCTGTCGTCGGGGTTCTGGTGCCAGAAGCCCTCCTGCACGAAGCCGAGATCCAGGTCGCGTCCCTTGCCGTCGGCCGTGTGGAACAGCCCTTCGAAGCGCTCCTTGGATCGCTCGGCACCGGTGGGGCCGCCGGGTATGGACGGGTAGAGGTTCCAGCCGATGTAGATCTCATCGCCCGAGCGGGTGTTCCAGACGCAGAAGTTCGAGGCGAACCGCTGCCCGTCGAGGTCCTGCCGCGTGCCTGTGTTGGGGTTGCCCGAGGCTTCGCCGAAGCCGTCCGGGGCTTTCATGGTGCGGTTGGCCTGCTCGCAGGTCGGCACCTTGCCGCCGGTGTACTTGTCCGGGACCTGGGCCAGCGGGGTCCCGCCCGGCGTCGGTGTCGGGACGGGGAAGAACTCGTGGTAGACCGCCGACGGGCCGTATATGAGGAGGGGCACCGTCGCGAGGGCCACCAGCGAGCCCGTCACGAGGGCGGCGGCTTTGAGAGCCCTGCGGCGCCGGGGCGCTGCGGCCGACAGGTTCGGCGGGAACGGCGGGGACGGCGGTGTGGGGACGGCCTGAGTCCGGGCCTGGGGCGGGGGCACGGCCGCCGCGGCTTGCCCGGTCGCCCAGTCCTGGAGCTGGGCGATCCGCTGGTGCACGGCGTCGGGCCAGGGGCGCGAGGTGGGGTCGAGTGGGCCGATCAGGTCGAGGAGTTGCGCGGGCGTCGGCCGGGCGCCCGGGTCTTTTGCCAGGCACGGGGCGACTATCGGGAGGAGGCCGGGCGGTAGGGCGCTCAGATCGGGCTCGTCGTGGGCGACGGCGTGCATCAGCGCGAGCGGCGACTCCCCGGCGTACGGTGCCCTGCCCGTCGCGGCAGTGACGAGGGTGACACCGAGTGAGAAAACGTCGCTCGGCGGCCCCGGGGGCTCGCCCCGGACCTGCTCGGGGGACATGAACGCGGGCGAGCCGATCAGCGCCCCCGTGTGCGTCAGCTTCGTCTCGTGGTCGGCCGCACGGGCGATGCCGAAGTCGACGACCCGGACGCCGTCCTCCGTCAGCAGGACGTTGGAGGGCTTCAGGTCCCGGTGCACCAGGTCCGCCCGGTGGATCTCCTCCAGGGCCCGCGCGAGGCCCACGGCGAGCTGCCGGACGGCGTCCTCCGGCAGTGTTCCGGCCGCGTCGAGCGCGTCGCTCAGTGAGGGAGCCGGCAGGAACAGAGAGGCCAGCCAGGGCGTCGACGCGTCCGGATCGGCATCGATCACCGGGGCGGTGTAGGCGCCCGACACCCGCCGTGACGCGTCCACCTCGCGGCGGAACCGCGAGCGGAATCCGGGGTCCTCGGCCAAGTCGGCGTGCACCCGCTTGACGGCGACAAGCCGACCGTCCGTCCCGACGGCCAGCAGCACCTCGCCCATGCCGCCACGCCCCAGTGCGGCGACGGTCCGGAACGGGCCGATGTGGGACGGTCCTCTATGAGACGGTCCGTCAAGTCCGTGCGTCAGCATGCGGATTTCGCCCTCCCCCGTGAACGTGCGCGCAGATTCTATCGACGTCCGTCTCACTGCCGCTCGACGGCCGCCTGCCGTGAGCGGTCCCGACGAGACCTGACGTCGGCGGTGTGGTGCCGCGTCAGGGCACGACCGGCTTCGCTGTCGCCGCGATGATTCCTTCCAGGAAGTCCTGCCCCGGCTCCTCCCAGTAGGGCAGCTCCGGGACCTTGCGGATGAGTTCGAACGCCTCGTCGATCAGGTCGCGGTGGATCGCAGGGCCGTGGCAGGACGCCGCGGTGTCGATATCGAGGTCCTGGACGCGGTCCACGTGCTTGTTGAACTTGCCGGTGTCCAGCCATTGATGCCACGGGTGGTTCAGTCGGTTGCCCAGGAGCATGCCTTCACGCCAGGCGTCCCGGTCCAGGTCGGCGGCGTCTTCGGCGGGGTGCGGGAGGGCCGTGGCGAAGGTGTCCGCCGCCCAGTAGACGCGCGTCTTGGGGTCGAACAGTCCGCGCGTTGTCGGGTTGTCGAAGAAGGGTGGCTTGATCGCCAGGAGCGTGCGGTCCCCGGCTGTGAAGCTCTCGCCGTCGCGTACCCAGCGGGAGCGGTTGAACGGCATCCAGAACTCCTCGGTATCGATGGCATAGCGGGCCATCGAGAACCAGGTCGTGACGAGGGTGGCGTTCGGGCAGGTGGCCATGACCTGGCGGAGGTTTCCCGCGTGATCGTGGTCGTCGTGGGTCAGGAAGACCCAGCGCACGTCGGCTGGATCGACCAGGCTCCAGGCGTGATCCAGCCATTGCTGCCGGTTCGACGGCGCACCGGTGTCGACGAGCACCGGTTCGCTGCCGGTGATGACCATGGAGTTGACGTAGAACATGCCGACCGGCGGCGCCTCCAGCAGCTGCGGGATGACGTAGGTCTCGGGCGCCACCTTGTACGGCTCGACCTTCGGCTCGAATATTCCTTCGGCGGTGGTCATGGCCCCGCCTCCTTGTGACGGTGCGTGACCGGTCAGTGTGAGATCTGCGCAACGCACCAGGTTTCGTGTTGTCTTCCATCTTGTGCACGTCATGCATGCGGGCACCACTGGGCCAATGCTGGTGACTGCTTGCGCATGGGTTGTCACGGGGGAGGTGTGAACACGCCGTCCGGGTCGTAGCGGGCGCGCAGTTCCGTCAGGAAGGTGCGGGTTTTCGGGGTGTATGCCTCGGGGGCGCGGTCCTGGTCGTCGGCGTCGAGGAAGTTGACGTACACGCCCGACCGGTGCGGGGCCAGGGCGGCGACGTAGTCGCGGGCCCAGGCGCGTTCGGGTGGGCCGAGGGGCTGGTGGGGCAGCCAGACGGCGTTGACGTTCAGTTCGAACGGGACGTCGCGGCGGGTGAACGTGGTGGCCTCGGGGTCGGTGTCGGCGACCGCGCCGCCCAGGTGGAGGAGGAGTGCGTAGCTGCGTGGCGAGCCGGCCCAGGCCGCGTGGTCGACGAGCGTGTCGATCACGGGGTCGGCCAGGTCGCGCAGGCCCGTGGACTTCCAGTAGTAGTGCCAGCCGGGCGGGACGCCGGTGTCGAACAGGGTCTGCAGGCCTGTGTAGGGGCGCCATTTCACCATGTCGAGGAGCGGGCGGCCGAGCGCGCGCAGGGGCGCCAGGAGGCGTTCCGCGCGGGTTGCCTCCGCCAGGGCCAGCATCGCGATCATGCAGATCGGGCGGCCGTGTGATTCGACCGGTAGGAACGGCGCCGCCGGTGCCCGCCGCAGTACGACGAGTGTCGCCACCTCCGGTGGGGCGTGTGCCACGAGGTCCCGGTATCCGCGCAGGACTGCCGGCGCGTCCTCCAGCGGCCACAGGACCGGGCCGGACAGCACCTCGCCCGCGAGCGGGGCCATCCGGTATGTGAAGGAGGTGACCACCCCGATGCCCGGCCCGCCGCCGCGCAGCGCCCGGAAGACGTCCGGGTTCTCCCGCGCTGTGGCGGTGAGGCGGCTGCCGTCGGCGGTGATCAGCTCGGCGGCGGTCAGCCGGTCGGCCGCCAGTCCGTGACGGCGCATCAGCCAGCCGAGGCCGCCGCCCAGGGTGAGGCCCGAGATGCCGGTGCGGGACACCAGGCCGCCGGTGGTGGCAAGGCCGTACGCCTGTGTCGCGGCGTCGAGTTCGCCCCAGAGTGTGCCCGCGCCGGCGGTCACCGTACGGTCCGCCGGGTCGATGGTGAGGGACTTCATCGGGGCCAGGTCCACCACCAGGCCGTCGTCGCACACCGATGTCCCGGCCACGCCGTGGCCTCCGCCCCGTACGGCGAGGGTGAGGCCGCGTTCGCGGGCGTGGCGGATGGCGGCGGCGACGTCGGACGGGGACTGGCAGCGGGCGATGTAGCGGGGCCTGCGGTCGACCGCGCCGTTCCACACGGCCCGTACCGCGTCGTAGTCGGTGTCGCGGGGGGTGACGAGCCGGCCGGTGAAGCCGGGGAAGGCCGCGGTGTCGCTCTGCGCGCGCTGGGCGGTACGTCGTGGAGGGGCGGCCACCGCGGCCGGTACGGCCTCCGGGGGCGGGGGTGCCGTGCCGCCGGGGGCGCGCTCGTGCTCGGTGCGGCGCCGGGCCTGGACCTGCGGGTAGCCGTTCCACGTCGGCAACGCCCGGCACAGGTCGCGCGGGCCCTCGACCCGTACGGCACCCGACTTGAGGGCCGTGGCCCACTCCACCAGGCCCAGGTGCCAGCGGGCGAACGTCAGCGGGTCCTCGACGGTGACGACCACGTCCTCGCCGAAGCCCGGGTCGAAACCGCACAGTTCCCCGGCACCGTGCTCCAGCAGCAGCCACACGCGGGCCTGGCGGGCATGCGCACCGAACTCGAAACGCACGACCACGCGCCGCCGAGGCAGCAGGTCCCGGCGCAGCGACGTGTGGCACCAGGACCACACGACCAGGTCCGGATCGGCCTCCTCGGCGGTGACGTCCATCCAGCGCTGCGCCCAGTCGCCGAGCGCCTGGAGCACCGGCCACAGTTCGCGTCCCTTCGGCGTCGGCATGTAGTACGAGCCGTGCCCGTCCGGTTTGGGGCGTGCGGCGACGACTCCGGCGTGTTCCAGCTCGCGCAGCCGCCGGGTCAGCAGGGCGCGGGACAGTCCGGGGGCGCCGGCGGCGATCTCGTTGAAGGTGCGGCAGCCCAGCAGGACGTTGCGCAGGATGATCGGTGTCCATCGCTCGGCGATGATCCCGGAGCCTCGCGCGATGGGGCAGTACTGCCCGTAGTTCCGCACGTGACGAGTGTCCCGCCGGGTGCGCGGGGCCGCCAGTTCTGTTGGTGAACCGGGCGGCGCCGGGAGGGGTGGCGGGTGGTTTACAAACGGTTCTTGTCCGGCGCTCCCGACGGGCCGAGGCTCGACTCGTACGAAGGCGGCAGTTCGTACGGGCGTGACAGCTCGTACGACCGGAGAAGGAGCGTGAGGGCGATGACCGCCACCACCGGTACGCAGAGCGGTACGCAGGGCGCCTGGGCGAAGGCCGAGACCGCCGAGAACTACGGGAGCCGGCTCGTGCCCCTGCTGTTCGAGCCCTGGGCCGAGGCGCTGGTCGACGCGGTCGGCCCGCGGCCGGGTGAGCGGGTGCTCGATCTGGCGTGCGGCACCGGCGTCGTCGCCCACAAGGCCGCGACCCGGGTCCGGCCGGGCGGCGCGGTGACCGGTGTCGATCTGAACGCCGACATGCTGGCCCTGGCACGGCGGTCCACGCCTGCCGACGACGGGGTGTCGGTCGCGTGGAGGCAGGCGGACGCCCTGGACACCGGGCTGCCGGACGGCGCCTTCGACATCGGGTTCTGCCAGCAGGGGCTGCAGTTCTTCGGCGACCGGGTGACGGCGCTGCGCGAGCTGCGCCGGGTGCTGGCGCCGGGCGGCCGGGTCGCGCTGAGTGTGTGGTGCGATGTCCGCTCGCCGGGCTTCCACCCGTTCGAGGCGGCGTTCGAGCGGGTGCTGCCCGCGCCGGGTCAGGCGGTGCGGTTCCTGCGGGCGATCTTCGATCTGGCCGATCCGGACGAGCTGCGCCGGCTGCTGACCGCGGCCGGGTTCCGGAACGTGGAGGTCAGTCGGCAGACCCGTACGGTCCGCTGCGCGTCGGCCCACGAGTGGGTCGAGGCGTTTCTGGGCGCGGCGCCGCTGCCTGCGATGGCGACGCCCGACCGGGACCGGATCGCCTCGGAGGTCGCCGAGGAGCTGACGCCGTGCGTGGCGAACGGCCTGGCGTTCCCGGTCGCGGCGAACGTCGCGCTGGCGGAGCGGGGGGCGTGAGGTGAGGTGAGGGGCGGGGCGGTCGGATTCGAACCGACGTCCTCCGAGATGCTGTCGCGGCGCACTACCTCTGTGCTACGACCCCGCCTTGTCATGATCATAAGCTCATGATCTCGCTGGAGGGAAGCCGCGGGCGCGTCGGTTGTTCACCGAGCGTCCCGGCGAAGCCAGGGCCTGTGGCCCGGGCCTGTGGGGTGTGTGCCGGTGACGCCCATGATCACGGAGTAGAGGCTGGTCTCCGCGGCGATGAAGAGACGGTTGCGCTTGGCACCGCCCCAGGAGATGTTGGCCACCGCCTCGGGGACGTTCAGCCGGCCGAGCAGGGTGCCGTCGGGGTCGTAGCAGTGCACGCCGTCGTTCATCGCGGCGGCCCAGAGCCGGCCGGCGTCGTCGAAGCGGAGGTTGTCGAAGCGGGCCGCCTCGCGGGCGGACGCGTCGGCGAAGACCTTCCCGTCCGACAGCGTGCCGTCGTCGCGTACGTCGAAGACCCGGATGAAGCCCGCGCCGGTGTCGGAAACGTACAACTGCTGCTCGTCGTGCGAGAAGACCAGCCCGTTCGGGGCGCCGAAGCAGTCGGCGACCAGGCGTACCTCGCCGGTGGCGGGGTCGATGCGGTAGACGTTGTTGGCGCCGATCTCACTGTCCGCGCGGTAGCCCTCGTAGTCGCTGGTGATGCCGAAGTCCGGGTCGGAGAACCAGATCGAGCCGTCGGACTTCACGGTCGCGTCGTTGGGGCTGTTGAGGCGCTTTCCCTGCCAGCGGTCAGCCAGGACCGTGAGGGTGCCGTCGTGCTCGGTGCGTGTCACCCGGCGGTTGCCCTGCTCGCAGGTGATCAGGCGACCCTCACGGTCGAGGGTGTTGCCGTTCGGGTGCCCGGCACCACGGCGGAACACGCTGACGGCGCCGGTCTCCTCGTCCCAGCGCAGCATCCGGTCGTTGGGGATGTCGCTCCAGACCACCTGACGCCAGGCGGGCACGTACAGCGGCCCTTCCACCCAGCGGCATCCGCTGTACAGGACCTCCAGGCCCTCGTCGCCGTTCATGCACCGGCCGGTGCGGAATCTGTCGTCGAGGCATTCGTACAAGCCGGGGTGCTCAGTGGTCATGGACTTCCCCCTCAATGGTCTTCACCCTCAGGTGATGGCTGATGCTGTTTGGCCTGGAGGGAACAATGCTTGATGTCATATGGTCTTCACAAGGGTTTACTGAATGGAGAGTTGTGGATCACGTCGACCGTGCACTGCTGGCGCAGCTTCAGCTCGACGCCACCCAGTCCTATGCCGCGCTCGGCAAAGTCGTGGGGCTGTCCGCCGCGGCTGCCCACGAACGTGTCCGCAAGCTGCGTGAGCGCGGCGTCATCCGGCGCACCACCGTCGACGTGGACCCCGCCGCGGTGGGGCAGGGTGTCCTGGCCTATGTGATGGTCGAGTCCACGTCCTGGATGGGCGACTCGGCGCAGAGCTTCGCCGCGCTGCCCGAGGTTCTCGAAGCGCACGTCATCGCCGGCAGCGCGTCCGTGCTGGTGAAGGTGAGAACCACGACCACCGAACAGCTCCAGGACGTCCTGCGCCGGATCTACGCCATCGACGGAGTCAGCGGTACACAGGCCATCGTCGTCCTGGAGACCTTCTTCGAACGGCCTCTTTCACCGCACGAGGTGGTGGCGGAGCACGTCGACGCGACGGCGGGGCACGTACTCCGACAGGGCAGCCGCTCTGCTACGGGGCCGGGGTGATGGTGTAGGTGTCCTTCACCTTCACCTCGGCGACGCCTCGGCCCTCCGCGAAGACGCGGCGCCAGTCGCCGGTGACGTGGAGTTCGTCGGTGCCCATGGCGCGGACCACGAGGAGGCCCTCGGTGTGGGACTTGTACGCCTTCATCCAGAGGTTCGCGAAGGCCTGGCTGCGGATGAGGTGCATCCAGTCGGGGCGGTAGAGGTCCCTGTTGTAGTTGGACTCGCCCATGGTGGAGACGAACTTCGAGTACATCGCCTTGACGTATTCGAGCGTCACCTCGTCGTCCGCGTCGATGGCGCGGTCGCGGGCCGACTTGAGGGCGACGCGGAACTTCTCCAGGAGGTTCTCGGTGGCTCCCGACGTGTACGACTCGTGGATCTCCGGCGGGTCGCAGAGCCCGTAGCGGGGGCCCGAGAGGCGCAGGAGGAGGCGGAGGGTGGGCTCGGTGACCCAGAGGGGGCCCGGTTCGTCGCGGTTGCCGAGGGGGTTGGGCAGGTGGTCCTCGTGGGTCCAGGGCGGTGGGGTGATGAGGTGGACGCCGGCGCGGCGCGGGTCGTGGGCGCCGCCGGTGGTGTGTTCCAGCTGGCCGATCGGCAGGTGCGTCTTGAGTGCGGAGAGGTAGGCGCCGTTGATGTCGAGGGCGGGTCACCTCGTGGGTGCCGGCGGGGAGGTGCGGGCGGGTCCATTTGGGACGGGCCTCCCAGATCTGGTCCGAGCCGCGCGCGCCGGGCTTGCGGAGGATGTCGGGGATCCACGGGTACGCCACGATGTCGTAGCGGCCGCCGGTGCGGCACTCGTCCAGGAGGGCCATGGCGTCCGGGATGGCCCTCCTGACCAGGGCGGCCGTGGCCGCTTCGATGTCGCCGTCGTGGTCGGTGAGCGCCGCTGCGACGGCCTCGGCGATACGGTCGGCCGGCTCGGGCTCCGCCGCGCGGGCCCTGCGGCCGGTGGGGGCGAGGGGGGTCGGCC